>CANQLO010000001.1 GCA_947624715.1 uncultured Clostridia bacterium
AAAGTGCTTCAAACTCAAGGCTTTCATACCTATGTGTGCCTTACGAGCGAAGCGAGAAAGGAATGGAATTTATTATGGAAGAAAAATACGATTTTTATAGTCCAAGTAATGTAAAGATAAATGATTTAGACGTAAATATGAAAAGAAGTCTATCAGTTATGGATAATCTGGACTACTTTACAAAGCTACATTGTAGTAATGTATCTAATTTGTCTGCACGTATTTGTGAATATATGCATTGCAATAATCAATTTACCATTCATTGTTTGATTGCTGGATACGTTCATGATATTGGAAAAATGTATATTCCTGAAGTAATACTTGCTAAAGATGGTAGACTAACTGATGAAGAATTTGAAATTATGAAAACTCATACAACCTTAGGATATGAATACTGCATGAAGGATGCTAATTTAAGGCCATATTCTGATGGTCCATGGTATCATCATGAGGCACTAAATGGTTCTGGATATCCTAGAGGACTAAAGAAAAACGATATTCCATATTCTGGTCAAATTATCAGAGTTGCTGATGAATATGATGCCTTAGTTACTAAACGTCATTATAAAACACACGTTAATATTTCTGAAACTTTAAAGGATTTGATAAAAGATGCTGAACCTCCAAAAAGTATCGTTGCTCTTGATATCTTAAGGCAAAATGAATCTCTTGGAAAAATTAATCCTAAACCTCTAAAAGCATTGTTTAAGGCTGTTATTGATGATATTTTATATGAAATAAGTGGAATAATGAACTATATAAGTTACTTAAATTCTGAGATAAGAAGAATAGATAGTATCATAAAATATGAAAACAAAATGAACTCTGCTAAAAAAGCAGAACAAAAGCAATATTATAAATCCGGAATGCTTTTACTTCTTAGAAAAGGTGAAACATTAGAAAATTATAGACAAATATATAGTGAATATCAAAATGCTTTAGCTATTAGAAAAAAAAGAATTGATGACTTATATAAAGAAATAAAAATTATTAAGAATTTAAAAATTAGAATGAAGTAAAAATATAATGAAAAATTAAAGTAAGTAAAATTTTAGTTAAATAAAGAGAGTTCAGATTTGAAGTGAATCCATATAAAAATGGACACTAAAAAATAGAACTCTCTTTATTTTATATGTTTAAGCCAATACTAACGCCTAAAGCATTATTTATCTGACTTATTATTTTTTGATCTTCTATATGACCAATTTTTTCTTTTAATCTGCTTTTATCAATTGTTCTAACCTGTTCAGCAAGTATTACTGAATCAGTTTTTAATCCTACATTTTGAGAACCTATTGGTATATGCGTTGGCAACCTTGTTTTTCCTAATTGTGAAGTTATTGCTGCTGCTATTACTGTTGGGCTATATTTATTTCCCATATCATTTTGTATAATCACAACTGGTCTAATTCCTCCTTGTTCAGAACCTACAACCGGGCTTAAATCTGCATAAAACATATCTCCTCTTCTTATTGTCATTCTTTCTTCTCCATTATATAAATTAGAGATGATATATCTTAAATATTTATTTCAATCTCATTATATAATATGTAAACTTTTGTATTATTGTTATTATCCATTATTTCCAATTTTCTCGGTTTTAAAGTTTCTTTATCTACATATAATTTCTGTTCTACATTATATCTATTTACATCAGTTTTTACTTCCATTAATATTGTATTATTTTCAATAATCTTTACACTTTTTTCAGTTAAATCTTTATAATATTCAATAAATGATGTTAAAAATAAATTATTATCTGACATATTAGGATAATTTTCATATATTTTGCTTAAATTTAAATTGGTATTTTTTATCTCTAATTTTCCGTTTTGGTATGTCATTTCTAATCCATTTATTTCTTTTGGTTCTAATACTTTCTGTTTTTCATAATTTTCAGTTACTTCTTGACTCAACTTATAGATATTTTCATTTCTATTGTTAGTAATTGTTACATCTAAATTGGCTTTGTAAGTTTTAATATTTAAAATATAATCTTCAATCTCTTCAATACTTTTATTATTTCCTATTTTTTTATTTTTATAATTTTTATTTAAAGAAACTTTTATTATTACTCCAATAAAAATGATAATCATTAGTATTATGGCAATTAAAAAAAATGACTTTTTAAATATTTTCATACTCTCTCCTAAAGACATTTTAATAATAAATATAGTTATTTTTGAAAAAGCCGCGTAGCGACCAACCGAAGTGAAACGAAGGGCGAATGGAGCAGCAACCTTTAGGTTGCGTTGCGACAACAAGGCTTGAAAAAATAACTATATTTATTTAAATTATATTTCATTATTTAAAAAGTATGCTTTTAATATGTCTTCTACTTCTTGTTTTGTTTCTAGATGGTTGATCTCATTTCTAAGTTGTGATGCATTTTTCATATTCTTTAGATAATAGCAAATATGTTTTCTCATTTCTCTTATTCCAATATATTCACCTTTTTCTTGTACTTCTAGGTTTATATGTTCAAGTATGATATTTAATATTTCTTCTTTGCTAATTTCTCTAATATTTTTTCCTTTAAGATAGTTCTGTACATGTTCAAATATCCATGGATTTCCTAAGCTTGCTCTTGAAATCATTATCCCATCACAGTTGGTTTGATTAATTATTTTTTCTGCATCATAAACAGTTTTTATATCTCCATTTCCTATAACAGGAATACTAACATTTTCTTTAACTTGTCTTATTATGTTCCAATCTGCTGTTCCAGAATAATATTCTGCTCTTGTTCTACCATGAACAGTTATAGCTGATGCTCCTGCCTCTTCAATCATCTTTGATGCTTCTAGTGCTGTTATATGCTCATTGTCCCACCCTTTTCTAATCTTAACTGTTACTGGAACCCTAGAACTTGAAACAACTACTTTTGTTATTTTATATACTTTTTCCATATCCAGTAACAATCTACTTCCATCTCCATTTTTTACAATCTTTGGTGCTGGACATCCCATATTAATATCTATAATATCTATCTGATAATTATCATTTATGTATTTTGCAGCATAACTCATAGATTCGGTATCACTTCCAAAAATCTGAACTGCTATTGGTCTCTTTTCTCCAGATGTATCTAATAGTTTTTTAGTTTTTTCGTCATTATGAAAAAGTGCTCTACTGCTTATCATTTCTGTAACAACTAATCCGGGATTAAATTTTTCACAAATAATACGAAAAGCCCTATCAGTTAATCCTGCCATAGGGCCTAAAATAACATTATTATTTAATTCTAAATTTCCTATTTTTATTTTGTTTTTGACCAAAATTCTCCGTCCTTCTTGTTCAATAAATATTGCCTTTTGTCTTCTTCCACTTATATTTAAGAGTATTGCTATCATTATAAAATTGCTTAGCAAAGAGCTTCCACCATAACTAACAAATGGTAATGGCACACCTGTTATTGGAAGCAATCCCATTGTCATTCCTATATTTTCTACCATATGGAAAAAGAAAATTCCTGCTATTCCTGCTGATATAATTGTACCCAAATCGTCCTTGGCTGTTTTAGAAACATACAGCGCCTTTGTTATGAGTACTACATATAATATAACTACTGCTCCTGCTACAATAAATCCAAGTTCTTCACCTATAACTGAAAAAATAAAATCAGTTGATTTAGGATATAAGAATCCTAGTTGTGTTTGGTTGCCTTTTAATAATCCCATTCCAAGTAGTTCTCCTGCTCCTATAGCAATTTTTGATTGTGTTAAATTATATCCTGAACCTCTTGGGTCAAGTTCTGGATTTAAAAATACATCTATTCTTTTTTTTGCATGTTCTGGTAATACAAATTTATATAACAGTGGTACTGCTATTGCTACTAGCAATACTGAAACAATAATATATCTTTTATCTATTCCTGCAACAAATAGCATAAATAAAAATGATACTATAAAAGCAATTGCTGTACCATAATCCGGCTGTTTTACTATTAATGCTACTGGTATAGCAAAAATTATTAATAATAAAAATAATCTTGTAGGCCTACTTATTTCTTTTGGTCCTTTTTTCTTCATCTTAGACATTATGAGTCCTAACAAAAGAATTACTATTATTTTAGTAAACTCTGATGGTTGAATAGAAAATGAACCAAAAGTGAACCAACTCGTTGCTCCTGATATTGGTTCTGTAAATAGTACAGCTACCAGACTTGCTATAGCTAAAACATAAAAAAAAGGTGAAATTTTTGAAATTGTATCATAATCTAAAAGTGTAAATATTATTAAAAAAGGAATACTCACACCTATCCATGTCAATTGTTTTCTGAATTCTTCTTGATTTGTACTTTCTGTTGCCGAATAAATTGCAAATAATCCTATTATTACTAATAGGATTGTGCATATTAATATAGACCATTCAAGATTCTTAGTTATCTTTTTTTTCATTATTCTCCTTTTGCAATTTGACTTTTGTATTATTTACTTTTCTTACTTTGTGCTTTCTTTTTTGTTTTACTAGCAACTTTTTTATCTTTTACTTTTTTAATTTCAACTTCATTTTTTGATTCATTTTGCTCTTCATTATTTGCTTCAACTACTTCTTCCTTTTTATCATCTTTTGATTTATCAGTCTTATTTTTCTCTACTTTTGTTTTATTATTCTCTTCTTTTTTGTTTTGTTCATTTTTCTTAGCTTCTTTTTCTAATTCTTGCAATTTAATTTTATTCGTTTTCTTTCTTGTCTCACTTTTAATTCCTACAATAGGAATATTAGCATATAATGCTGGAGCTCCTGTTGTTCCATCACTATTTTGCTTATTTGTTAGCTTAACATCCATTTCTTTTTCATCTATGTCTATGTATTTTTTTATTACTTCTATTATTTCTTGTTTCATCATATCAAGAAAATCAGCTGATACATTTGCTCTATCTTGCAAAAGAACTAAGTGTAATCTTTCTTTTGCTTCATCTTTATTTAGTCTATTAGGATCATTTTTTCTTCCTATTTTCTTGAAAATATTTTTTATTTTTTTAAACATTTTCTTTCCTCCATATAAAGTATTCTATTTTTTACGATTCCTTTTCATTCTACTCCAGAATCCTTCTTTTTTTCTACCAGGTATGGTTACTTCCACATTTTCCCCTAATATTCTTCTTGCTATCTCAATATAAGCCTTACCTGACGGTGCCTTTTTATTAGATACAGCTGGTTCTCCTTTATTAGTTTGTGTTATTATATTCTCATCTTCTGGTACAACACCTATTAAATCTATTGATAATAAATCCAATATATCTTCTACATCCATCATTTCGCCCTTTTTTATCATTTCAGGTCTTAACCTATTAATTATAAGTTCAGGATTTTTTATCTCTGAAGCTTCTAGTAATCCTATTATTCTATCGGCATCACGAATTGATGATATTTCTGCATTTGTTACAACTATTGCTCTATCAGCACCTGCTATTGCATTTTTAAATCCCTGTTCTATTCCTGCCGGACAATCTATTAATATAAAATCAAATTCTTCTTTTAATTTTGATGTTAAATCTTTCATTTGCTCTTCATTTACGGAAGACTTATCTCTAGTTTGTGCTGCTGGCAATAAAAATAAGTCTGTAAAACGTTTATCTTTTATAAGGGCTTGTCTTAATTTACACTTTTCTTCAACAACGTCAACTATATCATATACTATTCTATTTTCTAACCCCATAACAACGTCAAGGTTTCTCAGACCAATATCAGTATCAACTAGCACAACCTTTTTGCCTCTAACGGCTAGGGCTGCTCCTAAGTTGGCAGTTGTAGTTGTTTTACCGACTCCACCTTTTCCTGATGTTATGACTATAACCTCACCCATATTTTCCTCCTTGTAATTTTACATTAATTACATATCTATTATATTTACATTTTTAATAAAAGTCAATGTAAAAATACAAAATTGTTACAAAAATATTACAATTTTTTTACTGTTTCATATTATGTAAATTATATGCATCTTTTAGAATATAAAAAAAATCCCAACTTCGCTATGAAACTGGGATTTCTATTTATTTTATTATTCGTTTTCTGCTTTTTCTTCTACTTCATTTTCGTTATTATTTTCGCTATCTTCATTAACAAGTTCTAAACTTGCTATTGAAACTTCGTAAGCTACTCTAGGCTCAACAGTTCCATCTTCATGTTTTTTATCATAATTTCTTGATTGAACTCTACCTACTATCTTAACTTCAGTTCCGACTTCCATTTTAGAGCAGAATCTTGCATTTCTTCCCCATGCTATACATGGAATATAATCTGATTTGTTATATGCTCTGTTTACAGCTAGAAGAATATCTGCTATTTCTCTTCCAAATGGTGTTTGTCTGTAAATAGGAGGCTTGCATATATATCCTATTAAAACAACTTCATTTGATATAAAGTCTTTACTTGCAGTAACTTCTTCATCTTGATTCTCTAAAAATTCAATATCCTTAGCAAAAACTGTTAAAATTAATCTGTTCTTATCTTTTTCATAACTATTGTATGATCTAAATTGTCCACTTACTTTGACTTTCTTATCTACTACTAATTCATCTTCTTTAAACAATCTTTCAGAAATAGTTATTGGTATAAGATCTGCATTTCCACTTAATCTTGGTACACTTAGATTAAATGAATAAAATTTTTCACCATATATTTCATGGCTAAATACTTTTTCATTAGTTATTTTTCCTACTAACACTAAATTGTTATTCTCTACATAATTTGTTTCCAATTCGTTTTCCTCCTTAATATTTGTTCTTGTGTATCTTAATTTTTCTCAACGCTAATTATTATTATACTACAAAATTTTCATTTTGTCTACATAAAAAGTTGATTTTTTCTTATTTTTGTAATTAATTTGTAATATTTCCATTATTATCCTCAATTATTTCATTCATAATAGTATTATTACCATTTACACTTTCTATGATAACATTTTGCTCAATTACATTTTCTCTTGTAATGTTTTTTTCTACTACATTAGCTGAAGTTTTAATTATTTCTTCATTTCTTTTAGTTATAGCAAAAGACATTATAAATAAAAAAGCAACCGTACTCAGAGATATTAAATATGACACAATTTTCTCTTTGCTAAAAACCATAAACATAAAATTACCTCCAATTAATTTATATTCTTATTAATTGGAGATTATTACTTATTTAACAAATTTATTTTTTCATTATATAAGACCCATTTTTTTCATCATTTTCTTTCCTTGTTTCATCATTTTATTAGGTCCCATTGTACATTCTGCATATAGCATTGCAGCTCCTGCTGCGATTGTCATACCAGTTATCATTCCTTTTACAAATTTCATAATTACTTTCATTCCTTTCTTTGCCTTTGCTGACACTATGTCGCAAAAAGCAACAAAATTTTTTTCAAACTTATTACCTCCTACAATTATTATGTGTTTTTTATATATTTTCTATACCAACAAATCGATTGATATATTGCAATTATTATTATAAATATTGCAAATGCCTTTCTTAATATACTAACATCAATTTTATTTGCAATAATTGAACCTCCTATTGCTCCTACAATTCCGGCTATTGTAAGTGGTATTGCAACTTTCCATTTAAGCATATGATTTTTTACATTAACAATTGTTGCAATAATTGATGTTGGAACAAAAAATATTATATTGCTAGCTTGTGCAATTAATTGATTTACTCCAAAAAAACATGTTAAAAAAGTGATGAGTATTGTTCCTCCACCCATTCCCATTCCGCTTACTATTCCTGATATAAGTCCTATAATTATTTCTTTCATTTATTAAAAATTAAAATTGCTGAATAGATTAAAAATATAATAAAAATTAAAGATAAGTATTTATCATTTATCTTTTTTAAAATTTTAGCTCCTATCCAGCCTCCTACGAGTCCTCCTATTCCACAAAGTATCCCCATTCTAAAATCAATATTTCCAGCTCTATTATAGAAAATCATGCTTGTGAGTACCATTGGTAGTATACTAAATATTGCTATTGCTCTAGCTTCTTTTTCTTCTGTTTTAACAAAGTAAACTAACCCGGGAACTGCAATAAGTCCACCTCCTGATGCAAACATTCCACTAAAAAAACCAGTGCATAAACCTAATAATATAATTTTAAGTTTTGATTTTTTCTCTTCTTGTTTCATACTTTTATTTTTTCTTGTGTTTAATTTTTTATACAATTTTAAATTAAAAAACATAAATATAATTATTTTTGAATAGCCTTGGCCGCTACCAAGCAAAGCGCGCTGGAGCAGCAACCTTTAGGTTGCGTCGCGACAACAAGGCATGAAAAAATAATTATATTTATGTAATTAACCTCTATTGTTATGAAAAAAATAGATGCTTAAATCTAAAAATTTTAAGTATCTATTTTTATTTCTTTTGGAGTTATATTTTGGGAACCTTTTGACATTTCGTATTCTCTTGCTTCATTCCATCTCATTACTTTTATATCTTTATACTTATCTAAAACTTCTTTATATTTGTCATATTCATCTTCCCAAACTGATTCAGGGATTTTATCAAATGCATCAAACATTTTTTCTGCTTCTGCAATATAAATCACTTGTTCTTGTGGAGACATTTTATCATATCTTCTTGCAAACGCCGACAATTTATCCAAGCTATCATTTGCTTTTATAAAAGACACAAAATCTTTTATATTTATGCCAGCCATCTGCATTTGTGCAACAGCTATCACAAATAAAATAACTATAAACATTAGTAATATAAATATTATTGCTAAAATAGTCATTTATTTACTCCTTATCTTTAGAATTTTACAAATTTATTATAACATTAGTTTTTACCATTTGCAATAATATATACATTAAAAAATGAGTACCTGTTGTGGTACTCATTGTGTTATTTTATAGTCAAAAAATAGTTTTCATTGACATTTATTGTCGAAATTCTCCGTCAACATTGTCATTGTCAAAAACCTCCGTCCCCGTTGACACCATCCCTATTGACACCCATTGACAGCTATTTCATCGTCTTTGACAGTTATTTCTACTTTCTTTCCTACTTTTTTATCAAGCATTGCTTCTGCTATTTTATCTTCTACCATAGTTTGAATTGCTCGTCTTAATGGTCTTGCTCCATAAGAATCATCAGTTCCTTTTTTAGCAATAAGGTCTTTTGCTTTTTCATCAACTTCAAGTTCTATTTCTTGTGCTTTTAATAATTTTTTCACACTATTTATCATTAGGTCAACTATGCTTCTGATTTGTTCACTATTTAACTTATGAAATACTATTATTTCATCAATACGATTTAGAAACTCTGGTTTGAATTCTTTTTTCAATTCACCCATTACTTCTTTTTTTATGTTTTCATATTCTTTATCCTTATCAACTTCATCTTGAGCACTCGTAAATCCTAAAGTTTTTTTATCTGTGATCATTCTTGCACCTACATTTGATGTCATTATTATTACTGTATTTTTGAAGCTTATTGTTCTTCCTTGATTATCTGTAAGTCTTCCATCATCTAATAATTGTAAAAGCATATTCATTACATCTGGATGTGCTTTTTCTATTTCATCAAATAGAATTACTGAGTATGGTTTTCTTCTAACTTTTTCAGTAAGTTGTCCTGCCTCATCATATCCAACATATCCTGGAGGAGCTCCAATTAGCTTAGCTGTTGAATGTGCTTCCATATATTCTGACATATCAATTCTTATCATTGCATCTTCTGTTCCAAATAAACTTTCTGCTAAAGCTTTAGAAAGTTCTGTTTTTCCAACACCTGTTGGGCCTAAGAATAGAAATGAACCAATAGGTTTATTAGGATCTTTTAATCCCATTCTACTCCTTTTTATTGCCTTTGCCACACTTGATACAGCTTCATTTTGTCCAATAACTCTTTTATGCAAATTTTCTTCTAGATTTTTAAGTTTCTCATTTTCACTTTCTGAAACTTTTGAAACTGGTATTCCAGTCCATGCTGCAACTACATCTGCAATATCATCATATTCAAGATTCTGTACAACTTTTGAATTTTTATTTTCCCATTCTTTCTTTGCTTTTTCATAATCTTTTTTCATTTTGTTTTCTTCATCTCTTAATTTTGCTGCTTTTTCAAAATCTTGTACCCTTATTGCATCTTCTTTTTCTTTATCTGTTTTTTCAATGTTTTCTTTGATTTTTCTTACTTCATCAGGTTCTGTATAATTCTTCATTTTAACACGAGATGCCGCTTCATCCATTAAATCAACAGCCTTGTCTGGCAAGAATCTATCATTTATATATCTTGAAGAAAGTTCTACAGAAGCTTTAATTGCATCATCTGTAATTTTAACATTATGATGTGCTTCATATTTGTCTCTTAGTCCATTTAAAATCTGTATTGTTTCTTCTTCTGATGGTTCATCAACAATAACTCTACTAAATCTTCTTTCTAATGCTGCATCTTTTTCAATATATTTCATATATTCTTTTAAAGTAGTTGCACCAATTAACTGAATCTCTCCTCTTGCTAAAAGTGGTTTTAAAATATTCGCTGCATCAACAGCTCCTTCTGCAGAGCCTGCTCCTACTATTGTATGAACTTCATCTATAAATAAAATTACATCTTTAGCTTTTTGAACTTCTTTTAAGCATTTCTTTATTCTTTCCTCAAAATCTCCTCTGTATTTAGCACCTGCAACCATACTTGAAATGTCTATTGAAACAACTCTTTTTCCTTTTAAAAGTTCTGGAACATCACCAGATATTATTCTTTCTGCTAGTCCTTCTACAACTGCTGTTTTTCCAACACCCGGTTCTCCAATTAAGCAAGGATTATTTTTTGTTCTTCTTGATAAAATTTGTATAACTCTTTGAATTTCATCTTTTCTTCCTATAACAGGGTCAAGTTTTCCTTCTTCTGCTCTTTTAGTTAAATCAGTACCATATTGATTTAATGTAGGAGTTGAATTAAAACTACTATGTGTTTCAGTTCTTGTAGTTTTTGTTTTATGTTCTTCTTCTTCATTTATAATTTTAAGAATATCATCATAAAGAGCTTGAGGGTTAGCATTAAGTTCTAATAGAATTCTTGCAGCAACACTATCTCCTTCTCTTAATATTCCAATCAAAATATGTTCTGTACCAATTTGCTCACTACCAGTTCTTCTTGCTTCTATAAAAGCATTTTCTATAACTTTTTTACTTCTAGGAGTAAATCCAATGCTTTCTGGGTCTTCTATTGGTTCTTCTGTTCCCAATATATCTTCTATCTCTCTTCTTATTGCATCTGAATGAATATCTTGATTTTCAAGGACTTTACTTGCTATTCCTGTTCCTTCTTCAGCTAGTCCATATAAAATATGCTCTGAACCAATGTAGTCATGTCCCAATTCCATAGCTAATTCTTGTGCTAATTCTAGAGCTTTTTCGGCTCTTGCGGTAAATTTATAATACATCTATTCATCCTCCTTTATAATTTCTTTAATAATATTTGCTCTTTCTATGTCTTGTTCATATACAGAAAGTCTTTTTCCTAATCTCTTTTGAATACAAGCTGGCTTTGTTTCCAACATAAGTTTTGCAACTTTGCTATCATTAAGTTCTTTGATTATACCTAAATCAGTTCCAAGCTTAACACTAGAAAGAAGTTCTCTTGTTTCTTCTTCTGAGATTTTTCTTGCATTAGAAACAAGTCCAAAATCTCTGTATATTCTATCTTCTAAGTCTAGTCCCTTTTTTCCTAAATATTTTCTAGCTAGTCGTTCTTGTTCAATAATTTTTTGAGATATTAGTTTTAAGTTTTTAGTAATTTCCTTTTCTGTGACACCTAAAGTTTGATTATTAGAAATCTGATAAATATCTCCTTCTGCTTTAGAACCTTCACCATATACTCCTTTTACTGACATACCTAAGTTATTAACTGCATTTAAAACTTTTCTAATGTTTCCTGTAACAGTTAATGCTGGCAGATGAGCCATTACAGAAATCTTTAGACCTGTTCCAACATTTGTTGGACAGGCTGTAAGATATCCATATTTTTTACTAAAACTGTATGGAATTAGATTTTCTAGCTTTTGATCAATTTCTATTGCTAAGTTCATTAAATTTTCTAATTCTATTCCTGAACAAAATACTTGTAGTTTAATATGATCTTCTTCATTTATAACTATACAAATATTTTCTTCATCATTTAAAATAATTGCAGAATAAGGATTTTTTGACTTAGCAAACTCTGGGCTTATTAAATGTTTTTCAACTAATACTTCTTTGTTTATATCATCTAAATCTTTTAAATCTATAAATTTTAATCCATATCCTAAAGAAGAAACTATACTTTTTAATTTAGAATATACTGTTTTTAACTCTTCCTCTTTACATTTTCCTACAAAAGGAACCCCTTCTATATTTCTTGAAAGTCTAACTCGTGAACTAATTATTACATCTGAATCTTTTCCACTTTGTAAATACCAATTCATTATTTATTCATCTCCTTTATCTCATCTCTTATTTTAGCAGCATCTTCATAACGTTCTTCTTTAATAGCTTTTTCTAATTCTTTCTCAAGCTTTTCCTTCTTGTCTTCTTCTGGATTTTCTTTCTTTTCATTTTTGCTATCTTCTATCTTTATTTTCTCTGCTTTTCCATTAGGACCTCTGCCTATATGTTTAGCTGTTCCATGAAGATTTTTTAAAAGTGAGTCTATTGGATTTGAAAATGTTTCATAGCAATCACTGCAACCAAATACTCCTGTATTTATAAAATCATTATAAGTCATTCCACAAGTTTTACACTTAACTTCATTTGTTTGTAACATTGGTAGAAACTCTGTTTCTGCATAATCATTAAAGAAATCTCCTAAGAAACTGTTAAAGTTTATTGGAAGTTCTATATCTTCTACACCTAGCTTTCTAGCACAACTACTGCAAAGTGCTATCTCCTTTTTTACACCATTTATTATTTGTGTATATCTAATATTAGCTTCATTTTTTCCACAATTTTGACACAACATATAAATTTACCTCCTTATTTAAATTAAATTTATAAGCATACTTTTAAATATTTTCGCTCTTAATTCATCTTTGTTGTTTTTTACTGTATTTAATACTTTATCATTTGTAGCTCCTTTTATAAGTCTTGCAATTTTTTCATCAATTACTCCATAATCTAAAAAGTTATTTACAAATATATCTAATTCTTTTGCACTTATTGTATTTCCTATGCTTGTGATAATATGCATTAAATAATCACTTTGTGTTAAATTTACTTTTTTTATTTTGATATATCCTCCGACCTCCTCTTTGGCTCTCAACATAATAGCCGTGAATTGGTGTAAATCTTGTTGATATTACATAATTTATTTGTGATGGTACACAATTAAAATGTTCTGCTAAATCGTTTCTTTGTATTACTGCTTGGTTGTCATCTTCTAGCATATCCTTGATGAATTCTTCTATTATGTCAGATATCCTCATATTTTCATCTCCTTTTATTATTCACTAATTTTTTGTTCGCTTTGTTTTGTCTTTATTACATTAGCTTTTGATTACTGTTTATTATTTTTTACTTTCTTGTATTTTGACTTTGACTTTCTTTGACTTTTATTATACAACGTTATTTTTAAAAATGCAATAGTTTTTTATAATTTTTTTCTATTGTTCTTTTTATAAAAAAAGATGAAATTACAATTTATTTGTGTAAATTCGCGATTTTTCGCTATTTTCTCTTATTATTTCCAATTCTATTGATTTAAAAAAAATTTTTTTATATATTAATTATTAGGAGGAAAAATATGAGTAAATTATATGATAAATATTTATATTTAAAAAAACTAGACAGCTCTAAGATTTATCTCATAAAAAGTGGTATATTTTATGTTGCTTTAGAAGATGATGCTTTAGAACTTTCTGAAAAATTTAACTTTAAACTTACTAACTTAAATGACAAAGTCATTAAGTGTGGTTTTCCTAAGGATCGAATTCAATATTATACAAATCTTTTGGATATTATGAATGTAAAATATGAAATTGTTGATTTAATCAGTTCTACTAATGATTTTGATTTTATAGAAAAAATCGCAAAACTTGATTTAAACAATATTTCATATAAAGATGCTCATGATATATTACAGTCTTTAAATAAAGATGCTAAAAGTATTCTTTTGCAAAATTCTAAATAAAATTGTGAGGTAAATATGGAGAAAAAAAATAATTCTAATAATCTTGTTATATATCCAAAATATATTGATTTGATTTATTACTCCAATGACATAGTTAGAAAGTTTCCTAAAAGTGAGCAATTTGCTTTGGTTAAGGAGATAAAGAGTTCAGTTTACTCTGGTTTGAGATGTCTAATGTATGGTGTTAAGGTATATAATAAGCAAGATAAACTTAAATATTTGAGAGAACTTGATATTCAGTTAAGTTTACTTAAAGTCCAAATAAGATTAGCTTATAAATATAAGTTTATATCTATGCAAAATTATCAGTCATGGAGTAACATAGTATCTGATGTGTGCAATCTACTAGGAGGATGGATAAATTCATGCCTAAGAAAATAGGAAATTGTTTTGATAAAAAACTTACATTTGAGAACTTGATAAAAGCTCATTATAGAGCGAGAAAAAACAAAGCTTATAAAAAAGACATTATCTTGTTTGAAATGAACCTAGAGCATAATATAATAAATTTAAAAAAGAGTATTGCCAATAATACATACAGAATGCGGTGCATATAGAGAATTCAAGGTTTATGAACCTAAAGAAAGAATAATTAAATCATTACCTTATATTGACAGGGTAGTTCACCAATGGTACATTGAGGAATTTATTAAGCCATATATTGTTCCTAGATTTATAAATACAACTTTTGCTTGTATAGAAAATAGAGGTACACATAAAGCTGTTGAACAATTGCAGAAGTATATTAGAATATATAAAAGAAATTATGGAGACTTCTGGATATTAAAATGCGATATAAAGAAATTTTTTTATAGTATTAATCCTGATATTCTTTTAAATATTATGAAAAAGTATATTAAAGATAAAAAACTTATTAATTTTACAAAACTATTGATTTATAGTGGAAGAGAAATTGATGAAAAAGATGGTATTCCAATAGGTAATTACACAAGTCAATACTTTGCTAATATATACTTAAATGAACTTGATCAATTTGTTAAAAGAACTCTAAAAATAAAGTACTATGTAAGATATATGGATGATTTTATTATTTTACAAAAAAGTAAAAGTGATTGTATTAAGACAAAGAAGATTATTTCTGATTTTCTAAATTCACACTTAAAACTTGAACTTAATAACAAGTCCCGTTATTATCCTTATAAGATGGGCGTTGATTTTTGTGGCTATAGAACTTTTGATACTCATAGATTACTTAGAAATTCATCAAAAAAGAAAATTATGGGACAAGTCAAAAAATGGAATAGTCAATATAAACATGATTTATTAGATATAGCGTCTTGCATTCAAAGTATTAACTCTTGGCGTGGTCACGTTTCACATTGCAATTCTTATCATCTTACTGAAAAAGTTTTAAATAAATGTGACTTTTTTTATAATGCTCGTTTTTTGAATGAACAGGAAAATAAACTAATTGAGGATATAGAAATTAATAAAAAAACGTAATCCTGGATTTTCGTCATTTTACTACTCAAACAGGATTACTATATATGTGTTTATGATATAAAATCAAGTTTATACCAAAGGAATTAAACTTCTTTGATACAAATCCAGCTGTCTTAGATATACTGTAAAAGCTCACGGCAACGTCCTTGAACTATTGCCCATCCGAGATATAATCCTTTATGATTATTTGTGTATCGAAGTGAGGCTACACCACAAGCACCGGGCGGAAAGCATGATTGTTGTTCGGATTGCCGTTGTTATCGTTCAAAGCGAACACGCCTGTGCCGGCTCCATTGTTCCAATTGCCTCCGCGATAGACGAAAGGTTGAGCACAACAGTTTAATCCCTACGAAAAGTTTTTAGTCTTTTCTTTAATTATTTTAATGTACTTTTTGCAGTTTGTCAACTCCTATTTTTATTGTTTTATCCTAGTTATGTTAATTTGTTTTTTTGCAGTTTGTCAACCACAAATTTTATTGTTCTGTCCTGATTATGTTAATTTACTTTTTGCAATTTGCCAACTCCTATTTTCCGGAGGAAAAAGGGAAAACAGGAGCAGGGAATGTTTCAAAGTGAGGCTACACCACAAGCACCGGGCGGAAAGCATGACTGTAGTACGGACCGCCGTTGCCATCGTACAAAGCGAACACGCCTGCGCCGGCACCATTGCTCCAATAGCCTCCGCGACAGACGAAAGGTGGAGCACAATTGCCTATTAATGCATAATCGCTGTTATATAATCCAGTACCTAATTTAGAATTACCATTTTCTTCTGTAAGCCACTGGTAAGTATTATTTTGGTCTTTTCCATAGAATGAATACTTATTACCTATTACTTCATACATTGCATCTCCTAGATGCTTTTTCATATTTTCATATCTTACTTTTGTTACATCCATTCTAGCTTTATTATATGTTTTATCTAGATCCCATAATGACTTACCTTGATCTTTATAGTTTCCTATTTCATCACTACTTACTTCATATACTTCCCAGTAATTCTTATATTCATCTTTTACTGTTCCATTATCATTAAATACAGTATTTGTACCGTAAGTTTTTATATTACTATGTTGATTGTTATAATATGCAGCTACGAATTCCCATCCGCCTCCGCACATATCATATACTCCTGTTTGATTATGTGTTGTGCTTTGGCTTACATTCCTTTTATAATCATTTCCACCTGAATATTCATTATAAACATCTCCTGAGTTTCCTACTCTTGAACCATTACTATTTATTGTTGGTACAAATCCATATTGCGATGCTGCTAAGTATGCTACTGCTCCCCATTCTGAATTCTTTATTAAATGTGAATCTACTTTAGAGTCTGATAATCCAAAAACATTATCACTTTTTTGCATATTAAGGCAATTTAAAAAGCTATTTCCTATACGTATATATCTCCATGTATTTGTATCTGGTAATACTCTTAACTTATTAGCGTCTACTTTATCATTATTTGCAGTTGTATTTGGATTATCTCCATTCATACTTGCTTCAAATTTTGCTACCCAGATTCCTTTTGCATTATCAAATGCTGGATGTACTATCTTTGGTGTTTTTTCTCCTATCTTGTCATCCATCTCTTCTAAGCTATATGTTGTTGCATATGTATTTCCATCAAAATCTTTACTTCCTGTTCCATTTATAAATGTTACATCAAATAAATTCTGTGTTTTTCCTTCGTCTGTATTTGATTCTGTATGATAGCTATTTATGCTATACGCAAATCTTGGTATCCATACAAACATACTTCCTAAATCTTTTTCATCTACTACTGTTTTTCCGTCATCTGTATAATACCCTTCAGCATCTTTATCATTTCTAGCACTCCATTTGTATTTTCCATCACTTAACATAACATTTGCCCATGCTAATTTACTAACATCTTTATACTCATACCATTCTTCATCATATTGGTTTGTTATTACCCATTTTCCATCTTTATATTTTATTGGTATCATTCCATCTGTTAAGACTGGCTTATTTACTCCTTTATTGTTAAATGTTTCATGATTTACTTCTTTTAGTAAATCTTCCATATCTTTTAAATCTTCTGCTTCTTGATCTTGTGCTTCTCCATATTGTGCAACTGCTTCTTTTGTTTTCTGTAACAATCCGCCATCACTTAATGCAAAGTTTAGTGTCACACCTGCTAATACTAACATTATTATTATTGTTACAACTAGTGCAACTAAAGTTATACCTTTCTCCATTGTTCCTCTCATCTTTTTTTCTCCTCTTTTTTGTTTTTTAATATACAGGATAATACTACATATTCGTACAATTTTTTTATAATATTTTATTAAACTACATTTTCATTTTTTAACTCTTCTATAAAACATTCTAACAACTCTTCTACTGGAACTTCAAATACATAAGCTAAAGCATATAATTCAAAATCTTTTAAAACTCTTTTCCCATTTTCAAGTTTATATAATGAAGTTTTGGATATATCTATTCCCATAAGTGCAAGCTTTATAGAGAGGTCAGATAAGGATAAATGTTTTTTCAGTCTAAGTTCTTTTATTTTTGTACTTGAGACATTTAGCTTATCATTATATTTTGTACATTGAAACATAATAATAACCCCTTTATTAAATTAAATTGATTTTACATTAAATAAAAATATAATCGTATCCGCTCAAGAAACAAAATAATTAATTTTTCGACATTTTTTTATTTATTAATACATATTTTACCAGAATATTTTACCATACGTTTACAGAAATTACTATTTCTTTTTTATTACATTTTTCTATTTTTTTCTATATTTTTATAACCCATTGACAATTTTTCTTTTTTTCTATATAATGAGTTCGTAAAAATTGAAAGGAGATTTTTTATGAATTTAAATATTACAGGAAAAGATTTTGAATTAACAGATTCAATTAAAAATTATATTGATGAGAAAATCAGTAAATTATCAAAATATATTGGAGATGATTTTGATGCAACTGCTACTTTAAAGATAGAGGGAAATGAACAAGTTGCAGAAATAAGAGTCACATTTGCAGGAGAAGTTATAAAAGCTGTTACAGCTAGCAAAGATTTATATTCTTCTGTTGATAAAGATGTTGATATTTTAGAAGGACAAATTAGAAAAATAAAGACTAAAAAAGATAAACAAAATATGACAGACACAATTAGATTTCAAAATTCTCAAGAACAAGAGGAATCTGATTTAGATGGTGAAATCATAAAAACAATTTATTATAGTATAAAACCACTTTCTCCAGAAGATGCAAAACTTATTCTTGAAGAAGATGTTAAAAATAAGTTTCTACCTTTTATAAATGTTGATACTAATAAAGTAAATGTTATATATAAATTAAAAGATGGTAAGAACTTTGGTATTCTTGAACCAGAGGCTTAGAAAACGTACAAAAGAGAGATTATAATATTTATTATTGTATCTCTCTTTTCTGTTGCTAAAACTTAAATTATAACTAAAGTTTAGTGTGAAAGAATTATCTTTCATTTCTATATGTACATTTTAGCAAACTGAGAAAGGAATAAATTTTTATGAAATATGATGTTGTTGTAATTGGAATGGGTCCAAGTTCTGTATTTTTAGCCTATGAACTTGTAAAATTGAATAAAGCTAAAAATATATTATTAATTGAGGAAGGAAAAAGAGTTGAAAATCGTACTTGTCCTATTGAGAAGGCTGGTAAATGTCTAAAATGTAAGCCTTTTTGCAATATTACAAGTGGTTTTTCTGGTGCAGGTGCTTTTTCTGATGGAAAACTTTCATTATACAATCCAGAAGATGATGATATTTATGTAGGTGGTGAGCTTCATAAATACATTGGTGTAGATGAAACTAAAAAATTAATTGATTATACTGATCAAATATATCTTGATTTTGGTGCTGATAAAAAATTAGAAGGCACAGAATATAAAGATGAGGTTAAAAAAATATATGATAAGGCAAAGAAAAATGGTATTAATTTAATTAGTATCCCTATTAGACATTTAGGAACAGAAAAAAGCCATGAATTGTATGGTAGAATCGAGAACTTTTTAGCTGATAATAAAGTTAATATGAAGTTTAATTGTGTTGTATCTGATATTATTACTGAAAATAATCAAATAAAAGGTGTTAAAATAAAGGATTCAAATTTGATAGATGATGAAAACGCACCATTAGAAGAAATACTAGCTGATAACGTTGTTATAGCTGTTGGTAGAAAAGGCGCTAATTGGCTAACTAACTTGTGTCAAAAGCATGGAATAAAGACCGAATCAGGTATAGTTGACATTGGTGTTAGATATGAGCTTCCTGATGAAATAATGAAAGATGTTAACAAATATATGTATGAAGGAAAATTTATTGGAAGACCGGGACCTTTTAGAGATAAAGTAAGAACATTTTGCCAAAATCCTAGTGGATTTGTTGCTCCAGAAGTATATGATAATAATTTAACTTTAGTCAACGGACATTCATATAAGGATAGAAAAAGTAATAATACGAATTTAGCTTTGTTAGTTTCTCACCATTTCAATCATCCATTTAATAAACCTATTGATTATGGTAGAAATGTTGCCAAAAACTTAAATGAACTTGGTGGTGGAAGCGTTGTAGTACAAAGACTTGGAGATATTTATAGAGGTAAACGTACTTGGCAGGATGAACTTGAACATAATAAAGTTGTTCCTACTCTTAAAGCTGCCGTTGCAGGAGATATAACCTTTGCACTTGGCTATAGAACTATGACAAATATTTTAAATTTTATTATGCAAATGGATAAAGTTGTTGAGGGATTTGCAGATCCATCTAATTTACTTTATGGACCTGAAATAAAATTTTATAGCAATAAAGTTGTTATTAATAATGACCTAGAAACAAATATAAAAGGATTATACTCTATAGGTGATGGCGGAGGGCTTACTCGTGGACTTATGATGGCTTCTTGCTCAGGAGTATATCTAGCTAGAGTTCTAGCAAATAAAATTAAATATAAAAATTGATAGTAAATCAAAATTGTTGTAAATCTCTATCTTATTCAAACTTTGTTTAAATTGAAATAAAAAAAGGATGTATGAAATTATTAATATTTCACACATCTTTTTTTTATTGTTTTCTTTATTATTCTGCCTTTTTAGTTGTTTTCTTAGCTGTTGTTTTTGTTGTCTTTTTAGTTGTTGATTTAGCAGTTGTTGTCTTTTTATCTTTCTTTTCTTCAACTGGAACTTCTACTTTTTCAGTTTTAGCTTCTTCAACATTTGCCTCAGCTTTTTTTGCTTCTGCTTTTTTAGCTGGAGCTTTTTTACTTTCAGACTTAACAGCTAACTTTTTATCTAATATAGATTTTTTTCTAGAAGCTGCATTTTTAGAAATAACACCTTTAGATGCTGCTTGATCTATTGCTTTTTTTGCTAATCTTAATAATTCTGTTGTTTCTTTGTCTCCATTAGCATTTGCTTTTTCAAACTTTTTAACAGCCGTTTTATATGCTGACTTTATCATATTATTATTTAGTGTTTTCTTTTCAGCAATTTTTACTCTCTTTATAGCTGATTTTATATTTGGCATTTTGGCACCTCCTCTTAGTGTATTAGTTTATAACATTGGTAATTATATCATATTTTTTTAACTTGTGCAAGATATTTAATTGATTTTTATGTATTTTTTACTAAAATATACATTTACAATTAATATTTTATGTATTTTTTATTAAAAAATCTCTAAAGTTTTCAAACTCTTTTAAATACTTTTTCTTTATATTATCATATATTTCTCTAGATTTTATTTCATCGTAAAGGTGTGATAACATATTTCTATCTAACATCATTTGTATCCAAATATCTGCATTTTTAATTATTTTTGATTGATATGCTTGTTGTATAACATTTCTCGGACTAGATATATTGTCTATTATTCCGTTATATTCTAAATAGTCTTTGATTGTTTTCCACGCAAGTTCAAATGTAAATTCATATCTTTGTAAAGTACCATCTATTATAATTTCTGTTGGTTCTTCTAAAAATGCCTCTTTTAATTTTTTTAAAGCTTTTTCATAATCATTGAATCGTTCTTCAAATCTTTTCATATGATTTTCCCTTCTTTTTTTATATTATTTAAAAATTCTTCATTATTTATATTTTGTATAAATACTATATCAAATTTATATTCACTTTCTATTTTATCAAAATCGTCTAATATTTTATATTTTTCACTTGATGTAACTTTATCTAATACGGCTATATCTATATCAGAATATACCTTGTAATTTTCTCTTGCTCTAGAGCCAAAAATAGCCATTTTTTTATTATTTATTTCTTGAATTTTTTTTATTTTTTTTATTAAATTATTAGATAATCCGTACATTTATTCTACTACTCCTACATTTATTATAGCAAATTTCTAACTAAAGTCAATAATTAAAATAAATTGGTTTTAAAAATAAGGAACTGCATTTACTTTTTCACTTGACTAAAAACAAGGAACCACCTTTTATAAAGTAATTCCTTGTTTCAATTTTAATTATTATTCTTACGTTTCTATTTCATAAATAAATTTCGTTAAGATTTAAATAACTATTTGTTAGCCATTTGTGATTCAGCTTTTTGAATCATTTTCTTAACCATGTTTCCACCTATTCTTCCAGCATCTCTTGAAGATAAGTCACCATTGTAACCATCTTTTAAAGAAACACCTACTTCATTTGCTACTTCATATTTGAATCTATTTAATGCATCTGTAGCTTCTGGAACTGCCTTATAATTGCTATTGCTTGATGAATTTGCCATGTCTTTCACCTCCTGAAATTTCAATTAAAAAAGTGTAAAAAATCAGTTTATATTATCATTCTTTAGAAATGAGTTAAATTAAATTGATTTTTTAATTTCTTTTTCAATATATATGATGTGCAGTAATTTATTTTTTAGTCTGGTAATTTCTAGAATAATTTAAAATTAATGGAAATTTTTATTTTTTCGGCAATTTATTATAATATTTTACAATTCCATTTCTGACATATCATTCACAAGTGGTGTGAATTCTAAATTTAAATTAGATGCTGTTTCTGCCCATTTTACTATATCCATGGCTCCTTTCTTCACACCCGACAATGCTTTTAACTTTTTTAAAAAAGTTGAATCTGCTTCTTCTTTATATCTTTTTGCATATTCTTTAACAGCACCATCAGCCATAGTGTTTTTTCTCTGCTTTTTGTATCTTGCAACTAATAAAAATTCTTTTTCTCTTTGTCCTAATTCTTTTGCATATTTAGTAAATTCATCATCTTCTAGTTCTAGTATACTATTAAATTCTAATGGATTAATATTTGCTTTTTTTCTTGTATTAGATTGTTTTGGATTAATATTGTTTGAAGCTTGATTGTTTTCTATAGATTTTTTACTTTCTCCTGATTCTTGGCTGCTTTCCTTACTATCTTCTGTTGTTTTATTTTTTTCTTTAAGTCTATTTCCTCCTTTAGAATCAGAGTTTTCTTTTTTATAATATAAATCTTCTCTATTTCTAAAAGTTGCTGGACTTGTATTATATTTTTGTGATAGCTTTAATATTTCTTCATTTAGTTGTTGCTTTGTCATTCCAAGTGAAACCAATACTCTTAATCTTCTTCTTTCAAGTTTAGTTGCTTGTTTTTTAGGATACTTGCTTACTACTTGTTCAATTTCTTCTATTACAGCTTTATCACCTTCTTCTTTACTTGAGATTCCTTTTATTGCTCTTAGTTTTAAAAATTCAAAATCACAAGCTAACTTAGGACTATTTTTTATATATTTATTTATAAACACGTCCACTTCGTTTAAAACTTCTTTAAATCTATTTAATCTGATTAATGCTTCTAACTTCAATATATTAAACATACTTTCCACATTTTTATTTTTTTGATAATCACATAGCATTTTTTCTGAAATCATTAACGCGTAACTAGGATCTTTATCTATGTTTAAATCAATTAATTTTCTAGCATATTCTATTTCAATTTTTTCATTATTATTTATATCCATTTTTTTCTCCTTTAAAATAATTTTTTTCATTTAATTCAAAAAAGAGACCATAAATATTTTTTTATTGGCCTCTTTTGTACATTTTAAAAAATTTTTTATCATAAAATTAAAAGTTTATTTTTTTAGTTCTTCTAAAAACATTTCATTAAGCATTTTTGGATTTGCTTTGCCTTTAGTTTCTTTCATTGCTTGACCTACTAAGAATCCTAGCGCTCTATCTTTTCCTGCTTTGAAATCTATTACTGATTGTGGATTTGCTTCTAAGATTTTAAGTACTACTTCTTTTATTGCATTTTCATCTGAGATTTGTATCCATCCTTTTTCCTCAATTATTTTCTTTGGTTCTCTTGGATTTTCAAAAAGTTCATCTAATACTTTTTTACCTATACTTGAACTTATTGTTCCATTATCTATTAAAGTTACTAATTCTGCTAAATACTCTGCTGAAAATGGAATTTGCTCTGGTTCTAATTCTTTTTCATTTAATATTCTTGCTATATCGGAATTAAGCCAATTACATACAGCTTTGTAGTTTTTACAAATTGCTCCTGCTTTTTCAAATATATCAGAATATGCCTTAGAACTTGTTAAAAAGTTTGCATCTTTTTCAGATAGTCCTAAATCTTTTATGTATCTTTCTTTTCTGCTTTCTGGCATTTCTGGAAGTTCTTGTTTTATTTTGTTTACATATTCATCTGATAATCTAATTGCTACTAAATCTGGTTCTGGAAAATATCTATAATCTTGAGCATCTTCCTTATCTCTCATTTGATAAGTTCTTCCGTCTAAATCATCCCATCTCAAAGTTTCTTGTGTAATAGTGTTTCCGTGTTCTACTTCGTATATCTGTCTTTCTTTTTCAAAGTCTATTGCTCTTTGTATTGATTTAAATGAATTCATATTTTTCATTTCACATCTTGTTCCAAATGGCTGGTCTTTTTTATGTACAGATACGTTTACATCTGCTCTTAAAGAGCCTTCTTGCATTTTGCAATCTGATACATCTATATATTGTAAAATAGATTTTAATTTTTTTAAATATCTATCAGCCTCAGCGCTTGACCTCAAATCTGGTTCTGAAACTATTTCTATAAGTGGAACTCCTGCTCTATTTAAATCAACTAAGCTTCCACCTGTAAATTCATTGTGATTTAATTTTCCTGCATCATCTTCTATATGAATTCTTAATATTCTTACCTTCTTTGGATTTCCATTATCATCTTCTATTTCAATATATCCATGCTCACAAAGTGGTTTATCAAATTGTGATATTTGGTATGCTCTTGGTGTGTCAGGATAAAAATAATTTTTTCTATCATTTTTACTATCTTTTGAAATTGTACAATTGGTTGCTAGCCCAGCTTTGACAGCATATTCCACTACCTTCTCATTTAATACTGGAAGTGCTCCCGGCATTCCTGTACACACTGGACAAATGTGAGTATTTGCCTCAGCTCCATAGCTTGTCTCACAAGAACAAAATATTTTTGTCTTTGTTGATAATTCTGCGTGAACTTCTAGTCCTACTACTAGTTCATAATCTTCGCTTGACATTATTCTCTCCTTTAAATTTATTTTTCAACTTAATTCTTTTTAAATTCAGGTTTATAATTTTCTCTAAATTTTATTTTTTGTTCAAATGTATATGCTGCGTTTAAAATAGTTTCCTCTTTGAATCTATCACCTATAAGTTGCATTCCTATTGGCATTCCATTGCTATCTACTCCACATGGTAGTGATATTGCTGGTATACTTGCAATATTTATAGATACAGTACATATATCAGCCAAATACATTTGTAATGGATTTTCCTTCTTTTCTCCTATATTGAATGCTGTTGTTGGGGATACTGGTGTTAATAGCACATCATACTTTTTAAATTGCTCATCAAATTGTTTTTTTACAAAAGTACGTGCTTTTTGTGCTTTTTTATAATATGCATCATAATATCCTGATGAAAGTACATATGTTCCTAAAATTATTCTTCTTTTTACTTCATCTCCAAATCCTTCTGTTCTTGAATTTACAAATAATTCTTTTAAACTTGAAAATTCCTTTGCTCTATATCCATATCTAATTCCGTCGAATCTTCCTAAGTTAGAACTTGCTTCTGCGCAAGCTATTATGTAGTATGTTGCTAGTGCATATTCTGCAACATTTAAAGATGTTTCTTCTACAATTGCTCCAAGCTCTTTATATGTTTCTATCGCTTCGTATAACTTTTCTTTTACTTCTTTATCAATTCCATCTCCAAAAAATTCTTTTGGAACTCCTATTTTTAAGCCTTTAACATCATTCTTTAAAGCTTTTGTATAGTCTACTTTTGATACATTGCATGATGTTGTATCTTTTTCATCATGACCTGCAATAACATTTAATAACATTGCTGAATCTTTAACATCTTTTGTAATTGGTCCTACTTGATCAAGTGATGATGCAAATGCTACTAATCCATATCTTGAAACTAACCCATATGTTGGCTTTAGTCCTACTACTCCACATAGAGAAGCTGGCTGACGAATTGAACCTCCTGTATCTGATCCTAATGCCCATGGTACCATATTACTAGCTACTGCTGCTGCTGAACCTCCAGATGAACCTCCCGGTACTTTATCTAAATTCCATGGATTATGAGTTGTTTTTATATTTGAATTTTCTGTCGAGCTTCCCATAGCAAACTCGTCCATATTTAATTTTCCTAAAATAGGCATTTCTTCGTTTTTTATCTTTTCTACTACTGTTGCATCATAAGGAGCTATGAAATTTTCTAGCATTTTAGAACTACATGTTGTTTTTATTCCTTTTGTACATAAGTTGTCCTTTATTCCTATTGGAATTCCTGCTAAATTGTTATCTTCTTTTACTTGCTCTGAATTAGTTTCTCCATACGCTTGCTCTGCTTTTTCTTCCTCTCTCTTCTTTGCTTGTTCTAAATTATTTTCTTCATCTATTTTCTTTGCTTGCTCTAAATTATTTTCTTTATCTACTTTTTTAGCTTGCTCTAAAGCTAAATCTCCAGTTACTGTTACAAAAGCTCCAACTTTGCTTTCTTTTTCATTTATTCTATCTACATAAGCTTTTGTAATTTCATAACTTGTAAGTTCTTTATTTTTCAATTTTTCTTGTAATTCATGAACTGTAAGTTCTGTTATGTTCATTTATTTTCCTCCTCAAGCTTTTTTATTTCACTATAAAAATATTTCAAAAATTATTTTAAGTGTTTCATTACTTCATTAAATATTTCATCAGATATATCTTCTATTGTTCTTAATTTATCATTTTCTACACATTTAATTTCAAACCAATTATATTTTTTTGCAACATAGCAAGCTGCATTATGACTATCAATTAAATGATTCTTGTCCTTTTCATGTATATCTTTTTGGCTTGTATGTGAAAATTTATTTTCTCTATTTTTAATAAGTTCTAAGGCTATGTCAACCGGCATATTTAAGAAAAATACTTCTGATGGTCTTGGAAGTCCATATAGTCCATATTCAAAGTCTGCTAGCCAATCTAAAAATTTATCTCTTTCTTTTTCATCATAAATTTTTCCTGCTTGATGAACCATATTAGATGATGTATATCTATCTGCAATTATTAAACCACCATTGTTGTAGTATTCTTTAAGCTCTTTTTGAAATGTTGCATATCTATCTGCAGCATAAAATGTTGAAGCAATATATGGGCTTACATCTTTTGCATTTTCTCCAAATTCTCCTGATAAGTACATTTTTACTAATGATGATGAAGGACTTTCATAGTTTGGAAAATCTGCTGTTTTAAAATCTATATTATTGTCTTTTAGTTTTTGAATCAAAAGTTCAAATTGTGTTTGTTTTCCGCTTCCATCTGTTCCATCAATTACAAATAATTTTCCCATATTAATTCTAATTCCTTTCGTTTGTTAATGAAAAATTAAACATAAAATACATAATTTTACTATTTATTAAAAAATTTTTTGTTCCTTTTTAAATAGAATATTGTTACTGTAAAACCTTTGGTATTTTGTACATATCTCTTTCTATGTCAGGTGCATTCTGAAGTAAGCCATCTCTATTATCAAATTTTTTTACTTCATCTTTTCTAAAAACATTAAAATTATCATTAGCCCCTATTGTTTCATTTAAATCTCCAATTGGTGCTTTTTCCAAAATTTTAACATAGTCTAATATATCATCTAAATTTTTTATATACTTATCTATTTCTTTTTCATCTATTTTTAAGTCAGCTAATTTCGCTATATGTAAAAGTTCCTCTTTGCTCACACTCATAATAATTAAAACCCTTTCCTTATTTACCTTTAAGGAACGAAAGACTATTTTTTTCAAACTGTTCCTATTTATTTATTTTATCTTTTTTTTGCAGATTTTTCAATAGTTTCAATAGAAAAAAATGCTAAATTTGTTGAGTTAGAGATAAAACTCCAACTCAACAAATTATTTTTTGACTATTCATTTTAGTCCATACAATTGCAACTACAACAGTTTTTATTGATTATGCATAAAATCAATCCTATAAAGCTTAGTAGTGTAGTTAGTCCAAATGCTGTTAATAATCCTAATAATATAGCTATTGCAACAGAGGCTGTTACTATCGTTACTGATAATGCTATTACTGCTGTTATTATTGTTCCTACTATTCCCAATGATAAACATTTTGAATAATTACATAAACATTCATAATCCTTTACCTTAACAGCCAAAGCTGTAAACAGTACTAATATTAAAGCAGCTAATGCTAAAGTTATGCTAATAGCTATTATTATTCCTGGAATTGCTACATTAAATGCTACTACTCCAACTATTATTCCTAATACCGCTGCGATTGCCAAAATTAATATGCAATTATAGTCTTTTCTAAACATAGTTATTGCTCCTTTAAAGAGATTACTTTTTTTATCTCTTTAATATATTATATTCTTATCTATTTTTTTCGACACAATATTGCAAATTTTTTATGAATATTTTTATTTTAATCATTTATTTTTGGCATTGGTAAATCAAATCTAACATGTTTATATATTTCAACATTTTGAGTTCTACATAATTCTGTATATTTATCATCCCACGATAATCTAAAAGCATCCTCTTGCTTTAAGCCCAAATTTTTAATCCAATTTAAAACAGTTTCTTCTGGATTTTTATCTTTACTTTTATTCTCAATTTCTAGAGCTATTCCAAATGGATATTTATCAACAACAATTTCAATGTCATCATTAAAAAAAACGTTTCTATATCTTTCATAAGATTCTATTTTTTTCATTAATAGTACATTTTCTAGTAAATAAGTTAAATTGTCTAATTCATCATATTTAAAATCCAGTTCAACCTCTTCTTCATTATTTACTAAGCTTTTTAAATTGTTACTTTTTCTTCTTTTCCAGCTTATTTTTGATTTAGTCCTATTCGTATTTATCTCTTTAGAGCATCTAACTCTAAACCTTCCATCTATTTCTTTTGAATAAAATGAATGTTCTTTCATTGGATGGTCATATTGTATTGTCAATTCATAAAAGCATCCTTCATATTTTAACTCTTTATATTTTCTTAATTTTTCAAGTAACATCTCATATTTGTTATATCCATAATAAAATCTTAGTTCTGTTTCCATACTAATCTCCTAATTATCATTTAATAAATTATATAAATCTAATTCTTCTTGAATTGCAACATCTTCATTTGCGAAACTTAAAATAGTTTTCTATATAATAAATTATAACTACATATTAACATATTTTTATAAAAAGTAAATAGTCTTTCTTAAACATAGTTATTGCTCCTTTAAAGAGATTACTTTTTTTGTCTCTTTAATATATTCTTTTTTTTCGACACAATATTGCAAATTTTTTATGAATATTTTTATTTATATATAAATAGACTTATCTATTAGAAGGAGGTGATTTTAATTAGTCAAAGTTACCCAGAAATTCCATACATAGGCTTTAAATCCGAGACTCAAAAAGTGCCAATAACATTTCCTAGGCAGCATCAAGACGTTCAGCCAGGTATGGAATACAAAATGAAACCTCTTCCAATTTTTGAAAACCCTAATTATGTTCCAAGTGGAAAGTTAAAAGACAAAGTTTTAATTATTTCAGGTGGTGATAGCGGAATTGGAAGGGCTATAAGTGTGCTTTTTGCAAAAGAAGGTGCTAATATTATTATTAGCTATTATAATGAACATGAAGATGCTAATGAAACTAAAAAAATAGTTGAAAGTCTTGGGAGAAAATGTTTATTATTTCCCGGTGATTTAAGAGATGAGGGACTATCTAAATATATTGTTGATAAAACTATGAATCAGTTTGGAAAAATTGATATTTTAATTAACAACTGTGGTGTTCAGTTTCCTCAAAATAGCATTTTAGATATATCTAAGAATCAACTTAAAGATACATTTGAAACAAATATTTATACTTTTTTCTATTTAACTAAAGCTGTTCTTCCATATTTAAAAGAAAATGCAAGTATAATAAATACAACTTCAATCACTGCTTTTGATGGAAAAAAGAATTTAATTGATTATTCTTCTACTAAAGGTGCAATTACTGTTTTTACTAAATCTCTTTCACTTTCTTTGGCAGATAAGAAAATACGTGTAAATGCAGTTGCTCCGGGTCCAATATGGACACCTCTTATTTCATCATCTTTTACAGCATCCGAAGTTGAGATTTTCGGTACTGATGTACCTTTAAAGCGTGCAGGTCAACCTTTTGAACTTGCTCCTGCTTATCTATACTTAGCTTCTGATGATTCTAGATATGTTACAGGTCAAATTATTCATGTAAATGGAGGTAGCATAGTTTAAACATTTAATACTTAAAGAAGTCCAATAAGATTAAATTTTTCTTATTAGACTTCTTTTCATTGTATCCCCTATAATCGTTGATACGAAATCGAAAATTTAGGCAACGATTTAAGAGTTTAATAATAATAATAATATTATTATTATTATTATTGTTTTTGTTCTTCTTCAACTTCTAGTTCTGAAGTGCAATGTGGGCATCTATCAGCTTTAATATTGATTTCACTATAACAATGTGGGCATATTTTAGTTGTTACTTCTTCTACTACTTTTTTCTCCTTATGTCCTATGTTAGCTAGCTTATTCATAAACTTTACTATTAGGAAAATTACAAATGCCATTATAATAAAGTTAATTACATCTGTTATAAATGCTCCATAAGTAAGTTTCAAGCTTCCTATTTTCCAACTATATTCTGAAAAATTTACTCCTCCAAAAAGTCCTAGAATTGGAGAAATCAAATTGTCTGTAAGTGATGTGATTAACTTTTGAAAAGCACCTCCAATTAAAACACCAACTGCTAAGTCAAGAACATTTCCTCTTAATGCAAATTCTTTAAATTCTTTTAAAAACTTTCCTTCTTTTTCTTTTGCTTCATTTAATTTTATCTTTACTTCTTCTTTCTTGTCCATTATTTCCTCCATTAATTTATCTTGTTTTTTAGAACATCTATTACCTCTTTATCCTTTATTAAATTTTTAAAATTTTGTCCATCTGTTTTACTCCCTTCTAAATATTAGTTTAAGTTGTATTTATCCTTTAATTTACTTGCTTTGTTTTCATATTCCTTATTACTTTTTTCTAATGCTTTTCTTTCAGCTTCTTCAATCTTCTTTTTCATATCTTCATATTCTTTATCAGAAAGAAGCCATTTTTCTTTCATTTCTTCATACAATTTATTTAAATCTTTTTTGTATTTTTCTATATTTTTAGGCCTATATTTTTCTTCTATTTCTTTTCTTCTATTATCAAATTCTTCTAACAATACTTTTGTCTCTTTATTATATTTTTCTAATATCTCATTACTTTTCTTTTGGTATTTATCAAATAGTTCTTTTGTAGTCTTCTCATTTTCCATTAATAAATCATTATTTTCCTTTAGCCAATCATCCATTTTGTCTAACTTATCTATTAGTTTATTATACTTTTCTTCACTAAATAAACCTTCTAAATTAAACTTAGTACTTGCTTCTGCAAGACTTTTCTTTTCTCTTATAATCCTTTCTTCTTTTTTTGATTTACTTTTTTCATCTTTGATGTCTTCTCTTCCTCTTAATTTCTTTTCATAAATTGGACCATTATCTTCTTTCAAACTAACTCCTCCTTTCAAAATTTTGTCATTCCTTTATTTACCATATTTATTATTCTGAAACAATTTTACACTAGAAACTGCGTTATGTCAATGTTTATCTAATAATGCAATTTATTATATAATAATCTTTTTTATATGTAAATGAGCATAAATAAAAGCCTGAAAATTCCAGACTTTTATTGTACTTCTAAAACCTTTTTAAATTGTTTATCACTATACTTTTTTATATCTAAAATATTTATCATATTATATTTGTCTTTTACTTTATAAAAATAATCTCTTATATCATTCTTGCTTATTATGTTATTAGAATTTTCTGTAGGTAATAATCCTTTCCTAGCTTTTATCCATGGCGTTTCATAATGAGACATCAATTCTAGTGCTTTTCCATTATAATATCCAAAATATTTTATGATTACATTTAAAATATCTCTTTTTTCATCCACTATTATATCATCAATATCATAATTTATATGTGTAATTATATTTGCAGATTTAAAATTTTTGTATTTTTCATATATTTTAACGTATACTGGTCCATGAATCCATGCTTCACAGTCATCTTCAAATAAAAACTTACCAAAAAAAACTTTATAAAAGCCTTGCGCGTAATAAAGAATCTTTTGTAGTGCCAATGGAGTTATTTCTTTTCCCTTCTCTATAATATACTCCGAAATTACTTCTATTTCGCTTTGAATATTGGAATTAAATTCTTGTTTGCTTAATTCCATAATAGATTTTTTTATATTATTATATGCTTTATCAGTAATAAGATTTTTGTTTTTTTCAATAAGTTCTTCTACATATTTTTCATCGTTTAAAATTTTATATAATTGATCCGAATATATTTTAGTTGGTACATCTCCATTCAAATATCTTATTAATGTAACTTCACCCCATCCTAGTAACTTAGAAAGAGGCTTTTTTCCTATCTTATATTTATTTAAAATTTTATTTATTTCATCTACTGTAATAATGCCTTCTTCTTTCCTGTAGACCTTGTCTATTCTATCTAAATTTTCATCAGTTAAATCATTTGAGCTTATTTCTTCACCACAATTTTTACAATATCCAATTAGTCTATTATATGAATATTCTTTTCCTTTTATGGTTACTTTATCTCTTATTTCTTTCTCATCATAGTCTACTATTTCATCACACTTTTCACAAAATCCTTTATTCATAATCTAGTCACCTCCTCTTTTTATAAAAATAGCTTTTTAATTTCTTTTTCTGGTTCATGAAACGAAATTACTACAACAAAATTGTTTTTCTTTATAGTCGTTTTAAAATATACTTTAATTTTTTCTATTGTACCCCAATTATTTAGCTCATATTCTCTGCAAAAAATATACAACCTTTCCTTTGGATTATTGTAATCATCAGCAGAATAGCAAAAATCTTTTGCTTCTAATTGTATTAGCATTTGTTTTTGCTTATTCTTATCTAATTTATATTTTTCAATAAATTCCCTATTCTTTATATTTTTTTCTGTTATGCATACTATAAACTTATCAATTTTTACACTTTCTTTTATTTTTTCTAAATACTCCTCTATTTCATCAATTGCGTGATTTGTATATTTAGAAGTATTTTTATTCATTCTTACTCCTTCCCTAGTGTAGCCCCTCCTTTTTAGTATCAATTGATACTATTATACTTTATTATTTTTCTTTTGTCAAGATTTTTATAATATTTTTTATATATAAGTAAATTATTTTCCATATTATACCTCTATTAAATTATAATAAAACAGAGCAAATATTTTTGGCTATTTACTCTGTCCATAATTAGTTTGTTTTTAAATTCAATGATTTTACTAAAAACTAATTATTATATATTCTTTTACCTTTCGGTATAGTTACCTATTCCAGATAACTGGTCTAAAAGTCGTAAAACTAGAAGGGCCGCCCGTGGTAGTCGGCGCTACTTCTGCTGCCGCTGAAGAAGCCCAGCACACCAGTTCTATATAGCATTGGATATGTTGATGCACAGTAATTACTAGTTGAACTAAACCAACCATTAGTTTCTGTTATTGCCATTTGTTACTAGGCATTTTGAGTCAGTAATTCTTTCTTTAGCTTATCTAATTCTTTGCTACTTACATTTGTGTATTTTATTATCTTATTATCTTGTTCGTTATTTAGTAGCATTTCCCTTATCATTCTTATTTTTTCTTTTGCTATTCCTTCTGCTCGTCCTTCTGCTAATCCCTCTGCCCTTGCTTCTGCTCTATCCTTTTTTCTTTCTCTTATTAATACTTCTTCTATATGCATCATATTATTTTTTCTCCCTTCAAAATTTTTTAGAACTTTCTCTAGTTCTTCTTTATCTTTTTTTAAAAATTGTGACAAGATTATTATTATATAATTTTCTATTTTTTCTATAGTTGTTATACTTAAATTTTGATTCATTATTTTTGAATACATTTCCATCATTTCTTCTGTACTTTCGGCTTTTTCTATTAAAAGTATTTTGGATAATAGTGTGTTTTCTTTTAGTAGTTCTTCCTCTGACATTTTACTTGCTTCTACTAGCTTATATTTTGTGTACTCTTGTTTTGTCCAGCTTTCTAATGTCCTTTTTTCTTGAAATTTATTATTGTTATCTTCTGTTTCTTTTCTCCAACCTTCTTTTCCTGTATAAAGTAATATTCCTATTACACTTGGTTCCTTATAGCTTTCTTCTCCTACTTTACTTTTATCTAATGCTAATCTTGTTATTTCTACTTTATAATCAAAAAATCTATATTCCATAAGTGGATCTTTTTTACTTTGATGTTCTATTATTATGTATATTTCTCTTTCTTCTGATTTATCTTTTTCTCCTTGTTCTTTTATTTCCACATTTTCAATTTCTTTATTTTTTACTTCTTTGTTATTCGTTTCTTCTTTTATTACTTTATACACTACATCTGGTATTTTGTTTTGTAATTTATTGTTTACAAAACTATTATTATAATTATATAAATTTTTTTCTGATAATTGTTCTTCTTCTTTTAAGTTTAATGCTTTATTTATAAAATATGATCCTTCTTCTTTGTCTAATAAAACATCTCTTATTACTTTATCATGTGGATGGTTTATGTATTCTACTTTTTCATTCTTTTGTAAATTTTCCTCTTTAGTACTATTGTGTCGTTTTTTAGTCAATAATTATTACCTCCTATTATAATAGATTTTTTTACTCTTGGCAACACTTTATACAAAAATGTTGTTTACTTAGCTTTTGCAATTACTTTACAGAATTGCATTTACTTTTTCACTTGTCGTTGTTTAGCTTTTGTGATTTTAATTGATATCTTTAAAAAATTTTTTACTTGGAGATATTTAGAATAAATATTTATAATCTAGTAAGTCATATATCTGCAATGATTGACCTTACTAAAAATGATAAAAATAAAAAATATTAAATACAAATTTTTTTTAAATATAATTTTGTAAGTCAAAAATAAAATTAAGTTAAATACAAATAAATTAAAAACTTTTTCTTATGAGAATAATTATACTACAAATTTTTCCAGATTTCAACATGAATCGTATGACAAAATTCGACATAATTTACCATTTATTACATTTTTTATATTACATACATAAATAAAAGAAGGCATTCTATAAATTCAAATGCCCTCTTATTAACTTTTAATATATTTTTATTCTTTTCCTCTACTTGCTATTCCCTTTAAAGCTTCTAATCCTTCTATTGGCACTGCAAATATTACAGTATTTGATTGGTCACTACTTAAATCATTTAATGTTGCTAGAGTTCTTAAATGTAAAGCTCCTGGAGCTTCTCCTAAAACTTTGGCTGCTTGTGCTAAGTTGTTTGATGCTTCAACTTCTCCTGCCGCCTTAGTTATAACTGCTTGTTTTTCTCTTTCTGCTTCTGCTACTTTTGCAATTACTCTTTTCATTTCTTCTGGCAATGCAACATCTTTAAGTTCAACATTCTCAACTTTTATTCCCCAAGGATCTGTTGCTTCATCAACTATTTTGCAAATTTCTGAACTTAATTTGTCTCTTTCTGAAAGTAGTTCATCTAATGATACTGAACCAACAATATTTCTCATAGTTGTTTGGGCTAATTGGCTTACTGCATAATTAAAATTTTCAACTGCTAATACTGATTTTGATGCGTCAAATATCTTATAATATAAAACTGCGTTTATTTTAATTGATACATTATCTTTTGTAATTGCTTCTTGTTCTGGAACATCTACGGTTTTTGTTCTAACATCTATTTTTTTGTATGAGTAGAATATTGGTAGTACAATGTGCCATCCTGGTGATAGTAATTTTCTAAATTTACCACAGAAAAATAAGATTCCTCTTTCGTATTCGTTTACTTGTCTAATTGATGCTAAAACAATTACAACAAGAATTATTAAAATAACAAACATTTTTTTCCCTCCTTTAATATACAATATTTAATAATTGCATACTCTTATAATATATTTATACAATTTTTTTGCAATTATGTCAATAACCTAATGGAGGCTACAGAAATGTAGCCTCCATTTTATGTATTATTAATCATTTTTTTGAGGTGCACCAACTGGGCAAATTCCAGCACAAGATCCACATTCAATGCATTTTTCTGGATCTATTACATATTTGCTATCTCCTTCTGAGATACATTGTACTGGACAAGATGCTGCACATGCTCCACATTGTACACATTTGTCTGTAATTTTGTATGCCATAATATTCACCACCTTTCAATATTTAACTATATATTAGATTTCATCATCAGAAGTATTATTCTTATCGTATTTGTCCATCTCTTCTATTTTTTCTAGTTCTTTTAGTTCTTCTGAATCTACTTGCTCATCAAACTTTTCTTCCTTTTTGTTATCTTTGATAATTTTTACTTCACTTGCATTAAATTTTTTAAAATAATTGCTACCATCTTCATCTTTGAATTTTACTCTTACTAATTCTCTTAGTACTTCTACATTATCAACAATGCCTTCTCCTTCTTCTGTCTTAACTATAGCCCCTGGGTGTGGTAATTTTTCCATCTTGTCATCATATACATTTTGCTCGTATTTTAGACAACACATTAATCTACCACAACTTCCTGTTATTTTTGCTGTATTAAGAGATAAATTTTGTTCTTTTGCCATTTTTATTGATACTGTTTCAAAATCATTTAAAAATGAGCAACAGCACAATTCTCTTCCGCAAATTCCATTTCCGCCAAGCCTTTTTATTTGGTCTCTTACACCAATTTGTCTTAATTCTATTCTTGTTTTATAAATTGATGCTAAGTCTTTAACTAAGTCTCTAAAGTCGATTCTTCCTTCTGCTGTAAAATAAAATATTAGTTTAGAATTGTCAAATAAATATCTTGCTTCAACTAGATTCATTTCTAGTTTGTGTTCTTTAATTTTTTTCTTACAAGTTTCAAATGCTTCTTTTTCTTTTTTTGCATTTTCTTCTTGGTGTTTTATATCATCTTTTGATGCTTTTTTTATAATCTTTTTTAAAGAATCTTTTTGATTTTGTTCATCAATTTGTCTATTAACAGCTGCAATAGTTCCTAATTCTTTTCCCATAGAAGTTTCAACAATTACACTATCTCCTAATTTTAGTTCTATATCATTTGAATCAAAGAAATATACTTTTCCCGGCTTTTTAAATCTAACTCCTACTATACTTTTCATTTATTATATCGTATTACTTATACGAACTCCTTTCTAATTTATTTTATAAACTTGGATAAAGTTATTTTTGAAATAGCCGCGTAGCGACCAACCGAAGGGCGAATGGAGCGGCAACCTTTAGGTTGCCCAGCGACAACAAGGCATGAGAAAATAACTTTATTCAGTTTTATGAATTATTTCCCACGTATTAATTAATAGAAAATCAATGCACATATCATAGTTATTATTTGCTAAAATTTTCTTTTTTGTCTTTTCTACTATTTCTATACACTTGGTCCATCTTTTGTCAAAAAATATTATATTTAAGTATTCTAATAAATTTATTATATCATCTTTACTAGTATAAAGTAAATCAGTTTGATTAAATAATTGTGTTAGAGTTCCATTTTCTATTATATCAACGATTTTTTTTAGTTCTTCATACTGTTCTTTTTTATTTTCAATATTTTCAGAATTTTGCAAACTTCCTTCTAATAATTTAATAAATTTATCATCTAAATTTGGTAAAATCTTTTTTATATCATCATTTGATAATTTTTCAAATTTGACGATTACACATCTTGACTTTATAGTTGCTAAAATCTTGCTTTCATTGGATACTATGAGTATTATGACTGCATATTCTGGTGGTTCTTCTAATGTTTTTAGTAAACAATTTTGACTTTCCTCAGTCATTAAATCACTGTCATCTATTATATATACTTTTTTATTGGAAACAATAGGTTTTTCAGCGATTTTTTCTTGCATTTTTCTTATCTGTTCTATTTTCAATGTTTTTCCATCTGGTGCTATTTCTACATAATCAGGATTAGAACCAGCTTCAAATTTCATGCATGACTCACACTTTTGATCTACACATTTTCCTTCTTTTAAACACATTATTTGTTTTGCGTATTCTTTTGCAAAAAGTTTCTTTCCTATGCCTGATTTGCCTGTAAACATATAACTATGAAAAATATTTTTTGTTCTAACTGATGTTTCTAAATATTCTTTTATCTTATTATTTCCAACTATTTCTTCGAACAACTCTTTCTCCTTATCATTTTAAATAATATCTACCATCACTATTCTACATTGCCAAAATCATTTTAAATAATATCTACTCTCATTATTCTACATTGCCAAACTTATCAAATGGGTAAAATCTTAATACAACTTTGCTTTCTATTTTTTCTAGTGGTATACATCCAAACTCTCTACAGTCTGTTGAGTTAGTTCTATTATCTCCCATTGCAAAAACACAGTTTTCTGGTACGATAAAATCATAACAAGGTCCTTTAATAGGTGTTTTTACGCTTGGATTTAAATAATCTTCTTCTAATTCTTCACCATCTATATAAACTTTATCATTTTTTATTTCAACATGTTCTCCCGGTAATCCAATAACTCTTTTTATATAACTGATTTTATTGAATTCTAATACATAGTAAACAAATTTATTCCACCATCCGTCAGGTTCATATTCATATTTTGCAACTGGATGTTCTATATCTACACTGCTAGCATCTCCAGTTGGTGCCTCAAATGTGATTATCTCTCCTCTTTCAGGCATTTTTTTCATTGTTCTATCAATTCTACTTAAAATTAATCTATCTGATTCTTCCAAAGTTGGATACATTGAACTCATATTAACAACTGTTGGAGTTCCTACGTAATACTTTATTAATACGGCTATTACAACTGCTATTACTATGCAATATACCCATTCTAAAATTTCTTTTACCACGTTTTTTACAATTGTTTTATTGTCACAATTTTTTTCTTTATTATCTAAGCTTTCTTTTTCGTTTTCATCATTTGCATTTTCTTTATTATCTTTTTCCATTATGAATCTCCTTTTTTATTATAGCTTACTATTTTTTTACAGGAATCCTAATTACAACTTCCGTGCCTTTTCCTAATGTACTTTTTATATTTATACTTCCATTATTTTGTTCAATTATTTCCTTTGCAATAGAAAGTCCTAATCCTGTGCCTCCAAGCTTTCTTGATCTTGCTTTGTCAACTCTATAAAATCTCTCAAAAATCTTGTCTATATCTTCTTTTGGAATTCCTATTCCACTATCTTTTATTTTTACATAAGCATCATTATGAACATATCCCACATAAATAGATATTTTTCCACCGTCTGGAGTATATTTAACACTATTACTAATTATATTTATTATTACTCTTTCTATTCCGTCTTTATCTGCTTGAACTGGTGGTACATCTGCTGTAACAAAACATTCCATGTCTTGTTTTCTTTTTAAAACTTCAATTTCAAACTTTTCACTACATTTTTTTGCAAGTTCTCCTAAGTCAAATTCAGATATCCTACTTTCATCTCTTTTGTTGTCATACCTTGATAAAATAAGTAAATCTTGTACTAATTTTTCCATTCTATCTGCATTATCATTTATTATACCCAAGAAATGCATTTCTGTTTCTTTATCGCAGTCACCTTCTAATAGTGTTTCTGAAAAGCCTTTTATAGAAGTTAATGGTGTTTTTAATTCATGTGATACGTCTGCTACGAATTCTTTTCTCATATCATCTAGTCTTACATGTTCTGTAATATCTTGTATTACTACCATAACTCCTGTTGGCCTATTTATCTCATCTTTAAATGGTACAAAAAACAAGTTCATTGAGACATTTCCATTTTCTATTTTCATCTCTGATGAAGTCCAGTTTTCTAGATATATAATTTTTTCCATGTTAATATTTTCATATTTTGAAAATATTTTTTCAAAAGTTTTGTCTGAGTCTTTTAGATTTAACATTTGAATTGCAGCCGGATTTATGTAAGTTACATTTCCTTTCATATCAAATGCAATAACTCCATCAGTCATATGTTTAAGTATTGTATCTGTTTGTCTTTTCTGGCTATTGGCTTCCATTAAACTTTCTTTTAGTTCGGAAACTAAGTTTTCAATTTCACTATCGCTTTTTATGTCTGTATCTATATCTCTGTATAGAACTGCACCCTTTAACATTCTAGACATTGGCTCTATTATTTTCTTTACTGTAAAAATAGCCAAAGCAATACAGAATAATGCAAGTATCGCTAAGGCTATTATTATTGTTAAAATAAGTTTGCTTCCTTCTAAATTACATTGCATAGCTAATGCAATTCCAAATCCTACAATAACAATACTACCAATAATGAAGAAGGCCAATATCATTTTTAATTGATAATTCTTCATTTATTCCTCCACTATTTGCTAGCTATGTAATATCCTACTCCTCTTTTTGTTACTAATATTTTTGGGTTAGCTGTATTTTTTTCTATCTTTTCTCTAATTCTTCTAACTGTTACATCAACTGTTCTTATATCTCCAAAATACTCATATCCCCATACTTTTTCTAAAAGAGCTTCTCTAGTTACAACTTGTCCTGGCTTTTGTGCTAAAAACTTTAGTACTTCAAATTCTCTTCTTGTTAAGTCTGAAATAATCTGTCCTCTAACATTTACTTCGAATTTATCTAAATCGAGTGATAATGCACCTACCGAAATCTTATTTCCATTCGAATATCCTACATTACCCTCTTGCTCTGACTTTCTTAAATTTGCTTTTATTCTTGCTATTAACTCTCTTGTACTAAATGGTTTTGTTATATAATCATCTGCTCCTATTTCTAACCCTAAAATTTTATCTATCTCTTCTCCTCTTGCTGAAAGCATTATAATAGGAATATTTATTTGTTCTTGTCTAATCTTTCTACATACTGAAAGTCCATCCATTTTAGGTAGCATAACATCTAGTAAAACTAAATCTGGTTTTTCATCTATGACTTTTTGTAATCCTTCTTCTCCATCCTGAGCTGATATGAAACTATAACCTTCTTTTTCAATATTGAATTTAAGTAAATCAATTATTGCCATTTCATCATCAACAGCTAATATTTTTTTCTTACCTTCTTCATATGTATTGTTTACTTGATTATTTTCCATAAAACTTATTCCTTTCTATACTTGTTAGAAGTTACATATAGATTTGAAAAATCACTTCATTCAAACTACTGCATTGAAAAACTAAATTTACTAATATTTATATCATAAGATGTTAGATTTTTCAATAAAAAAAGACAAAAAAATGTATAAATAAAAAGTATCCCTAAATATAAAACTAATATTTAGGGATAAATTTAACTAAATTTTATTTTTTCTATAAACTACATATGATATTATTGATAAAATTGCTAGTCCTATTATTGAGATTTGAACACCATAATCTTCACCTGTTTGTGGAATACTTGGAACTTCTTTATCCTCAGTTGTGTAATTTCCTATTTCATTTATTTTTTGAACTGGTAATGTGTTTACAACTGGTTCACCATTTCCTTCTGTTACTCCATTACCTATCACTTCATTACCTGTTACTTCGTTTCCTGTAATCTCATTTCCGTTTATTTCATTTGCAGTTGGATTGTCTTCTACTTCATTTCCTCCTGCTTGACTTCCACCTTCTGTTTTTCTAATAGTCAAAGTTGTGCTTAAATCATTAAAATCATCTACAGTTTCTGTATCTGTTTCTACACTTATTGATGTTAATGATAGTATAGATTGTGTATTAGCTCCAACCCCTTCCTTAACTTCTAATGTTATTGTAAGTATAGTTCCTGTTTGTGTAGTAACTTCATTATTAGTAGTTGAAATAGTAAAATTATTTTCTTCTAAGCTAGATGTCCAACCTTCTCCTGCTGTAGCTCCTTTATATTCAAGTACATTATCATCATAGTTTAATGAGAACTTAACTGATTTTACTCCTTCACTTATTTCTGAAAATCCAATATTAATTTTTACTTCTTCTCCAACAGCTGGATTATTAGGTGTAACATTTACACTTAACCTTGCTACTGTATCTGAAACAGCAAATGCATTTCCAATAAATAGTATAAATAACATTATAAATATAATTAATAATACTGATTTTGTTTTTTTCATATCTTTTCACCTCAATATCTATATTTTCTCACATTTTTCGCTTTTTTTCAAGTATTTTATCAGATTTTTTTTATTTTTTATCAGATTTTTTTAATTTGAGACATTTTCACTTACCAGTTACATATTTTATCAAATTTTTTAGAAATATTTATTAATAATATATTTTCCCTTTTTTTGTAGATTTATTTCATTAGTTTCTTTACCATCTAATATCATTGTTTTTTTACTTCCTCTAATATATTTTATTGTATATTCTGCATCAAAATACTTAAATTTAACTTCGAACTTTTTCCAGTCTTCTGGAACACATGGATTTACTGTTAAAATACCATGATTAATCTTAATACCTAGTATATATTCTATTTGTGCTTTATATAGCCATGCACTTGAGCCTGTATACCATGTCCAGCCTCCTCTTCCTGCATACATTCCTTCTGAGCATATATCAGCTTCTACTACATAAGGTTCTACCTTATATTTATCTATAGCTTCTTTGTTTAAGCCATGTTCAACAGGATTTATTTTTCTATAAATATCAAAAACTTTTTCATTACATCCCATCATAGCTTCTGCAATAAGTAACCATATAGCAGAATGTGTATATTGACCACCATTTTCACGAAGTCCTTTTGCATAAGCTGTAATGTAACCTAAATCTCTCTTTTCAAGTGCTGGTGTTAATAATTTTACTAAGTTATTCTCATTATCAATTAAATAGTTTTCTGCACTTTCTAAGGCAATATGTTTTTTGTCATTATCCCCTCCATTAGAAATTACAGACCAACTTTGTGCTATACTATCAATTTTACATTCGTCCAGCTTAATAGATCCTACATCAACACCATTGTCATCAATTGCTCTCTTGTACCATCTTCCGTCCCAACCACTAGTATTTAGTGATTGTTTTAAAATCTTAGCACAGTTTTCAAATTTTTCTTTAGTTTCATCATAATTTATGGTATTAACATCCTGTATAAATTCAACTTTTGCTTCTTGTTTTTCACTGTTATCATTTATAGCAATTGCTACTTCTTTGCTTACACCCTGCTGTTTTACAAATTTTGCTTCATAATCAATAATTGGTATAAATTTATTTAAGATATCATATAAGAAAAAACCAAGCCATACACTTTCTCCAATTTCATTTGGTCCTACTCTATTCATTCCATCATTCCAGTCTCCAGATTTTATAAGAGGAAGTCCATTTTTACCAAATTTTAATGCTCTTTCAATTGCCTTTATACAATGTTCAAATACAGTTCCTTTATTTTCATATAAATCATAAATTCCTACTCTATCTTCTTCCATATCAGTTACTTCTTCTGCTTTTAGATACATTTCCTCTTCATTCAAAATACTATAATCCCCGGTAAAGTCAATATATTCCCCAACACTATAAGGAAGCCATAAAAGGTCATCTGAAAAACGTGTCCTAATTCCAAGTTTAGAATCTTCATGCCACCAATGCTCAACATCTCCTTCATAAAATTGATGTTTACAACACATTAAAATTTGATTTTTTAGTATATTTATATCAACATATTTTAAGCCTAAACTGTCTTGAAGTTGATCTCTAAATCCATATCCTCCACTAGCTTGATAAAAACCTGCTTTTGAATACATTCTTGAAACCATAGATTGATAAACAAGCCAATTGTTTTGTAGAAAATCAAAACTTTTAATTGGTGTTGAAGATTTAACTTTGCTTGTCTTGTTTTCCCAATATTTTTTAGTGTTTTTAAATTCTTCTTCATAATTAGCTATATATTTTGTTGCTTTATCTAAACTTTCCATATCTGATTCTTCACATCCTAAGACAAACACAACTTCTTTTTCTTCATTTCTATCAAGTTCAATTTCTATCTCGTTAAGTTCATTTATTTTTTCATTACTAGTAATATAAACTAAATCAGATGGATTTTTTAGATTCTTTATAAGATTCATATTTAAACCTTCTTTAAAGATTTTTACAATAAATCTTTTATCATCAAAACTTTCTCCTATTTGAAAGTCTAAATCATATCTTATTTTTAATGAGACTTTCTCATTTAAGTTGTTTTTTAATTTTATTATACTTATTTTACAATTGTCATCAATTGGCACATATTGTGTACATTCTTGATAAATTTCATTATTTAGAAAATATTTTGAATATCCCAATCCAAAACAAGTTACATATTCTTCATTTGTATTAATGTCGTTAAATGTTAAATTCCATGTTTTTTTCAAGTTTTTCTTTTTTCTTGTTGCTTTGCTATTTTTATCAAAATTATATAAACTTAGTGTAAATTTTTCTGGAGAACTATCCATATAGCTATCATTAGAAAATGTAGTTATCCTATTGGTTCTACTGTTTTTATACCAGATAAAACCTCCCATTGAGTCAGTCATAATACTTCCAAAATTTTTATTTGCAAGTATATTGCACCAAGCTACTGGAAGAATATTATCTTTATTTTGTATAATCCAATACTCTGAACCATCTCTATTAAATCCACCATATCCATTAAATAATTTTAAATCTTTTACTTTTACTATATCTTGTGAACTGTTTTCATTTTGATTGTTTTCTATTATATCTAAAATGTTATTATCTAAATAAGTTTGTGTTTCAATGCTATCATCTAATTCTTCTAATTGCTTTTCTAACAATCCATTTGCAGCATCTACAATCAAGCTTGCTCTTAATTCAAATACTCTTTTTTCTTCTCTTGATATATTATTTAAGACAAATATGCCTTCCCTTTTATTTAAATATCTAGACATATTACTATTTTTTATATTATCTTGAATATCAACCTTTGTTGTAATTACTACCTCTGTTTTTATGTTTTTTGTAATAAAAAATTCATATGCTTTTAGTACTTCATCTACTACAAAATAATCATTTAAGTCTTTAATATTAACTAATAATATTGGAAAGTCACCTGATACTCCATACTTCCATAGTTTTTCATTAGATAAATCTATATCCATATTTAAACTATTAATATCTCCACTTATTTCTTTAGGCATAATTAAAAATCTAAGCATTTTCTGATAAGTAGAAATATTATTTCCTCTAATACCTAGATATCTAGTTTCTGCTTCTGTTTGTACTTTAGAAAGTTCAAATACTCTATCTAAATTTCTAATATCTTGATACTCTTCTAAATTTTTAATAGCTTGCTTTTCATCATAATCAGCAGATACTATTAAATATATTTTTTTAGTTTCATTTGGATTAATATTTACTATTCTTCTTAGTGCAATAATTGGGTTTATTACAGTTCCAACTTTACTACTGAATGGCCACGATTTTGAAACACCATCTGGAATTTTATTATTTTTTCTACTTATAAATTTCTCTTTGTCAATTTCGAATTCCATATTTCCTTCTTCTGCATATAATGTAGTAATATAATATGGAATTTGCTCATTTTGATTTCTTCTATTTCTTGTAACAATGAGTTTATCATCTATATTATTAAAATTTAAAAACATATTTTCAAAAGCTGGGTGTGCGTCATATTGCTTTTTATTTACTAATATTGGTTTACTTGATGTTGTTATTTCAAGATTTAAATTATTTAGTCCTTTATTTGTTAATTTAATTTCCTTAACTTCAACTTGCAAGTCTGGAGCTATAGTATTTTTTATTTGTACTTTTAAATTTCCATTTTCAATTTTAAAACTACTGTCAAAAGCTGTAAATACAGTATCATGTTTACTATTAGCTAAATTCCAAACTTTTTTATTATCAATGTCTTTAATATAAATATTATTTTCATCTGTAAGCGTAATATCATTTAATTTATTTATCTCCAAACCGTTTTGGTAATTTATGGTTGTAAAATTATTTGTTGAGATGACATTTAATCCTCTACTTCTTTGTGAATATTCATCGTAAACTTTATATTTTATTTTTTGTGCCTTTTCCTTCTTTTCTTTTGTTAAAATTATACTATTAGGTACAGTTTCCTGCAATAAAACTTTTATTCCTTCAATTTCTGGATTTTTCATAAATCTTTTTTGAAAAATATTATTTTTAAGTCCATTATTTATAGTTGCCAATATCATACCTTGATGATGTGCCATAAATATTTTAATAACTTCTTTATTTAAAGTATAATCTATTGAATCATAAAATCCGTATTTGCCAACAGCACCTTCTCTTTCCAATCTCTTTAAATTATTGATTGTATCTTTTTGATTTTCAGTAAGTGCTAAAAAACTAGAATATGGGCTTACTACCAAATCTTGTGATAATCCTCTTTTTAATCCAAGCCATGGAATTCCAAATGTTTTATATTGATAATTTCCTTGGAAATCTTTTAAGCTAAACGAACTTTCTGATATACCCCATGGGACTCCTAGTTTTGTTGCATATTCCTTCTGGCTTAGAATTAATAGCTTACATGATTCATCTATAAGTGTTGAGTCATAAGTTGGTATTATTAAATTTGGCATTAAATATTCAAATGCAGTTCCTCCCCATGATACTAATCCGACATGTCCTCGTAAATTTGTTAGTGTTCTTCCAAGCATACTCCAAGCTTTGCTTGGTGCGTCTTTTTTTGCAATAGCTATTAATGTTGTTTGTCTTGACTCTGATGCTAATAAATCATAGTAAGAATCAATAAGTTTATTTTCTTCTATATTAAATCCTATTGAGAAAAGTCCTATATTTTCATCATATAGCTTGCTAAAATCAGTATCATTTATTAACTTATCAACTTTTTCTATTAAGTTTTCTATTTTCTGATTATTCTCTGTAATTTTATCTTTTTCTGTAGTTTTCTTTTTTATTGTACCTGTATCTTTTTTTGCTTTTTTATCAACAGTTTGATTTAAACCATTTCTTTCATCAATTTGTTCTATTAAAAATTGTTTTAAAACATAAAGATATCCAACATAGTTACCGCTGTCAACAGTTGATACAATAATAGGATTAAGAGGAGTTAATTTTTCTGTGTCATACCAATTATATAAATGTCCATTCCATTTTGGTAAAGATATTACTGTATTTATCACATTTTCTAGTAAATCTAACACATATTCCTTTGTTTCATATTTTAAATCATAACTTGCAATTATTGATAAAATCTCTAGTCCAATATTCGTTGATGATGTTCTTTTCGCAACTTCATTTCTTCTATTTTCTTGATAATTATCATTTACTAGATAATTAGTCATATTTTCTTTAAAATAATTCCATGTCTTTTTTCCTACTTCTAATAAATACTCTGTATTTTCCTTAGAAATCTTACTTGTTATTTCTTTCTCTTTTTTGCTCATTAGATACATAATAAGAGGAGCAAATATCCATAAAAATGAAAAAGGATATGGCATTGTGAAAATACCAACAATTGTTGTAAAAATCATTGATAAGTAATACTCTTGTATACTTAATTTTGACTTATTTTCCGCTTCATTGGCTGTTGTCCATTCAAGCAAATACAAATGTGATATTTTCATTCTGTATAAAGCTTTTACAAATGCATTTGTCTCTAAATTTGCTATGTCTGGCAAAAGTACTATATCTAAAATATATCTATATATAGCTCTTTGTATTTCTGTAAATGTTGGTACAAATAATTTGTTATTAAATTCTCCAGACTTTTTATTTATAAATAAATCTATTAATTTTATAACCATTGGTGTTGCTAGTAATACTAATGATATTAATATCATTAATGGATATTTTAGAATCATTCCTAATAATAAACTGGTAAATATAAATACTTCATTCAGATTTCTTACCACATTATCCAAAATTTTATATTTAGATAAGAAGTTTAGGCTACTTCTTAACCATCCTAATATCTGGATATCTCCTCTTATCCATCTATGTTTTCTTATTTTGTAAGCATTGTAACTAGAAGGATATCCATCCATTATATATATATCATTTGCTAAACCACATCTTAAAAAATTTCCTTCTAAAAGATCATGACTTAATACTTTATTTTCTGGAATTGAATCTTTTAAAATATCGTAAAATGTTTCTAAATCATATATTCCTTTTCCTGTAAAAATGCCTTCTCCAAAAGTATCTTGATAAACATCTGATATTGCTGTTGAGTACAAGTCTGTTCCTGAATTTCCTGCAAAAAGTCTTGTAAATAATGTTTTTCTTCCATCATCAATGTCTAAATTTACCCTTGGTTGAATGATTCCATAGCCTTTAAAAACAACATTTTTGATTTTATCTACCTCTGGAAAGTTTAATATATGACTCATGGCTCCTACTAATTTAAATACACTATCCATTACTAAATTTGTGTCAGAATCTATGGTTATAACATATTTTATCTTTGGCAAGTTTTCTATTTTACAATTATTTACACTAAAACTCGATTTACCAGTCATAAGAAATTCATTAAATTGTGTAATCATCCCTCTTTTTCTTTCCCAGCCCATATAGCATCTTTCTATTTCTGACCATTCACGCTTTCTGTATGTGAAAAAGAAAATATCTCCATACTTCTCATTTAATTTTTTTGATTGATTTAATCCTTCTTGTATTATTTCCTTATCATAGCTTTCTTTTTGTTTATTACTACTTGTGCAATCTCCAAGAAGTGTAAAAAATAGATTTTCCGATTTATTAGCTAAGTAATATACTTCCATTTTATTAAAAATCTCTTTTACATCATCTTTTGATTTTAAAGAAACTGGCATTACACACATAGTTGATTGGTTAGCTCTTATATGATTTTGTAAATCTATTTTTGGAATATGTCTTTGTTTTACAGACTTATTTAAAATATATTGTAGTATTTGTGTTACAGTATTTTGTAATGGTATAAATAGTAAAATAGCTGAAAATTTTAGCCATCTTGATAATATTAAAGTAAACAGTACGGTTAAGAAATATATGATAGAAACATATATTTTAGATTTAGTATCTGATGATATACTTTTTATATTTTTCTTTAAAAGTTTGCTTAATAGTTCATCTTTTCCTTCATCTATCAAGTAATATCCTACATGTGTTTTTTTTAATTTTCGTATTTTATTAGTTTTTTCTGTGTATTTATTATCTAAAGTATTATCTTGCTCTAGTTCATTTTTCTTACAAAGTTTTAAAACTTCTTCAGCAATAAATATTTCTGATATTTTTGTTTTCTTTGATATTTCTAAAATCTTTGCTCTATAATAATCTTTACTTGTATATTCCATCTGAGAGTAAACTCCTGCTGGATCTTGTTTAAGTATCTGCTCTACAACATTTATTTCTTTAAAAATGGATATTATATTCATTCTTGAGATATCTCTTAAACTAGTAATTGCATTTTTTATTGATAATTTTCTAACTGCAATATCAAAATGTTCTCTACCTATTACTTCTGATATTTTCATTCCCATTTTATTTACTTGTTCTTCAAAAGCTTGCAAATATGGTAAGCCTACCTTACCATATTTTTTTAGTCTATATGACATATATTCAATAAATGGATATGCTCCTTTTACAGACATTTTAACTTCTTTTTCTGGTTTATTTTCTATTATCCTTTGAATCATATTATCTACTTTATATTTTTCCATTTGTGATATAAAAATTTTTTCACAAACATGTCTTATTTTTTCAATTAAATTTATTTGTAAAAAAAGTGGAATTGACCATATCTCCTCCATTGTTAAATCTTTTTGTGTTTGATAAGCTATTAAGTAATCTTTTAAATCGCTTTGATTTATTTTTCCGTCTGTATTAGAAATAATTTCATTTGTTAAAACAAATATTCTAGCAAATCCACTCTGGCTTATTCCTGGAAAATTTACATATTTTTTCAAACACAAATCCTTTTCTATTGTCTTGACTGCTTTTTCAATCATATAGAAATTATCTAGTATCCATTCTCCTGCAGGATGTATTGGTATTCCGATTTTTACATGTTCATTTAATAAAGTATATACCAAAGATATATACTTACAATTATCTTTAACTCTTGGAATCGGATATGTGTTTTTTTCAGATGTTTTACTTATAATATTATCTGATGCGAATTTTGCTAGATACTCTTCTAGTTCTTTTTTGTTAAGTACTGAATCTTTAGTGTATAATTTTTTTAACATAAAAAATTCCACTCCTCTAAAATATGTTTTCTACATATTTTCTCCTGTTTGTGGAAATTTTATACTTTAAAATATTTTATTGTTACATTTAAAAATAACAAATCATTTTTATTTATTTCATGCATATAATTAAAAATATGAAAGGAATATATTTAAATGATTAAAAGATTATCTGTTGTTTTCATTTGCTTTATGATTTCTCTTATATTTTCTAACTATAATAATTTTTCTGAAGCTGAGTTAGTTGAAACTATGGCACTTCCTGTTAGTAATAAAATAATTGTTTTAGATGCTGGACATGGCACTCCTGATGAAGGGGCTACAAGTTCTGATGGAATCTCTGAGGCTAGTATTAATTTGAATATAACTTTAAAGCTTCAAAAACTGTTGGAAAGTAGTGGTGCTACTGTTATTCTTACTAGATATGATGAAAATGCAATTTATGAACTAGATGCAAAAACTATCTCTCAAAAAAAAGTTTCTGATATAAAAAACAGAGTAAAGATTGGAAATGAGTCTTCGGCAGATATCTTTGTATCAGTACACTTAAATAAAATTCCTCAAAAACAATATTCTGGTTGGCAAACATTTTATAAAGATGGTAATGAAGATTCTAAAGCTCTTGCAACTTCAATACAGGATAATTTAAATATGTCTATAAATACTGTTAATAACAGAGTTCCCTTAAAATTAGATAATGTTTATATTATGAAACACGTTGAAATTCCTATTGCATTAGTTGAATGTGGTTTCTTATCTAATGATGCTGAAGAATCTTTGTTAGTTACAGATGAATATCAAAATAAACTTGCCTGGGGTATATATAATGGAATAATGGACTATTTTAATAAATAGCCCATTATTTTATTTAATGTTTTTATTTCTTCGTTTAGTAATTTTCTGTTGTTTTTCTCTTTTTTATAATTTTCTGTTATTATTTTTTCTCTTCTTTATAATTTTCTGTTATTATTTTTTCTTCATCACTTTCAACTACTAATTTTTGTTCTTTTTCTTTTAGCTTTTCTGAAATAAATTCATCTACTATTAATTTTAGTAAAGTTGCAATTGGGACAGCTATAAACATTCCTATTACTCCAAAATATGCACCTCCGACAGTTACTGCAAATATAACAAGTAGTGGACTTATTTTTAGTTTAGAACTTGTGATTCTTGGATTTATAATGTTTGCATCTATTTGTTGTAAGATTATAACTACTATAGCCATTATTAAGGCTTGTTTCCAACCACCTGTTAATAGTGTTATTATTACTGAAATTGCTACACCAACTATTGCTCCAAAGTATGGAATCAAGTTTGATATTCCTATAAATACTCCTAGCAATAATGAATATTTAACTCCTATTATTGACATTGCTATAGTTGATATTATTGCTACTATAAAAGCATCAATAACTTGGCTTGATATAAATTTAAAAAATATTTCGTTTCCTGATGTAAAATACTCTACAAATCTTTTATATCCTTTTGCATTCATTATTGACTTTGCTAATTTGTTTATAAATTCTACTATTGATTCTCTTTGTGCTAATATATATACTGAGCAAATAAATGATATAAATACATTTACAATAGATTTAACTGCACCAAATGCAGAGTCTAAATATGTCTTTATTTTGTCTGGTGTAAACATTTCTTGAAAGTCTATTTCTTGTATATAATCAACTATTGGCTTTAATATATTAGTTTGAATCCATGGAGATATTTCAAAGTTATATTCTTCTGCTACAATATAATTATAATAATTTTGAATATTATTAACTAAGTCCATGACGCTTTCTATTATTATTGGTACTATGAATTTTATAATTAATGCTATGATTGCAATTGCTAAAACAAATACAATTGCTATACTTAAACCTCTTGTATGTTTTAATTTTTTGTTTTTTCTTAAAATTCTTTCTACACCTCTACATGGAACATATAAAATATATGATATAAGTATTCCTGCTAAAAATGGTGCTAAAATTGAAAATAAGTTTAATAACCATTTTCCTATTCCTGAGAAATTATCTAAAAACTTGTACACAATTATTAAAATAATTCCTATCGAAACCCAATATATCCATCTTTTGGTTCCCATTATTTTTTCTTTTTTCATAACAGATTCCTTTCTTGATTAAATTATTTCAAGCTAATTTTTTTACAATAATTAAAAGCATTTTTTCGTTGGTTAAAAATCAATGTCTAGCTCTACTGGACAGTGATCACTGCCAAGTATATCTTGATGTATTTTAGCATCTACTATCTTATCTTTTATTCTATCTGATACAATAAAATAATCTATTCTCCATCCTGCGTTATTTTCTCTTGCATGGAACATATATGACCACCAAGTATATTCATCTTTCTTATCTGGATATTTATATCTAAAGCTGTCTATAAATCCACTATTAAGAAGTTCCGTCATCTTTCCTCTTTCTTCATCTGTAAAGCCTGCATTGTGATGGTTACTAGCTGGGTTCTTTAAATCAATTTCTTTATGTGCTACATTTAAATCTCCACAATATATAACAGGCTTAATTTTGTCTAGTTCTATAAGATATTTTCTAATTTTATCTTCCCACTCCATTCTGTATGCTAGCCTTTCAAGCTCTCTTTTTGAATTTGGAGTATAACAATTTACTAAATAGAACTTATCATATTCGCAGGTAATTACTCTACCTTCATCATCATCTCCATAGCTTACAGATATGGGTTTTATTTTTGAAAAAGTAGCTGTTCCAGAATAGCCTTTTTTTATTGCACTATTCCAGTAATTATTTTTTCTTAATTTTCTTAACTTATCATCAATTTGATTTTCTTGTAATTTTGTTTCCTGTATGCAAAAAATATCTGCATCTATATTATCAAAAAAATCACAAAATCCCTTATTTATTGCTGCTCTTATACCATTAACATTCCACGAAACAAGCTTCATATATCCTCCGTATAATCTTTCTATTCTCTAAGGTAATCAATACAAGTAGATGATTTTCCTAGAGTATCATTTATAAAAGTACAAAAAGCTGACTGCCAATAAATTGACATTCAGCTTTTGACTATTTTTAATACATAGAATTAAAGTACCAGTTTCCACCTATTTTAACACTTCCTGCTGTTTGATATCCTCTAAATGATAAATAAGTGTGGTTTCTTTTTCCATTTAATGCATCAACTACTGCTTGTTTTACAAAATCAGCATAATTTCCATTTAATCTTCTTACCCAATATGAATCTATTGTGTAACAAAACTGGTTAGGAGCTTTATACTGACTTAGTGGGTCTGTCCCATTTCTGCTCCACTTACTACTTTGAGCTCTGTTACAAGCAGTTGTTATAACTGCTAATGCACCTTCATAACTTGAACTACATTCTTGTGCTGTTATAGCACATAATAAATCTAACTCTTCAGCTGAATAACTCCATTTTCCATCTGCTACATAAGTAACACTTCTTGATGTAACTGCTCTTGTTCTAACTTCAACTATTTTATCTACTGGTTCTTTAATTATGTTTGAAGAAACTTCTGTTCTTTCAATCTCTTCACCATTTTGATATTTTATTCTATATGTTACTTCTTTAAGTCCATTTTGACCTATTTGTGTAACTCTGTTCTGAGTTGTGCTACTTCCATTTGAAACATCTTTTGTAATTGTTTCATATGGTATTTCTTCTTGTACTGTTATTACTTTTTCAACAATAGATGTATAACTTTGAAGTATTTCATCTGCTGAGAAAAATACCTCTTCAGCTTTCTTTTTTTCCTCACCTTTTTCTATGGTGATAGTTTTATTGTCTGATAACTCCGAATCAATACTTGGGGTTACATTTTCGTTTTCTAATACAACAATATGATTTTCAGCTAGTATATCAGATACCTTCTTATTGGTTGTCATAACATTCATTTCATAACCACTAGAAAGTACTATCTTAACTGAAATTAATCTTTCGTTTGAGGCCATAACACCAAGCATTCCAGATATTATGAAGAATATTATTAATATTACTAAAATTCTTCTAAGTGGAAGCATTGACCTTTCTGGCTTCTCTTGTTTACTTAATCGTTTTCTCATAAAACCTCCTTCTTAAGTAACACACTTTAAATTATACCATTTTTTATATAATATGTCAAATTTTTATATTGTTGTTATGTAAACTATACTTATTTATTACTTTTCACATGTAATTGTAATATTTCTTTCATAATTTTAATTTCATTCTTATATAATTTTCTAAAGGGAATTATTAATTTTTGTGTGCGAATTTTAGCCAAACGAGAAAGGAATTGAATACTTTATGACATTTTTAAAAAATTATAAGAAAAGAATATTATTTAGCTCATTAGCAGTAGCACTTTCAGTTATTATAACTGTAAATCATACATTTAAATCCGTACAAGTGTCTACCAATCAAAATATTCCTTATATATGGAAAGAAATAGAAACTGAAAAGAAAGATTTCATTAAGTGGATAGATTTTAATGTTTGCTTTGACGCCTTAGATGCAGCCTACAGACTCGATGTTAATTCATATGAAACTGATTATCATTACAACTGGATTGAACTACTAGCTTTGCTTGCATGCAAGTATGGCAATGATTTTGGCAAGTATAGCAAAAAAGACTTAGACTCATTTGCAAAACAAATAAAAGAAGCTGGAGGAGTATCAAGTGTTGCCAAAAATATGAAATACTATGATTATTATTATGAAGCATATTCTGCTATTTTATGTGAATTCCTAGGTGTTCGTGATGATGGAACCTACGGAATGAAAGTTTTCCTTCCTATTGCAAATAAATATTCTTTTTCACATTATAAAGATTTTGGTTCTTCTAGATCTTATGGCTTTAGTAGAACACATTTAGGAAATGATTTAATAGGAAGCATTGGTACACCTATAATTGCTGTCGAAACAGGAACTATATTTCATATCGGTTGGAACCAATATGGTGGTTGGAGACTTGGTATACGAAGTTTAGATGGTAAAAGATATTACTACTATGCTCATTTAAGAAAAAATCATCCCTATGTTCCTGGATTGGAAGAAGGAATGATCATAAATGCTGGTGATGTTATTGGTTATCTTGGTATGACAGGATATAGCATAAAAGAAAATGTAAATAATATAAATGTTCCTCACTTACATTTTGGTATGCAAGTTATTTTTGATGAATCACAAGTTGATAGTAGCAAAGAAATCTGGATAGATGTTTACAATATTGTTGAGTTTCTTAAAAAGAACCGTTCTAGTGTGTATATGAGTAATAATGAAACTAAGGATTATTCTAGAGTTAAGTAATTTTAACACAAATTGTGTTCCAAATTTTAAAATATTATATTTTAATAAAAATAACTATTAACTTTTTCTCTTTTTGTACTGAATAATAGTGTATACTTTTTTTCAAATGTACAAACTGCATTATAATAAAATTTATTATGAAAAAATTTAAAAAAGTTTAGTATAGTAAACAAAAATGTTGACAAAATAAAAAAAGTTTAGTGTAGTAAACAAAAGTGTTGATAAAACAAAAAAAGTACAATGTACTATAATAAAATGAACATAAATCTGCATAATTTTATCTTGGTAACAAAGGTAGCTGGCAAATTATTTATTTATGTCAAAAATCTCCGTTCCCATTGACATTGACAAAATATTTATAAAATAAATTATCATACTAGAAATTCCACTTTCCTTTTTCAATTTTTATGATTGATGCATTTTCTGGTAAATCATAATTGTCATAGAATTCTGGTGGTAAATTTAAAAAATTCATTAACAAAATTCTATTTATACAACCGTGTCCAAATATAAAAATGTTTTCTACACTATTGTGTTCTACGTATTCTTTAATAAAAAATAAAATAGAATTTGATCTATCATAAACTTCTGCTGGAGATTCTCCTAAATACTGCTGTCTAAAAAATTTTAATGAATTTCTTGTATATTCTGCATATTCTCTTCCATATGTATTTAATTTTTTTTGATGATTTATAAAATCGAAGGCACCAAAAGATTGCTCTCTTAATGAATTTAAAACAAAGATATTTTTCATATCTAGCTTTAATTCTTTATTTGCTATCTCAAAAGTGCTTCTTGATCTTTCATATGGTGAAACTAATACCAAAATTTTTGATTTATCTATTTTTTTATCTTCAATTATTTTATTTAATTTTTTTCCTACTTCTTTAGCTTGGTCTTCTCCATTTTTTGTAAGTTTTATTCTTATATCATCAATTCTTTCTTCTGGTTTTACATCTATTTGTGTATCTATTACCTTCTTTTGCAATATATTTCCTTCAGATTCTCCATGCCTTATAAGAAATATATCTAACTTTTTTATAAAATTATAAGGTGTTTCTATACTTTTTAAATTTTTTATATCATTATATCTATAATACATTTAATTTCTCCTAAATTTTTTATAATCATATTCTGTGTTTACTCCGCACCGACTTAATGATTTACAAATCATGTCTCCTACATTTGAATCATTGCAATATGAAAAAGTAACACATTCATTTCCCATACTTGCCAAGTTTGCTAAATCATTAAATTTTGACCTTCCTCCGTCAACTTTTGTCAATACAGAATCTGTATAATAATAATCAGCAACTGTAACTTCATAATTATATTATATTAAATATGTCTTTTGCATTTTGATATGTTGCTTTTGCTACTTCCTCTAGACTTATCTTTCTTAAATCTGCAATTTTTTGTGCAGTATGTTTGACATTTCTAGGATCGTTTCTTGTTCCTCTTACCGGTTCTGGTGCTAGATATGGGCTGTCTGTTTCAATTAACATTCTGTCTAGTGGTATCAGATTTGCTATTTCTTCTGCGTTTTTTGAGTTTTTAAAAGTAATTGGACCTGCTATTGATATATAAAATTCTAATTTTAATCCTTCTTTTATAAGTTCTCTATTAAATGGACAACAGTGAAATACTCCTCTTTTATTTACAGGATTTTTCTTTAATATTTCAATTGTATCCATTACCGCTTCTCTTGTATGAATTACTACTGGAAGATTATATTTATTAGCTATTTCAATTTGTTTTACAAATGCTTCTTTTTGCCACGCCTTATTTGTATCATAATGATAGTCTAGTCCAATCTCTCCAATTGCTACTATTTTGGAGTTTTTTTCTTTTTGCAAAATCTTTTCTATTTCATCCACATCTTTAGCCCAATCTGTGGATAAATCATTTGGTGATATTCCAACTGTAGAGTATATAAAATCATATTCTTTTGAAAGTTCAATTGCTTTTATAGAACTTTGCAAATTATAACCACAACACACAAATTTAGTAATACCTGAATTATATATTTCAGGTATTACTTCTTCTCTGTCTATATCAAATTTTTCATCATTTAGATGTGCGTGTGAATCAAAAAATTCCAAACTTCCCTCCTAGTTATCCATAACAATTACAACATTGGCATTTGCATATTCTTTAAGATGTGATAAACTTACATCTATATTTGTACATTTTATATTTAAATCTATTAGATTAACATATGGTCTTCCATTTTCATCATTTAATATCTCTACATTCTTCCAAGATATTGAATATTTATCTTCTAAATATTTCGATATAGCCTTAAATACCGCTTCTTTTCCCGCAAATCTAGCAGCATAGTGTTGATACTTAGATGCCTTTTTACTTTCACAATATTCAATCTCTTTCTCAGTAAAAACAGTTCTTGCAAAGTTATTATTTTCAAATGCTTTTTCTATTCTTTTCACTTCAATTATGTCTGTTCCAACTGTTACCTTCATTATACATTCCTTTCTCGATTTACTAGATTTTTTTCTAATCTTAAAGTTCTATGAAAGTTAAATTCAATTTATCTATAAGAATTAAATTTAGTTAGAACTAAGCTATGTAAAATCTTTAAAGACTGCCAAGCCAATTGCCTAAGTTTATAATTCCTATTATTATAAATACTATTAAAAGTATTATTGCGAATCTATTATATATAATCTTTTCATTAAGCTTATTATTTTTGTATAGTAAATCAAATTGATTTTCCACTGCTATGTATTTCTTGTCTAAGTCAAGTTTGTCTTTTAATGTTTCGCAAAACTTGTCTTTATCTGTTTCTGTTACTCCATAGACTTTCTGTGTAAAGTCTACAAAGCTGTTTCTTGCTCTATCAAATAAATTCTGATTTTGTAATTCTTTGTTTATTTTATTTATATATATTAGTTTATATAATTGTAATACATACGCATACAAGTGTTCTTCTTTACTATCTTTTATTTCATAGGCATCTTCTGATCTTAAATTTATAACTTCCATTTCTTGAGTATCTTCATATTTGGTTAGTTTATCTACTATTTTTTTATCATCAGTGATTGCAAAACATATTCCTATATTAAAACAAATTACTATATTCTTTTCTTTTTCAAATATGTTACAAGGATATGTACTACAAATTGCCGCTTTTAAGTCATTATTCATTTTATTGTATTCTTCAATTGTATCTTTTTGATTCATATCAAATGACCAAAATAAATACTCTCTAACACTTGGCAAAAAATAATCGTAAATTGCTTTATTTTTTTTTCTATCAAATATTTTAAGCTTATATTTATCTTCTATAAGCAGTTCATAATATCCTGCCATCCTTTTCTCATCAATTAAATATGGATAAATCTTTATTTTCTTCTGTTCCATTTTTATAGCTATGTTAGTATTATAACTAACATTCCTCCCTTCTTATTAAAACTATTATTCCATTGTATCTGTATAATAATTTGCATTTAAGTCAGGTGCAAGATGCCATTTATTTATAAAACTTATAACTGTATTTTGACTGAATTCATATTGAGTATCTACTATCAATTTTCCAGATGAATCTATTGCTCCCCACTTTCCATCTTTTTTAACAGCTGAAAAGCCATAGTCATTTTGTTCTGTTGCGTCATCGTATATATAATCAACTACTACTATTCCATTCTTATCAACATATCCATATTTGTCGTTATATTTAGATAAGAATAATGTATTGCTTGATAATACGTCTTTTACATCTTTTTCTTCAAGTTTAAAATTGTAATATTTATACTCACCATTATTTCTAACTTTAACATATCCTAGTCTTGAGTTTATCTCAGATAGAATTCCAGATGCTTTCACTAAAAAAGTTGTATCTAGCAAGTCTGTCTCACCGTCACTTCTTTGAGCTTCTATAAATCCCTCTTGATTTGAGTATGAAATATAACTATAATTGAAGTCTACTTTTGTAGTACCGTCTATATTTATTATTCCGTATTTATTATCTTTTTCTGCAATATAATTTCCATCAAATGCGAATTTTAAATATTGATATTCTGTAGATAATATGCTTTCTCCTGTTGATGAAATAACTCCATAATTTCCATTAGATTTTATAGTAATATTACTATTATCAATACTTACTGCTTCACTAAATGCATTTTTTACTTTAACATTTCCATCATTTCCTACTACTTCTATGTCTCCATTTTCTTTTACAACATACATATCACTACCGTATATGTTCATTATTTCTGAATATTTGCATTCTAATATTTGTTTTCTGTTATAATTGATTAGTCCATATTGGTTGTTTTCATTTTTTACAATATATCCGTCTTCATATCTATCTGTTAACGCTTCTATTTCAGTATAAAGATTATCAATAATTATGCTACCGCTATTATCTACCAATCCTTTCTTTCCATCTTTTTCTGTTACAAAACTTTTACTTACATTTGCAAGAGGACTTATTGATGTATATTCGGGTGCTAATAATTCTTTTCCACTAAAATTTATTAAGCCATAATTTCCATTTCTTTGTACTTTTAATACATTTGTATCATAAAATACATTTCCTTGACTGTCTACATTTTGCATTGCTTCAACTTGGTCATATGATGCAAATAATCTATTTGACTTATCATCTATTGCATAAGATGTATATGTTCCGTTTTCTAAATTTACATTTTCTTGACATATGAATATTGCTTTAGTAGGGTCTGGTATGACAATCATATCATCGTATTTTGCGTCAATTACTATATCTCCTTTTGAATTGATTACTCCCCATTTATCATTTGTCTCTACTACTAAATATGAATTTGCTACATTCTTACTTTCAACTCTAGAACGCATACTTGGAAACTTTATCATTAGCACAATTACCATTATAAGTACGACAAATGCAAAAGCAACAGCTATAACTTTCTTCATATTAAGTTTTCTGCCACCATCATATCTTTTTCCTCTACTCATATTTTACTTATAGTATAAAAAGCTTGATATACTATAATCTCCTTTCTTAATTTAAAATCAATTATAATATATCAAGTTTTAACAATTTTTTCAATAGTTATATTTAAATAAATATAGTTATTTTCGAAAAAGCCTTGGCCGCTACCAAGCGTAGCGCGAATGGAGCGCAACCTTTAGGTTGCTAGCGACAACAAGGCTTGAGAAAATAACTATATTTATTTAATTAACATTTAATATCATTTCTTTATAATTTTAATAACAACTACACTCATATCATCTTTTGGTTTTCCAACACAATTGTCAATAGCTTCTTTTAGGATAATGTTAGCTATTCTTTCTGGAATATCTGTCTGTATATCTTCTAATAAATATTTAAGCCATAAATCTCTATTTGCATATTCCATACTTGAATCTATTATCCCATCACTACACATTATTATAATATCGCCATTTTCTAAATCCTTATCATATGTATCTACATTTATTTCATTCATTATTCCAGTTGGAAGTGAGTTTGATTTTATTAAACTTACATTTCTATTTCTTTTTACATATGTAGGACATGCTCCGCTTTTAACAAATTGTATATTTCCTGCAAATAAATCTAATATACTTATATCTAATGTTGCATAACTATCTTCTCTATTAGCAGTTAAAATGGCAGAGTTTATTAATTTTATTGAAGTATCTTTTTCAAATCCTGAACTTAATAGTCTTTCTAACATACTTACAGCAATTTTACTATTTTTTTCTGCTGTTTTTCCTGTACCCATTCCATCACTTATTGTAAATAAGTATTTGCCATCTCCAAGTCGTACATTTGATACTATATCTCCTGATACTGTTTCTCCATCCTTTTTTATTTTAGCAACACCAGTTTGAATTAAATATTTGTCATCTGAAAGATATGTATATAAACAAGTATCTCTATTTAGCCTTATTCCACATTTTTGGTCTTGTACAGTTAGTTTTTCTCCTAATACAGTTGAGATTCCTTTAGAAATTTGCTTTATTGGACATATTCTTCCATTAACATCATTACATACATCTGTATAAGCATTTATAATAAATCTTCCAGTATTTTCTTTTCTTATCTTTAAATCTTTAATTTCAATACTTTTTTCTTTTAAAATTTTTATTATTTTTTCTTTTTGCACTTTAAACTCATCACTATCTGAGTCTGTCATTTCATCTGTAATGTTTTCAATTGCCGTTTTAACAGTTTTTAATTGGTCAGACATATTTCTATTTGCCTCATCTAATTTTTTCTGCCAAACTAGATTTACTTTACAAATTCGGTATGCTGAATTTATAGCTTTTATCATATCTCTTATTTCTTTTTCTTCTACTTCATTTGCATCTTTATCATCTGAACTCATTAAATATGTATTATTTTTAGCAAATATGCTTATTATAGCATTTTGTGTTAGTATTCCGTTTTCTATTAAATTGTCAAATATATCTTTTAATATACATCCATCATCATTATATATATCATCATATAAAAGGTTGTCTTCCATTCCTTCTAATGATTTCATTACTTCTTCTTCAAATGCTTCTTCATTTTTTTCATATAATTCATCTTGTTTATAGTTATCTGCTATTTCTGAAATAGTTTTTGATATACTATTAAGCTTGAGTAAAGCTTCATCATTTCCTTCTAATACTTTTCCTGCTTCTGGCAATAATTTAGTTTGTGAAATTATTTTGTCAATATTAATTTTTGTATTTTTTGGCATTGCTAAAAGTCCAATTGAAGCAATTAAAATTTCTTGGAACATTATAATATTGCTTGTTCCTCCATTAGAGCTATATGCTATTAGAACATTACCAAGAATAAACCCTACTATTACACCTATTTTTCCAAATCTATTTAGTAATCCTGCTAACATTCCAGATATTGCATATGCTGCTATTAGTGCGGTATTTCCGTCTCCTATTATTCCTAAAACAATTCCTATTGTTGTTCCGCTAATTCCACCTACTAATATTCCATTTCTCCACCCTAGAACTAGAACAATAAATATACACAAAATATTTCTTAATGAAAATGAAAATACTTGAACATTACTTAAAGAAATTGTAGCTATTGATATAAGTAGACTTGCTCCTATAACTTCTTCTATTGAAAATGCTTTTTTTATTCCATATTTGTTTACTACATCTAACGAATTTACAAATATTTTATAAAATATATAACTTGAAACACTTGTTGTTATAGCAACTAACAAATCATAGAAGTAAAATCCCTTGAATACCATTGAAATAGCTTGTACCATTAAAACAGAAATAAAAAGATATACTCCTAATTTTATTTTCTCATTTTCTTCTTCATTTCTTGTTGGTTTTCTAATAAGAACCATAAGTAACATTAAAATTGATGTAAACACAAACATGAGTGTATTGCTTCCACCAAATTTAATTGCTGTTCCTAACAAACTTGCTAAATATACCATTGCTATTGGAATTCCATTGCTGATAGTTGCTGCAAGCATTGCTAGTCCAAATGGTGCTATAACTGTTTGATCTACCCCAAATCCAACCATAGAAATCATAAATGTTAATATGTATATAATTATTTTTTGAATACTAAAGATATTTGATAATGCTTCTTTTACATTTATATTTATCTGCTCATCTTTTTCTTCATAACTTCTTGAAATATTTTGTAACATCCTTACCACCTCTCACTTTCTTAGTTCTTTTGTATTATTTTAATACTAGCTTTAAAATTATTTTGTCAAAATATAAGACTAAAACTAAAAAAGTGTTCTACATTTTGTGATATAATTTTTTCTTATTTTATATTATATTCATAAAAAAAACAAGATTTTATTGCAAATTGTAGAAATTTACATATAAAAAGGTTAGCTCATATGAACTAACCTTTTTATGATAATTACTATAATTTTAAATTATGTCAATAACCTCCGTCCCCATTGACATTGATAATATTTTTTTAATTTACTTTTCTTTTTATAAATACTACTCCTATGATGATAATTGATGCTACTGCTATTGCAGTTATAATTATTGGAATGAATGCTCTATTTTCACCAGTTGGTGGTAATATTACTATTTTTTGAGCACTGTCAGCATCTATTTCAGAAGGTGTTACTAGGTCAATACTACTATATAAGTCTTCGCTAGCGTCATCTCCTAAAGATTGATCTGCCATTTGTTGATTTCCTACTACTGAGTATCTCATTCTTCTACCTTGTGAGTTAGATGTTTTTATTATTTCTGCTAAATTATTGTATACAAAGTTTCCATCTGCTGAGTTTGATAATGTTGATGTTAATACAAGTTTAGTTGATGCTTGTGAATTGTCTTCATTAAATAGTGATGGTAATAAATCAGCAGATAATTTTTCTGTAGTAAGAATTGTATTATAAGTTGAAAGTTCATCAAAGTATTCTCTATTTACTAAGTCATTATCAATCTTTGATTCATCTATTACTATTTCGTCATTTTCATTTAATGATGTTGATGAAATAAGCTCACCTGCATTTTTTACTTTCCAATCTGAGTCTACATCTTGATAGTTTGCGTCATATCTTGAAAGATTTGATACATAATCTATTATTTCATTAGCACTTGTCTTAGATACCCAATTGCTATCTTCTGGATGTGCTGTTTTTCCTGTATAATAGAATTGTTTATCTAAATAATCAACTTCGCCAACATTTTGTACTGATAACTCGTATTTTGCTTCTATATATGCTCCTGCAATTAACTCTTCGTCCATATATGCTTGAATTAATTCTGGTAATTGTTTAGAGTTCTTTCCTATTTCATATCCTGCTAGTCTAAATCCATTATACTTAACTTTATGTCCATCGTGTTTTGCATAGTATAAATTGTGAACTGATTGAGTTGTATCAAATAGTGTTTGATTACTTGCAAGAGTTAATTTGAAGTTTGTTATCTCTTTATTTAGTTTTAGTTGTGCTTCTGGTCTTTCTTGTAATCCTAAGTCTACATCTTTTATTGTATATTCTACTTTGTTATTATTTCCTTGATTTTGTGTTGATGTATTATTGTATTCAATTTCTGTATCAATTACACCAGTTTGTGCAACCATTGCTGTATTAGCTATTAAAGAGTTAATTTTGTTTATTTGTGCTTGTCTTTGTTCTTCTGGTGTTTCATATTTATATGTTCCTAGACTTTCAAATGAAGTTAATATTTCTGCTTTGTTATTTAACAATGTTGATGACCAATTATTTGATTTTTCTCTGTATGAATATATATCTTTTGCATCAGATGCACCTTTTACATTAGCACTTTTTTCTATATCGTAATAATACATTGCTGATTTGTCTGTGGCATTGTTATAATTTTGTGTTTCATAGTTTGTAAATCCTTTAATTCCATTATAACTTGTGTTTTGTTCTATTCCAGTTTGATATGATGTTGTCTTATAATCTTGACCATTATATGACTTAACATTTAACCCTTTAACACCTAGTAAGTTATTAACTTCATTATCAGCATTTGTTAATACTGTTTGCGAGCTATCTCCATAAGTGAATCTTATCATAAAGTCTCCTGCTGGAATTGATTTAAATGAATATTGTCCATTATTCTCTCCTAGATTATCTTCTGATACATCTAGTATTCCAGTTCCTTTAAGTATAACTTTTGATTTTCCATATCCACTAAAGTATCTATCAAAGTTTTCACTTGTCTTTACTAATACTCCATTTTGGAATTCATATGTTATAGTTCCCCAAACTTTTTCACCACTGTAGCTTCCTAAGAAAATACCGTTGTTGTCAACATTTTGAACTAGTTCGACTAATTCAACTTTAACACCATTTACTAGATTTTCTCCTTCTTCATATTTACCGTTTCCTACTACAGCCTTATCATTTGTTACATTTCTTTCATCTTCATATACTAAGCCTGATACTCTTCTTGTATCATCATCATTTTGGCTAATAACTATTTTAATATTTGGAGCTTTATCAGTATCCATTTCTAATCTATTCTCTACTTCGTTATTTGTTGATGTTCTTAAATCTCCGTCAGTAGTTAAGTCAATTTCTTCTAAGCTTCCTGCATTAGATTTAGTATCTATTATTCCAGCTGTTTTATTTGCAACAGATGTATCAACTCTTGCATTGTTATTATCTAGATATCCTGGTATTATAGAGTTTGGTCCATAATAATTTGAATATCCATTTATTTCTGCAATATTACGTTTTCCAACTGTTACTGCTCCTGTATTTAAGTCTTGATCTAATTTAACTTTTCCAGTTGCTGGGTCTATATTTGCTTTAAATGTTAAATATACATATGCTCTTTCTCCTGGTGCTAATTTATCGTTTCCAGATGGTGTTTTTATACCAGTTATATATAGAGAGTCGTATTTATAGTTTCCATTTGTTAATGTCTTTTGACTTTCTCTATCTTCAAATTTAGTATGGTTGCTTACTGTTAAGTCGCTACCTTCTAATTTGCTTCCTTTTGCATCTGTTCCAATATAAGAATTTACATATGAACTTGTTACATTTCCATTTTCATCATATCTATTATATGAATTAAATGCATATGTTCCATCTCCTCTTAGTGTTCCGTCAAATGTGTATTGGTCTGCATCATAATAGTCTACCACTTCGTTTATTGTTGAGTATAAAGATTGTGAACGATTTAATAGTAATATTCTATATGTTACTAATACTTGTAAGTTCTTTGCATTTGAAGTTCCTGCATCTTCTCCATTATATAAATATTCTGATTTACGAATTTCTCTTGAATATGTGTATGCACCATTAAATAATTCATCTGATGCTCTAACTTCAACACTCCAACTTCCGTCGTCATTTACATTTTTCTTAGAGTACATGTAATCATGTATTTTACCATTTACAATTACTGTTGCTTTGTAAACATCTTTCTGTAAATATAAATCTTCTTGTTCTCTTCTTGTTATACCAAAGTCAACATATCTGCTTTGATCTGACTTCTTAGTATATAAATAATAATATGTTCTATCTAAAGTTACTGTTTCAACTTCATCTGTTGGATTATCTAAATCTTCTAGAACAAATCTATCATATACTGGATATTTAACAAGTTTATTTTCACTTGTTAGTGGATCATCAACTAGAGTTGTTGCATTAATCATGCAATCTTTTATAAATACTATAACTCCATTGCAATCGCTACTGCCAACTCCTTTAGAACTTAACCAACTAGCTAATTCTCTATAAGCACTTTCATAAGATCCTGTTGCCTCTGATAATTCTAAGAATTTGTTCCAAGCATCTTCAAATTTTAATGCTAAAACATTTCCATCACTGTCTGTTCCGTTTTCAATGTATTCTCCATTATCTCTAGCAAGTTTTGATAATAATGCATATGCTTTATGCCATTCATTTCCTACTTTATAGTTTTTAGGACTTGAATCTATATTAGCAAATATATTATTAAATGCTTCTCTGCTTAAATCTTGCGCATTAGAATATCCACCTGTTAAATTGTTTTTATAATATGTAGCTTGATATATTTGTCCATTATATACAAATGTCACATAATATTTCTTTAATGGATCTAAGTTATAAAAATGATATTTTCCTTGACTGTCTGTAGCTGTTACATTAATTAGATTTCCGTTTTCATCATATAGTCTAACTTCAATTCCAGCAAATGGTTCGTCTTCTTCTGATCTTATTCCAGTATAATCTGCTGTTTTTACACTAGGTAAATCTAACCAAACATTTCCACCAAGTTCCATTGAAACTTGCTTTGTTCCTAATGATATTTCTGTAGAGTCTCTTTCTATTTTTACAAAGCCTTCGTCTCTACTATCTTCTTCATTTTCACCTATTATTTTAATTAATTCTTGTAATCTTGATGGGTCAACTATTTCAGCCTCATAAGAAAATCCAGTAACATATGTACGATAAAATTCGTATCCTGTTATATTACCATTTTCATCATATATTGGTTCTTCTCCAACTTCAGTTGTACTAGTTATATTTGAGCTTATTATATTAACTTCAATAGTTGCACCATAATTACCATTTAGCTTTAAAGTACCTGTATTTACAAAGTCGCTTGGGTCAAAATTATCTATATCTACATATATATTATTTATTTTTCCTTTAACTGTTCCTCTTGATCCATTATAATGCATTCCTTTTCCAATTGCTTTTGAAATATAGTTAACTGTTATTTTAGGATTTATAGTATTTACTCCACTTGTAGGATTATATCTTATATAGAAATCTTCTCCCCAGTTTGGAAATATTATTACATTTCCGCTTCTATCAATAAATTGTATATTTGTTCCATCTATTCCAGAAATTTCGTATGAAGCAAATGGTACAGTATTAGGATAGTTAGCTGCATTTATTCCAGCTAATTCATTATATAAAATTGTTTTAGCATCTTTAATTGCATCTGTTAACTCTGCAGTTTCTACATCTATTTTATAAGGTCCTACTGTATATGTTTTATCATTTTGATCTACTAAAACTTTACTATTGCTTGTCTCTGTTGTAAATTTTATCTTATTACTTCCATTTAAAATTCCATAATAAAATTGTGCAAATTGATTAGATCTAGCTTCTACTGCTTTAGCTGATGTCGCGCTAGTTGTATTTCCTGTATATTCAATCAACATTTTAGCAAAATTTGATAATCCATTAAATTGATCAGATGACCAAATTATATCTTGGATTAATTCGCTATCCCAATTTCCACTTTGTATAGCTGTGTATATTGCAAATGCAACACTTTGTTCTAATTCTACTACGTCTCCTTCATTGTATTCAATTACTCTTGTTGATTTATTCATTCCTGGTAGATTTTGTATAGAATAACCCTTTGTGTGATTTATACAAAATAGATATTGATCATATAAATATGGCTCTGCTGGAGTTGGTGAGATTGATAAACCAAAAACTGATTTACCTATTGACAATATTAAAGTTATAATTATTATCATTAGTAAAATTTTTAATTTTTTACCTTTTAATCTCATTTTTATCTCCTTTCTAAATAATTGTACATTTTACTTATAACATGTTTTTTTATTTCATATATTGATATTGCAAGTATTGAAAGAATTCCTAATGTAATACCTGTAAATGATGCAATTTCTCTACCAGTTGCCATACCAATAACTACATCTGCTGATGATTTATCATCTGTATTATCTTGTGTTTTTCCTGAATTAGCATCTATATCTTCTAATCCATATTCATTATAAGACATTAATATCTCTGCTGTATTTCTAACTGTTCCCGTATTTTCACTAGACATCTTTCTACTTAGTACTATCATTACCTCTTTTACTTCACCCGGATTAATTAATGTATTTGCTAGGCTTGTATTATATGCATTTCCATCTTGTCCTAGATACCATGAACTATTTAGTTCTGAGTTAAATGTCATTCCTTCTGGAATATAATCTACTATTGATTTTGCATATCCTGAAACCTGTCCTTTATTCTCTATTCTAATAGTATACTCAACTAATACTGTTGCAAATTCTACATTTGCAGTTGCGAGTTCAACTTTAGCAACCGATAAATTGTTTTGATCATAAGTTCTTGTTTCAGACTTTGTATTTGCTACAGATATTCTTGTTACTGTTTTACTAATGTCTAAATCAAATGTTTTATTTTTAACTAATCCTAAATCTATATTGTATATATTAATATTTTCAACTTTTATTTCATCTGTTGCTGCAACTTCTTTTCCGTCAATTTTTGTAGTAACAAAATCTGAATTTTCTGATTCTAATACATCTGCTACTTTATATGGAGCTACTCCATAATTTAATCCTTCAATTTCTACTACTGTTATATAATTTCCTGGATTTACATTAACAAATGTGTATCTTCCTAAATCATCTGTTGTTCCAACTAATTCAGATCCGTCTACATCTAATGCAACATTTCCAGTTGTTTTATCATATAATTTAACTGTTAGTCCAGATAGTCTTTCTTCTGATTCTTCCTTAATTCCATTTTCATTTTGGTCAATCCATACTGTTCCACTTATTTTATATGTTCCTTCTTTTGTAACTATATCTTCATCAAGATTTTCATCTCCTAATGTTCCGTCTGGTGATAAGCTTGGTCCAGCAGAGTTTTGAGAAGTTCCAACTATTTTATGTTTTAATGTATTTGTTTTTAAGCTAATTTCATCTTTTTCTATTGTTGCACTATTTTCTATTTCTGCTACTCTACCTTTTTGTAATGCATATGGTTTTGTTTTAATCGTTATTCTTGCTGTTTCTTCTTTATTTATTGTTAAAGAAACTAATATATTTTTTGAATTTGTTTCAATTTGTCTTTTCCCGTTTGCGTCTTGAATTTCATATCCTAATACTCTTAAACTAGAAGGAATATTATCACTTATATTAACTGATATATTATCATTACTATTATTTTTTACATTTATGTAGTATTCTAAATCATCAGTATCACTTATGTTTCCTTCTGGTATATTACTTGTTAATGTACTAGATATTATACTTTTTGTTAAGTTATAAGATATTTCTTCAAGATTTTCTTCTTCTTTCATTTCATCACATTTTATTGTTGAACTTATCTTTACTTGTTTATCTTCTTTAAAATCTAATACCTCTAAATTGATAAGTATTCCGTCTGTTGCTCCAGGATTTAGTTTTGATTTATTATAAGTTATTGTATTTGAATTTTCATCATAATTATATTTTGTATCTTCATTATTTACTACTGAGATTACTTTTAATTCACTTGGTAATTTAATTTGTGCTATTATATTATTTTTACTTGTATAATTTGCATTCTTTATATTTATATAATATTGTATTGTATCTCCAACTTTTAAACTTTTATTTGTTTTATCAGATGTAGCATATGATATAATATCACCTTTTACAATTTTAATAGTTTTTTCTGAAGTTACACTTTCTTCTAACTTATCTGCTTTTACTTCTGCTGATATTTTTTGTTCTGTAACTTCATTTTGAGTTCCTGTTAAAATTTGTGTAACTGCTAATTTATATTCTATTTCATATGTTTCATCAGGATTTAAAGTTTCTAATATAGTACTTAAATATTTTGTTTCATAATCATATTCATAACTTGGAAGATCAGACATCTCATATGTTGTTCTAACTATTGCCAAACCATCTGGTAATTTGATATCTATATTTACATTGTTTGCAACATCTTTTCCTGTATTTTTTATTTTTAATCTATATGTTATAAATTTGCCTTCTTTTACATTTGCTCCATTTGCTATATTGCTTTCTGAATTTGTCTCTATCATGGAATCTTCTAATTCAATTGTAGGAATTTCTCCTGTTGAAACTCCAACTGCTCTAGCTAGAACTAAGTTTTGTGTATTTCCTTGTTCTGCGTTGTTATTGTAATATACACCATAAGATGCTTTTGATATTTTACCATATTCTAAGTTAGCAGGAACCTTTACACTATATCCAAAGTTTATAACTTCTCCGTGTGTTACTATTCCTGTAATTACTATTTTAAATGCCTTTGCTTCTTGTGTATATTCTGTTTTCCAAGATTCACCGTTTACTGTTTCATTTGCATTTTCACTATAATAAACTTGAACATCTTCTCTTGAAACATTTATTGCAGTATTTAATACTGTATCAAAGTTTGAACCTAAGTCTGCTCCACTTGCGTCTTTATTTCCGCTTGTAGGAATTGTTCCTAATATTGTTACTCCTGTTGCATCTAGTGCTAAGTTATTTACAACTGTAGCTGATATGTTCATAACTTTTTCATCTGAATTTGTATTTATTTTTACTACTTGTTCATTACTTTCTTGTGATGTTACTTTTTGACCATCTACTTCTAATGAGTTTGTTGTAACAAATCCTGTTGGTGCAACTATACCAATTGGACTACTTATATTTTTTTGTTCTCCGCTTTCTTCATTTGAATATTCTAATATAACTTCTTTTTCATTAGTTGGTGCTAAATTGTCAAGTGTTATATCAGCAATTATTCTTACTACAGTTCCATTTGATGTAGATTGAGTACTATATTTTGTTTGACTTCCATCAAGATTTAATGAAATTGTATTTTCGTTTGCTACTACATTGTTTAGTTTTAGTTCGTCTTCATATATTAATCTTGCTTCCTTAATATTAATTTCTTTTACTTCGTCTGGTAAAATAATTTTAGCTTTTGCATTTGAATATAATGCATCAGTAATATCATTTGTTTCTAATGTTGCTGTTAAAATTACATCTTCATTTTTTATAACTGTTGACAAATTTTTATGATTTACATCTAATTGTGCTTTTGATGTAGGTTCTGTTAAATTTATAACTTTTGATACTTCCTTTGATGAATTCTCATTTTCATCTTTGTATCCATAAACACTAGCTGTTGTTGTTAATTCTGTGAAACTTGTAATTTGATCTTTTGTAAATGGAATATTTGAGTCTATTGCTTTTGATAAGATTATTTCTAAGTCTCCTTCTTTTACCACTTTACTTGTTTCTAAAATAATTTCTCTAGTATTTATATTTAATTCATTATTATCTTTTGTAAGAGTTCCTAATTCTGTACCATCATTTGCTAAAACTTTTATAGTTCCTTCTTCTCCTAGAATTTGTACTAAGTTATCTTTTTCTACTTTTACCTTTTTATTTGATATATAATTACTTGCATCTAAACTATTAAACATTTCTTTAGATTCAACAATTTTTATTGAATCAACAACATCTTTAAAACCAACATTTGCTTTTACTCTTACTTCAAATCCTGTTTCTAAATTGTTTTGTCTATTTTTTATATTTGTATACATATATCCTTTGCTTAATTCTGCTGTTCCTGCTGTTTCTACTTCTACATATTTTCCAACTTCTTCATTTAATTCATATGTATAATTTTCTACTCTACCTTCTACTGTACTTTCCTTTACCTGTACTTTACTTACTACTTGTGATTCTATTGTGGCTGATTCTACTTGGGCATCATAAATATATGTTACCATATATTCATCTTGTGAATTCCATACAATCTTACCTTCTGAATCTGGTGTATTTTCTTTCTTTATTGTTAATACATCATTTTCATAAGTATATGAAATTCCTTTTCCTGTTACGATAACATTACTTGGCTTATTATTTTGTAGACTTGGAACATTTACAATGATCTCTTTACTTTGGACAGGCATTATATTATCCTCTAATCCTTCAGTTACTTTGAAACTTATCATTGTCTTATTATCAAATTTAATATATCTTACTAGTTCTTGTCTTACTATCTCATTTGCTTCAGCTGTCCATTCTAAATGCTCTGTTAATGTCTTTTCAATCTTCTTTTCTTTGCCTTTTTCATTAACATATATTGCATTTAATGTTACTGTGCTGTCTTTTCCTAGAATGTCTTCAAACACTTTAGCTTCTTTCTTTAGTCTAATTGGTAAAGATACGTTTAAAATTTTTCCGGTATTTACTTCATCAAGTTCAATAACATTTCCATTGATTGACTTAACGTTTAAGTTACCATTATCAATAATTTCATAGTTATTATCTTTTAAAGTAACTACACAATCTTTTAAGTATCCTGTTTCTGAAACTTTAAGACTTAATTCTAATGATCCTTCTGTGTTTACATCCAATGATGCATTATAAGCATTATTTACAGTTGCATTAAATTCAACATTTTCTTCTTTAGTCTTTGAGTTTTGTGATAAGCTTTCTGCAGCATAAACAATAGCTGGTGCCATATTTGCACTAACCATAATTAATGTAATTATTACTGCAATAAATTTGTTTAAAAGTTTTTGCATTGTAATCCTCCTTAAATTAACATAATCATATACATATTATTATACTACGTTTTAGCCTTATTTTCAAGCTTTTTAAACAATTTTGTTGTATAAAAATTTAATTATCAAGCCTTTTTATCATATTTTATATTAAAACATTATTTTTATTTTTTCAATGTCTACTATTTATTAATTATGTATAACTCTTTACGGAAGCTACTTTTAGGCTTTTTATATTAAATTTATATTACAAATTGTGGTATAAAATGTAATCTTTAAAGCCAATTTTCTCTTTAAAGTCTTATATGCGTAAATACATTTCCATAGCTTCAAAAATGAGTAGTAATAAATTACTACTCATTTTTGTATTAGACATTAGATTTACTTATTTAATATTTTCTTTTTTATTATGCAGATTGCTATAATTATCATTCCTAAACAACTTACTACTATTACTATTATCCTATTATAAGCTCTATTTTCTCCTGTTGGTACTGTTATTTGAACTTTTTGTGCACTATCTGAGTCTAATTCTTCTGGGTGTATCCATTCTGTTGATTCATCTATTGAAAGTTCACTTGATTGATATGGCATAGGTTGATTTCCTACTCTTGATAATTGCATTCTCCTTCCACTTGTATTTGTTGTTTCTAATATTTCTGCTAGATTTGTATATATTAAGTTTTTACTTTTCATAGTATTTGCTATTAAGGTTGATAATACTAAAGATATTTCTCTTCTTGATAAACTTGAATCATCTGTTGTATCTATCGCTCTTGGTATTAATTCTCCTGCTAGTCTGTTCGTTGTTAATAGTACATTAAATGTATTTAAGTTATCTTTATAATAGATATTTACCAAGTCATTATCTTCATTTTCTTCTTCATTACCTAGAATTACACTTGTTGTTATTATATTCCAATCTTCTACGCTATTTAAATTATTTTGATATTGTACATCATAGTTTACTTCATTTGTTATATAATCTATTACTCTTCTTGCATTTGTTTTTGATATATTTTCTAATCCTGGATTAGCCGTTTTTCCTAGATAATAGAAGTTTTTATCTAAATAGTCTACTTCTCCGATATTATCTATACTTATCTTATATGTTAATCTTACTTTTGCTCCACTCATTAATTCTTCATCCATATATGCATAAACTAATTCTTCTTGTCTTTCTTTTTGACTTATTTCTATATCATGTCTTAATCTATAAGCTAACCCTCCACTTTGTTCAACATAATAATCATCCATTGTATATTGGTTATGTTTACCATATATTAGATTGTTTACAGATTGATTTGTATCAAATAATATTTTGTCATTTGCTAATCTTATTTGAATATTTGCTAGTTCTTTTGATAATTGTAACTGTGCTTCTGGTCTTTCAGTTAAGCCTAAATCTATGTCTTGTAAATGATATCCTAGATTTTGTACATATTGAGTAACAGTTTCTTCTTCATTTTTAGTATATACATCAGTATAATCTCTATTATATTCAACTTCTGCTTTTATTACACCAGTTTGTGCAACCATCTTTGTATTATTTATTAATTCTTTTATTGCGTCTATTTGAGCACTTGCTGATTCATATTTTGCCTTGGTTGTTAATTGAGTTGCAGATGCTAATACCTCTGCTCTATGATTTTTTAATGTCTGCAATCCTTCTACTGCTGAATTTTCTTCACTTCCCATAGAATATGCCATTTCTTTTTCTCTAAATGAATATACATCTTTTGCGTCTGAAATATTTTCTATATTACTTTGAACTATGTCATAATTATACATTGATGCTTTATCATTAGCATTATCCATATTATAATTTTGTAATTCTGTATTTACATATCCTATAATACCATTATAATTATTTGCAGATGCACTTTGATTTACTCCTTTTTGGTATATAGTTGATTTATAGTCTTGTCCTGTATATGATATACTATTTAGTCCAGTTGAACCTAGAATTCCTGCATCTTCATCAATTATACTTTGTCCACTTAGTGCCCCTTGAGCTTCATTTTCTGTATTTGTTAATACAGTTTGTGTAGTATCACCATATATGAATCTTATAAAGAAATCTCCTGGTGGCAATGAATCAAATCTATATTCTCCTTCATTCTGTGTTAAACTAGATGGATTTACTGCAAATACTCCTTGTCCTGATAATATTACCTTTGATTTATCTGTTCCACTATAATATCTTGGATCCTTTGTACCTGCATTTAAATCAGTCCAATTACTTCCATTTCTTTGATATACCATACTTGACCATGTATGTTCTCTTATATAATTACCTGTTGAAAATCCTTCTCCATCAACTTCTTGTACTAATTCAACCAATTGTACTGTTACACCATTTATCTTTTTATCACTATTTGAGTATACATCTGTATCGCTAGGATTATATACACCATTTCCTATTACTGCTTGGTCAGATACCTCAGTTCTTGCGTCTTCAAATACATATCCACTAAAACTTCTCATGTCATCTGCATCATTAGTATCTATTACTAATTTTAGGTTTGAAGCTTTATCTGTATCATCTTCTAATCTATTTTCCCATGAGTTAGTTGATGATATTATATTTCCGTTTGATGGATCTATATCTCTTGGTTTTAAGCTTCCTGGATTTGAATCTAAGTCGATTACACCTGCTTTTGTTCCATCTACATATGTTGTTGAGTAACCGTTTATTTCTACTATATTTTTCTTTCCTACTGTATCTACTACATTTCCTTGTAGAAGTTCATTTATATCTTGGTCAATAAAGACTTTTCCTGTATCTGGATCATTATTTACTTTGAATGTTATATATAAGTATGTAATATCTCCTGGTCTAAGTTTAACGTTTCCTTCATTTCCATCTGCTGTATCTTTTATTCCTGTTATATATAAGCTTGTATAATCATTCAAACCAATAATATTATTTCCAATGTTACTATATATTGAATTTTTACTTATATTTATTTCATATTTCTTATTGCCTTTTGAATCTCCTAAGAATGTATTATCTTTTACAATACTATTATCTGCTACATCAAAATAGTTATATTGTTTACCATCATAGTAGTCTACTAATTCATCTACTGATGTCCATATATCTTGTGATTGATTTTTTATAGCTATTTTATATGTTACAAATACTTGAAGATTCTTAATATCACTTTCTGAGACATCTGAACCATCATATAAATATTCTGATTTACGTAATTCTCTTTTATATATTTCTCCTGAATTATAGTCTGGATTATTTGCTCTATCTTCATTATCTGGTCCATTAAATACATAATCTCCAGTATCTATTATCCAATTTCCTTCTGAATCAGTCTTAGATTTTTTCTTGTTGTACATATATTCTTGCTTTTTACCATTTACTAATAATGTTGTTTTATATAAATCTTTTGAAATCCATAAGTCTGCACTTGTTCTTAATTTTATTCCAAAGTCTACATTTCTGCTTTGGTCACGCTTTTTTATATAAAGATATGGATATCCTTTTACATTACCCTCTTCTGGTAATCCATCAACATCTTCTAGAACAAAGTAATCTAGTTCTGGATATGCAATTGTTGTACTTTTTATCAATGTATCATTCATGTATTTCCATATATTATTTATTTCATCTGCTGATATGCCCATATTACTTAATAAATTTGCAAATTCATCTTTATATTTATCATATCCTTCTTTTGCTATCCTATTATTGCTTACAGGATAATATGTTGAATCCATTGTTCCGCTATTTGTTGGATTAAAATCATTTTTATTTATTGTCATATTGTAGAATAATTCTAATGCATCATAATATCTAAATGATCCACCATTTGTTCCTGAACTTCCATATTGAATATAATTTTCTTGACTATTTTCTATTTTAGTAAATAGGCCGGTAGGCTTTTCTCCATTCACCATCCTTATTATAATTTTGTGGTGATGAACTTATCTGATCAAAATAATCGTTAAATTCATTTCTATCCTTGTCTTCTTCTTTTGCTGTTGAATATCCTCCACTTAGATCATTAGTATATTTTGTATCTTCAAATCTCATTCCATCATATGTAAATATAATTTTATACTTATGCATTGGATTTATTTTTTGAAATCCATAGTTTCCATCTTTGTCAGTTGTTGTTGTTGACCTTATTGTTCCATTTGAATTATCATACAATTGTACTTGTATACCACCCAGAGCAATGGAGTCATCTCGTCTTATTCCAGTGTAATCTCCTGTTTTATTTGACGGCAAGTCTTCCCATACATTTCCGCCAATATACATATTTATTTCTTTTCCATAGCCTTCTACTCTTTCTGCTCCGAATTCAGTTTCAAATCTTGTTTCTGCTAGTAATTTCCATCTTTCTAGTTCTAAAGTGCCACCTGGTCCCGGATCTGGTTCTCCACCTGGTCCCGGTCCTGGTCCTGGTCCCGGTCCTGGTCCCGGTCCTGGTCCTGGATCTGGATTTCCACCTGGTCCTGAGAATATAGTTACTTTATCTAGTTTTACTGCTGGTTGAACTTTTTCAATATCAGCATCAATTGTAATATCTGTTACTCTCATAGCCAAGAATACTGTTATTGAATCACACAATTCCTTTAGAGCTTTATCTTTAGCTTCATCTATTACATCTTCTTGACTTTCACTAGTAGTACCTTCATACTCTCCAATGCCCTCGTAAGTGCCACCATCAATTATTATTTTACATTTATATTTATAATAATATGAAGTCTCTGTACTTTCAATTTCCCAAGTTCCACCAGGTTGAGACAAAAGTGTATTCTTTTCGTCTTCTGTTTTATTATATTCGTAATTACCATCTTTATCCTTCAGCGTATATGTTTTTGTTTCTTCGCTTTCCACTTCCTCATAACTTGGAAATGGTGTACCAGTAATATCAATATACTTACCATTAAATATTATACCTGGCCAACTAGTAAGTACAACATCTACATCATTTACACCCCAATCTGATATTCTCATTTGTATTATTGATGCCAACGCTCCAGTTACATCTCTTTTCCATATCGCTAGTTGTTCTTCTAATGGAGGATTATCCTCGTTTAGCCAAAAATGATATAGATCAAAACCCGTATCACTATCTGGCATAATAATCCACTGATTAAAAGAATCAGAATATTCTTTAAAAAACTTTTTTTGAAAAGCTATAACTGCTTCCCTGAATAGACGACCTTGATCTTGAAGCATTTTAAATTTAATATGTTTTGACCTATAAGTATATGTATAATATAATGAACCATTATTTGTAATTTTTCTTAAATAATTAACTTGTGCTACTGGCTTAATTGATTTAATTTCTGCATCACCTGAATTATATCTAATGTAAAATTTTTGACCAAACATTGGGAAATTACCTCTAAAAGCATTTCCATCTTCATCAATTATTTCAAATTGTGATTGATCCAAACTAGCAGATGAGCCATTTTCATAATATACTGTTGCTTCTATTCTTCCTACACAAAAAGCATTTTGTGAAGTCCAACCATCAAAGTCTTCAAGAATCTCTCTATATACAAGTTCTCCCATTGAAATACTTCCAGTACCTGGTTGTGCACTTTGATTTTGATTTTCAAAACTAATAGCATATGGTCCTACAGTATAGGTTGTATTTCTTTGATCAACAAGAATTTTTACATCATCATTTGTAATCGATAAATTTAACTTTTGTTCACTATTTAGTGCTCTGTATACAAAGTTAGCAAATTGAGTTGCTCTTCCCATTATTCCACTTGTTTCAGTAGTAACAGTAGGACATTCTGCTTCTAATATAAGACAAGACTTTCCTCCAGTATAATCCTTCCATTTTTTAGACTCCCATACAATATTTTGTATTTGTTCTTTTGTTCCATTAAAAGCTCTTATATAAGCGATACTTTGTGCCATCTCAGTTTTAAATTTGTATTCATATGTAACTTCTTGCTTTCTTTTTCCACCTACTTTATCTGGTAAAATCGTTCCAGAATTTGTATACTCTTTTCTTAGTGTTAAAGTCCAGCCATGTCCAGCACAATATGTATTACCATCTGGAATAAATGTATACATATGATTAGAATTTCCTCCAACATCTACAGATCCACCAACAAAAGAATTAGCAGGAGCTGTTGCAGCAATTGAGTTTAAACTATCTTGTTCTACTTTAGCCTCAGAAAAATTTAAGACTTTTTCTATTTCAATCATTGTAGCAATTATAACTGTGACTAAAACAATTGCCATTAATATTGATTTTATTGTTTTATGCATTTCTACCTCCTTTCTTTCATATTAGTTGTATTTCTTTAATTTAACCTCCAATAATTTATAGCATCCAAAAGCAATTATAAATGTAACTATTATTATGCTTACTGATATTCCTAAAGTCTGTAAAATATATTTTGTAGAACTTTCTGTTAAATAAATTTGAGCTGATTTTGCTTTGTTTGCTTCTAATTTAGTCTTAGCAATTTCTTCTATTCCATATTGGTTATAAGTTCCTCTTATCTCTGAACTATTTGTTATTACTTCACCAACTTTTTTATTTTCATTTTTTATTAAAACTAATTTTAATTTTTCAGTTTCGCCTGATTTAAGTAGCTTATCAGATATACTAGAATTTATGGCTTCATTATCTTCATTAATATACCAATCTTGATTTAATTCAGAAACAAAGCTTAATCCTTTTTGTATTTTACTTGCTACTTCTGTAACATAGCCATCTACATTACCTTCATTTTTAACTTCTATTAAATATTCAATAACAAGAACTGTATTGTCTATCTTCTTATTATCTACTTTTAGATTAGCTGTAAAATCATCATACTCATAAGTCTCTGTATTATCTCCATTAATTACTGTAATTTTTGATATTTTATTATTTAATGTTATTTTAAAGTTTTCAATATCCATTAATCCTAAATCTATGTTATATATGTTTTCTCCGTTTAATTCTATAACGTTAGATGCTGCAGTATCTATATTTTCATTAATTTTACTAGCATTAATCTTATCAACATTTATTTTATTGGTCTCTATAAAATCATTATCTTCATTAGATGATAACTCTCCTGCTTGATAGTTTGCTATTTTATATATTTTATTATCATAATTTGCAATAACAATATATTGACCACTATATAAATTATCAAATTTATATTCTCCATTATCATTTGTAGATACTGAAATATCATTTCCTTTTTCATCTTTTAGATAGTCTTGTTTATTAACATCATATAATTTTAACAAAATACTAGATATTTTTGTTTCATTTTCATCTTGTGCTGAATTACCATTTTTGTCATACCATACTTTTCCAGAGATTGAATATATATTTTCTGTTTCTACTTGATTTTCACTACTAACGACTGTATTATAGTTTGATGTTCCTTCTATTTGTTGTGTTATTTTATCAACTTGTAAGTCCAAATCATTAACCTTTATTGATACGTTATTTTCAATTTGTTTTACTTGATTAATACTGTCTAATATATATGGTTTTGCAACTATAGTTACTTTTATATTTTCACCTGCTTCTACTTTTTCATATATTGTTGTATTAAGTATGCCATTTTCTCTTGTATATGTATTTTCTCCATTTTTTACAGTATAGCTAATTAATTTTAATTCACTTGGTAATTTATTAAATATATTGATTAAAGCTGGCTTTTTAGATTCATTTTTTACGTTTATATAGTATTCTACTGTATCTGTATCTAACATTTTTTCTTTAATATTACTACTAAAAGTTGCTGAAAATCCTTTCAAGTCCAAAATTGTATTACTAACTGTGTTAGATTTAATTTCTTTTTCAGCATTATCATATGTTGCTTTTGCTATTAAAGAAATTTCTTGACTTGGCTCTTCTGAATTCATTACCTTAGCAGTAAAAGTATAAGTTTTATATTGTTCTAATGATTCTATATAGTATGATAAAACTCTTGTTTTTTCATTATAATTTCCACCTTCACAGTTTACTATATCTATATATTTTGGTATATCTATGTTTATTGTAACATTTTTAAATTCATTAATTTTATATGGATTTACTGATAATTTATATTCTATCTCATCTCCAATTCGTACACTTTCATTTTTTTGGAATGTGAATATTCTCATTTCAATTGTTCCATCAGTCATTTTATTTTCAAATGAAGCAGTACTATTTTCTAACATATTATCAGCTTTAATTTCTGTTCTCAATGTAACTGATTTACCTTCTTGTGCTGAAACTCTTATAACATATGTAGCTTCTACTGTTTCTCCTGGATCTATTTTTTCTATTGTTTTTGTTAAGGTAGGTTCATATATAAAATAATTATCATAAACGTCTTCATTCTCAATTTCTTCTTCTACATAAAATTGTGAATCTTCTGGCTTTTCTACTGTTAGAGTTACATTTTGTGCTGTTTTTCTTCCTGTGTTTGTTGCCTTAACTATATATTTTATATATTCTCCATAATAAATATTGTCTCCGTTTTTTATTTCATCATTTAAATAAAAGTCTGATGCAGTTATCTCTGTTTTTATTATTGGTAAACGTTCTGTCTCTATACTTAATATTTTTGAAGAAATTGAATTTTTCTCTATTCCATCCTTTGCTCCATTGTTATAATATATACTGTATTGTGAATATGCTTTATTTTCATAATTCAAGTTTTGTGGTATTTTTGCATTATATGAAAATACTATTTTTTGTGCCGGCATAACTTCAGATTTAGGTATTATTAGATAAGATTTACTTGAATCTTTTGCTTCTAGGCTCCATCCATTTTCACTATTGTTTAAATCATAAGTTGCATTTCCATTATCTGAATAATATATATCTGCATCTATTCCTTCTACATTAATTGTGGTAAGCATAGTAGTAGTAAAAGTTGAATTTAAATTTTCTTCACTTGCATCTGTTTTGCTTGATTCTTGTGAAGGAATTCTTCCTAATATTGATAAGCCTTGTACATTTTCTTTAAAATTACTTACTATTTTTCCACCTATTTTTATTTGTTTTTCTTTATCATTAGCAGGTATTTCTACAACTTCATCTTCTGTTATAGCTGATACTGTTTTACTTAATGTTCCTTCATTTGATGTAATAAATCCTGTTGGTGCAATTATTTTTACATCTGCTTCAGTTGATTTTAACTCATTTCTAGCGACATTAGTATATTGCATTGTTACTTTTTCATCTGAATTAACAGCTAAATTATCTAGTTCTAAGTCTGCAACTATTCTAACTACTGTACCATCTGCAGTTGGAATATTACTATATTCAGTTTGTGTTCCTTGTAATTTTAAATATATTTGCTTTCCTACCATTTTAAAATCTACTGGTATAAGCTCATCTTCATATACAAGTCTAGCATCTTTTAAAATGACATTTGATATCTGGTTTGGTAAAGTAATTAAAATTTCTGGATCTGTATATAAAGCATCTGTAATATCATTTTTTTTCAATGTTGCTGTTATAACAACATTTTCGTTAGTTACAACTGTTGATAAATTATCTTTACTTATAGTAATAGTAGCATTTGATTGTGGCTCAATAAGTCCAATATTTTTTACTATACAGTTATAAGATATCTGTTCTCCTTGTAATTTACCAAATACTTCAATTTTATTTTCTATACTTGTTGCATTAGATAAAGTTTCTTTTGTATAATTTAAATCTGGATTTATAGCTTTATCTATCTCTAAATTTAGTGTTCCTTCTTTCACAGGTTTACTAGTATAAAATTTTAACCCAAATTGATTTACATCCAATTGTAAATTATCTTTATTTAATACTCCAAGTTCTATATTTTTTTGATCTAATACTTTAATCGTTCCTTCTTCACCTAATATTTCTATTAGATTATCTCTATCTATTGTTATTTTTTTATCTATAGATTCATAGTTTGATGGAAATTCTCTAATTTCTATTTCATCAATATAATCAATTATTCCTATATTTACTTTATAATTTGATTTATATTGTGTTTCTAATTTACCATCTTGTTTGTTTAAGTTGGTATACATATAACCTTTATTTACTTCATTATCTCCATCAATACTTGTTTCTAATAGATTTCCGATTTCATCTTTTACGTGATATGAGAAATTTTCTGTTCTTTTTTCTAAAGTATTTCCTGAAGCTGTTTTTGCTGACATAACTGCTAAAGTTTCAATATCCATTTCATCTGCTTGGGTATCATATATGTATGTAACTATATATTCATCACTTGAGTCCCATGCAACCTTATTGTCAGAAACATAATTTTTATTTATTAAAAGTACTTGATCTTGATATTTATAAGAAACATCATCTCCTGAAACTATTATTTTGCTTGGTTCTGCATTATTTACTAATGGTGCTAAAATCTGTATTGTTTTTTCTGTAATTGGCATAATATTATCTTTTAATCCACTTGAAATTACAAAGCTTATTAATGTTTTATTTTCATATTTTAAGTATCTTTTTAATTCTTGAGAAATATTACCTTCAACTTCTTTATCCCATTTTAAATTATTACTAATAATTTTAGAAATATTTTCTTCTTTGCCATTTTCATTTATATATGTAGCATTTAGGTTTATGTTGCTTTCTTTTTCAAAATAATCAGTATCCATTAATTCGCTTTTTTCAAATTCTATAGGAATAGAGAATTTTATGGATTCATCATTATTTATCTGACCTATTTCAAAAGTATTATCATCTATTTTTTCTACATCATTATTTTCTTCGATATCACCTATTTTGTAATTATTGTTTTCTATTTTTATTGTTCCACCTTGTATATATCCGTCACCTACTACTGATAAATTAACATTCAATGATAATTGTTCATCCACATTTGCTGTATAAGAAGAGTTATCATTAATACTTGCACTAAATATAACATCTTCATCATCTTTATTTTCTGTTATTTCACTTGCAGCATAAACAGCAGCTGGTACAAAGTTTGTACCAATCAGTATCAAAGCTGTTAATGATGATGTAATTCTTCTAAATAATGTATTCATTTACTTCTCCTTTCGTTTACATAAATAATGATGTTTTATTCAACGTTATATGATTAAAGTCCTACATATCAATATTTTTAATTTATATACTTTTAATCACATTAATACTAAAACACAAAATAAAATTTTTCAATATAGGCTTTCTTTAAATTCTTTCAAAGCTTTTACGGAAGCTCTTAGTAGACTTTTAATATTAAATTTATGTTACAATTTTATGGCATTTTATTATTTTTTTGCTTATTTTGTGCCTCAAAACTGTGTACGCGTAAATGATTATAAAGTAATATTTAAGGAGAAATTTCTATCTAAAATTTTTTTTACTATGTTGTAACACTTTTTTATTTTATCTCATATAATAATATAGTTATTATATTTATGGAGGTATATATGAACGATAATGATATGAATGAAATGTTTAAGAAAGCTCAGGCTATGATTCAAAATAATCAAATTCCAGATGATATAAAAAAAATTATAAATAATTTTCAAAATACATCTGTAAATAATGTACAAAGTAAAAACTTAAATAATCAAAATACAAACAATCAAAACGTCAATAATCAGAATAATACCTCAGATAACAATCAAACTGAAAGTTCTATTCCAAATATTGATATAAATACTTTAATGAAAATGCAAAATATAATGTCCAAAATGAAAAACTCTGAAAATGATGATATGAGTAAACTTTTGCTTTCTTTAAAGCCTTATCTTAGAGACGATAAAAAGGATAAAATTGATGAATATATAAAGTTAATAAAAATGGGCAAGATGACTCAGCTTTTTGAAACTTTCGGCGGTGATAAAAATTGAATTTAAAAGATATTATACCAATAGATGAAAACGGAAGAGTTCATCTATTTGGTTTTAGTTTTTATACAGATGATTTATTAATTATTGCAATAATTTTTTTCTTACATAAACAGCAAGTTGAGGACAAATTTATATATATTGCTTTATTTTTATTACTCATAAATAGCTAAATAAAAAACATAAATATAGTTATTTTCGAAAAGCCTTGGCCGCTACCAAGCGAAGCGCGCTGGAGCGGCAACCGTTAGGTTGACCAGCGACAACAAGTCTTGAAAAAATAACTATATTTATGTAATTAATTTTAATTACTATCTTAAAGTTTGCATATATGACCAAACTGTTGTATCTTCTGTTATTTGTGATGCGTTCATTCCTAAATACTGAGCAAATATTTCTCTTGCTACTGGTGCAGTATATCCTCCGTGAGCTCCATCTTTAACATATACAGCTACTGCTATTTCTGGATCGTCAAATGGTGCAAAACCTATAAACCATGCATTAGTTCCATTATTGGTTGAAGCTGATCCAGTTTTTCCTCCTACCTCAATATTAAAATCTCTAAAATATGAATATGCTGTTCCACCATCATCACTTGTAACACCCTTCATTCCTTGCCTTATAGCAGCCAATATATCTGCACTTAAATCTAAATCATTTCCACTATTTCCGTCTTTTTCTAATAATTGACTTACATATGATTCAATTTCATTTCTAGAAACTTGTGTACCATCTGCATTATTTATAGCCTTGATGATTGTGACATTTATATTTTTTCCACCATTTGCAAGCATTGCAGTATATTTTGCCATTTGAAGTGGTGTGAAATCATTATATAATTGTCCTATTGCAGTTTGTATCGTTTTTCCTCCAGTCCATTCACTATCAACCTCAGGTCCTGATAAAGTTCCAGATATTTCGTCTGGAAGCTCTATTCCAGTTTTTTGCCCTAAACCAAAGGCCTTAGCTACTTCCGTAAGCTTGTCTATTCCTGCTCTTCTTCCAGTTTCATAGAAAAAATAGTTACAAGAATGTTCTATTGCTTGAACAACATTTTGCCAACCATGTCCACCTCTTGCCCAACATGTTGGTTGATAATCGCTGTAAAATGTATATCTATAAGTATCATTTATTTTTGTATTTAAATCAATTGCCCCACTTTCTAATCCTGCTATTGCTGTTACTAACTTAAAAGTTGATCCAGGAGCTGATTTATCAGATATTGCTTTATTTACTAGAGGGTGCCTTGTATCGTTTCTATAATTATCCCAATTAGCTTGACTTATTCCATCTGTAAATAAAGATGGATTATAATTTGGATAACTTGCCATTGCAAGTATCTCGCCTGTTTTAACGTTTACAACAACTGCTGAACCTTCATTAGCATTAGCAACTTCACCTAGTTTTCCGCTTCTCATATCCTCCAGATTCTTAGCTAATGCTGCCTCAGTTGCTCTTTGCAAATCAGCATCTATAGTTAAAACAACATCACTACCAGTTACGGCCTCTTGTGAAATATACTCATCAGTAACAACTCCGTCAACAGACATATCTATCTGTCTTATTCCATCTGTTCCTCTTAAATATTTTTCAAATACCTTTTCTATTCCTGTTTTTCCAATAATATCAGTTTGTTTATAATCTGGGTGTACTTTTAAATCATCTTGAGAAATTGGTCCAACGTATCCTAATATATGTGAAGCAAGTTCTCCATAAGGATAAGAAACAGTTGGCTCAATATATGTGCTTATTCCTGGAAAACTTGAACCCATTTCATTAAATTTTGCATAACTTGCATTACTGATATTACTTGCAAGTTTTACTGATTTTGTATTGCTGTATCCATCTTTTTCTATTAAATATCTAAGAGTAATTATTTTTCTTGCATCTTGTACATTTTCAGTATTTACTTTATACTTTTCCTTATAATAATTAAAAGCAGTTTCAGCATCAAATGTACTGTCTACATTATTATTCTTTTTCCATGAATCTACATCTATATCCTTAAATTCATAAGGTTCTACTTTAATAGGAAAATTGTCTATATATTTATCACCATTTTCTTCAAGAGTTTTTGCTAATAATAAAAGTGAATTATTTAAAGTTTCATTATCAATTTTTGTCTTATAGATTTCCACATTATATAACATAGTTGTGGATACTAATTTATTTCCTGTTGAGTCTAGTATATTACCTCTAGCAGCTGTAATAGTTTTTTCTCTTGAAAGTCTGGTGTTTGAAGTTTCTCTATACTCCTCACCATGAACGATTTGCAAGTTAAATAAAGTAACTAGTAGTATTATACCAATGATATATACTATGGCTATTAAAATATTAAATCTTATTTTAGTGCCTTTTTTTTCTTTCATTATTCCTCCTTGCAAATATTGTAGATATCTAATAAAGTAAAATTAAAAATATCTAGTAAGTAGTTTCTTATTTTTTAATAGATTTTCAATATAATATCCTAATCTTTTCATACCTGGATATAATATAATTACAAGTAATATATTATATAGCGTTTCAACTAAAAGAGTAATTGCAAATGGTATTAATTCAACTGCAATACCAAATTTCAAGATATTTGCAACATACATACCAATCTCAAATATCATAGTTGCTCCCATAGTCATTAAAATAATTGTAACTCTACTATCCTTAGAAAAATTTTTGTCAAAATATTCTCCAAGTAAACCTATCAATCCTAAGAAAATACCTGTAAACCCAATACTTCTACCAACTAATATATCTATAAGAAATCCTATTATTATTCCAAATATACCACCTATTTTCTTACCTGCAAAAAGTCCAAGAAATAATATAAATATAACAAACGTATTTGGCATTACTCCTCTAATTGTAAACCACGAGAAAAAATTTATTTGTAAAAAATATATTATTAAAAATAATAATAAAATTATTAATATACCTTTGAGTTTTTTCAATTTCTTCTCCTTTTACTAAATTTTAGTTTTTAATTGTGGTTATTGATTTGTTATTACTAATACTGTCTCTAACTTTGAAAAATCAGTAGATGAACTTACATTTGCATATCTATCTAACTCATTTTTTGTATTTACTACATCTGATATTGTTCCTATTAATATTCCTTTTGGGTATATTCCACCAAATCCTGATGTTACTATCTCATCACCTTGCAAAATACTTGTTTCTACTGGAATAGATGTTGCTCTTAGTTTCTTATTATCTGACATTGTTCCTTTAAGTAATATACTTTCTGATGATGTTGATAATGTTGCACTTACAGTACTTGCAGTATCAATAATTGTTTGTACTTTTGCTGTTTTATCTGTAACTGATAGAATTTTACCAACTAAACCTTGTTCTGATATAACAGGCATATTTTCTTGTATTCCGTCATTTGATCCTACATTTATAACAATTATTTTCTCGTAATTGCTATAACTTCTTTCTATTACATTTGCTGGAACTGCATTATAATCTGCATATTTATTTTTTAGATTTACATATTCTTTTAAAGTGTTATTTTCTGATTTTAATATCTCAAGTTCTCTTAATTGCTCTTTTAGTTTAGAATTTTCTTCTCTTAAACTAGATGTTTCATTTTTTAAAGTTTCTATATCACTTAGTTGCTGTTCATTTCCTGTTATTTTATTTTTTATATAGACATATCCATTTTGAAAAGGCATAAAAAAACTATTAACAACTGTTTGGAATGATTTCATTTGACTTGTCCCAATATTAGATATTATAACAATAAGCACTAATACAACTATTGTGATAACAATTCCAATTATACTTGTTTTATTATTTTTCATTATGCCCTCCTACCTTAATAATTTTTAGAAGCTTAATCTTTTATTATGCCTTTTAAAATTTACAATTTTTATTAATGTTTTCTATTTAATATAATTTTCTTTAATTTATCAAAATTTTCAAGTGTTTTTCCTGTGCCAATTACAACACATTCAAGTGGTGAATCAGCAATAAATGTTTTTACACCAGTCTTTTGTGTAATCAGTCCATCAATATTTCTAATTAATGCTCCACCACCCGATATATAAATTCCATTTTGTAATATATCTGATGCAAGTTCTGGTGGTGTATTTGATAAAGTATTTATTATAGCTTCTACTATTTCGCTTATTGGCTTTTCCATTGCTTCTTCAATTTGTTTTGAAGATATTTGAATAGTTTTTGGAAGTCCAATATCAATATCTCTTCCTCTAATTTCTTTTGTAATTTCTGTTACAAGAGGCATTGCACAACCTAACTCTATCTTTAAATTCTCAGCTTGTGCTTGACCAATTGCAATATTTTCTTTTCTTTTTAAATATGATATTATGGCTTCATCTATAGCATCTCCTGCTACTTTTATTGATGTTGATGTAACTATTCCACCTAAAGAAATTACAGCAACTTCAGTAGTTCCTCCACCTATATCTACAATCATTTTTCCACTTGGTTCTAATACATTAAGCCCAGCTCCAATTGCAGATGCCATTGGTTCATCTATTAAATGTACTTCCTTAGCTCCTGCTTGCAAAAAAGCTTCTTGTACCGCTCTTTCTTCTACTTCTGTTATTCCTGATGGTACACCTACTACAACCTTTGGTTTACCAGCATTATATTTTTTGCAAACTTTTCTAAGCATATTTTTAAGCATAAGTCCTGTTGCTGTAAAATCCGCTATAACTCCTTCCTTCATTGGTCTTACGGCTCTAATATTCTCTGGAGTTCTGCCTAACATCTCTTTTGCTTCTGCTCCTGTAGAAACAATATCTGATGTAGCATGATCTATTGCAACTACTGATGGTTCTCTTAAAACTATACCTTTTCCCTTTACAGTAATCAAAATATTAGCAGTTCCTAAATCTATACCAATATCTTTTGAACTAAAGTCTAATAATTTCATTCTTAAAATCCTCTCTTGAAAATATACTTTCGTATTTATCATATCCAATTACAACATGGTCTAATAGCTTTATCTCAAGCATACTTGCAGCTTTTAATAACTTTTTTGTAAATTCTAAATCTTGTTTGCTTGGAGTTGGGTCACCACTTGGATGATTATGTACAACTATCATTCTATTTGCTTGTAATCTAATTACCTCCAATAAAATTTGCTTTATTCCCACTCTTACTTGATCAATTTCTCCATTTGTAATATCAATGATTTTTATTATGCTATTTTTGCTATTTAAAACTACTAATTTTAGAACTTCTTGTTTTTCAAATTTAAATTCTTCTATAAAAATCCTTGCAACATCTTTTGGATATTTTATCTGCATACCAATTCCATTTTCTTGGTTCATTCTTTTTGCAAGTTCACATATTGCTTTGAGCTGAATTGCTTTTACTTTTCCTATTCCTTTTATGTTCTTCAATTCTGCTAAAGATAAAATTTGCAATCCTTTTAAAGAATCAGACATCAAAAGAATTCTATTTGCTATATCAATAGAATTTTCCTCTTTTGTTCCATTTTTTATAATTATTGCCAGTAGTTCTGCATCTGATAACATTCTTTCTCCATATTTTTCAAGTTTTTCATATGGTCTTTCCAAAACTGGCAATTCTTTCATTTTTAGTGGCATTAATTTTCCTTTCTGCCCCCAAAATAACTAAAATTTTCTGTAAATAAATACTGCAATTATTATACCTACAATACTTGATACATTAATTTTAAACATTAGTCCTAATGTTAATTGTACTACTCCTAAATCTAAAGTAATTGGAGTTGAAAGTCCAAATTCTTGTCCATATGCTAACCAGCTAAGCCATGATACATCTTTAGTTAGCTCGCCTATTAATCCTCCTATTACTAAACCACATAATACAAATATTATTAGTACTAAAGTACCTTTTTCTCTTGTAAACATTTTTACCTCCATCTTTTCTTACGGAAACGTGCTTTTTTATATTAAGTATTATATATGTAATTGGATTTTTTTTCAATATATTTTGTTAAAAAGTATTTCTTTTTTATCTTTTCTGTGTTATATTGTATCATGCAAGGAGGACTTAATGAAATTTCAAAAGCTCAGTGAAAACAAATTAAAGATTTTTTTATCAAATGATGAATTACCAAATAGTGATAACTTTGATGATTTTATATCTGATTCAAGTGAGGCAAAACATTCTTTTATTGAAATACTAGAAAAAGCATATGATGAAGTTGGCTTTGATAGTAGAGATTATAAAATAAAAATAGATGCTGCTGCCATGAAAAATGGAAGCTTTGTATTTACAGTTACAAAACTTGTTAAATTAAAAAATGCAAAAAAATCAGCTATTCCTAAAAAAATATCTAAGGCTGATGACTCTGATTTAGTAATATATAAATTTGATTCTTTTGATGATTTTTGTAATTTTTGTAATAATCTAAAAAGAAAAAATTTATCCAATATAAAGCTTTTTGCTAAAAAAATTGAACTATACTTTTATATTAATAATTATTACTTATTAATAAGCAATGTTAACAAACTATATGAAGAAACTGGATTATTTTATAGTTCAATTACAGAATTTTGTAAATATTATTCAAGTAAAGAGTTGTTTGTATCTGTTTTGAAAGAAAAAGGTAAACTTATAATTAAAAACAATGCTATTGATATTTGCCAGAAAAATTTTAGTAATAATTAAGACAAAAAAAAGGTTGTCAAAATCAATGATTTCGGCGACCTTTTTTATTATATTAAGATAATATTTCTAATCCTGCAAATTTAGCCATTAATCTCTTATGCCCTGCTTTATCAAAGTCAATATCAACTTTAATATCATCATCTTCCGCTTCTAGTTTAGATATTACACCTTCCCCAAACTTCTTATGGTACACTCTTTGTCCTACTTTATATTGGCTAATATCTGTACTGCTTGATTTTTTAGCTTGAATTGATGCTAAAAAGCTTTCTGCTGTTCTACCAAAACTATTAGAAATTTTCTCTTTTTGAAAGCCTGAGTAATCTTCATTACTCATTTTAAATGTTGTTACTTTACTTTCATAAGAATTATTTTTGCTGTACTTTCCCCCATAGTTCCATCCAAAATTGCTATCCTCAAATTCTTCATCTTCATCTTTTTCTTTCATTGCATCTTCATATCCATCAAGTATATCTTTTGGTATCTCCTTAACAAATCTTGATGGTGGATTATAACTTGTAGAACCAAATATAGTTCTTCTCCTAGCAAATGTTAAAAATAGATTTTGTTTTGCTCTTGTAATTCCTACATAAAAAAGTCTTCTTTCCTCTTCTATATCTTCTGGATTGTCCATTGACTGATGTCCTGGAAAAATTCCTTCCTCTAATCCAACTAAGAAAACAACTTTGTACTCTAACCCTTTTGCACTATGTAAAGTCATAAGTGTAACTACATTATCTGTATCTTCTAAGCTATCAGTATCACTTGAAAGAGATATCCCATTTAGGAATTCTGTTAAAGATTTATCAACTGCTTCTTTTTCAAATTCGTTAGCAACTGTCAAAAATTCTTCCAAGTTTTGAATTCTAGATTCTGCTTCTAAAGTATTTTCATTCTTTAAACTTTGTGTATACCCTGTTTTATTCAATGTCTGAGTAATAAGTTCTGATATTGGTACATCTAAGTTTCTTAGTTCTTCAATTGTACTTATGAATTCTCTGGTATTGTTATAAATTCTTGGAATATACTTATCTGCATTTTTTATAACTTCATACATAGAAATTCCATTTTGTGCAGCTATTTCTCTAACATTATCTATACTTGTTTTACCAATACCTCTTTTAGGTTCGTTTATTATTCTTTCTAAAGAAAGATTATCTGATTCATTAGCAATTAATCTCAAATATGCTATTGTATCCTTTATTTCTTTTCTTTCATAGAACTTTAGTCCACCAACAATTTTATATGGAACACCTTCTATCCTTAGCTTATCTTCTATTGCTCTTGATTGTGAATTCATTCTATATAATATAGCAAAATCAGAATAATTAAAATATTCTTCTCTTTTTAGTCTGTTTATACTTTCAATTATAAAATTAGACTCAGCATATTCGTCTTCTCCACAATAAACAACAGGAAGTGCTCCTTCTTCATTTTCTGTCCAAAGCTTTTTATCATATTTATTTTCATTATGCTTTATAACTGCATTAGCTGCTTTTAAAATATTTCCTGTACAACGATAATTTTGTTCTAACTTAATAATTTGGGTTCCTGGAAAATCTTTCTCAAAATTTAAAATATTTTTTATATCTGAACCTCTGAAACCGATAAATTGATTGATCATTATCTCCCACAACAGTAATATTTCCATATTTTGAAGCAAGTAATGTAACTAAGGTAAATTGTGCTTTGTTTGTATCTTGATATTCGTCAACTAATATATATTTAAATTTTTCAGAATAATATTGTAATATATCTGGATTTTCCATAAGAATTTTTATAGTAAAATTAATAATATCATCAAAATCTATAGCATTATTTTCTTTTAATTTCTTTTGATATAATGTGTAAACTTTGCCTATTATTTCTTTTCTATAGTCTCCTGAATATTTAAAAAGATACTGTTCTGGTTCAAGCATTTCATTTTTAGCATTGCTTATTTCATTCATAACAGACTTTTCCGTAAACAATTTATTATCAATATTTAGTTCTTTCAAACAATTTTTTACTACTGTTTTTTGATCTGATGTATCAAATATTGCAAATGACGTATCAAATCCGAGTCTATCTATAAATTTTCTAAGTATTCTAACACAAATTGAATGGAAAGTGCCAAGCCATAAATCATTTATATTTTCTCCTATTAATTTTGCTGCTCTTTCCTTCATCTCATTTGCTGCTTTATTTGTAAAAGTAATCGCAAGGACATTCCATGGTTTTACATCTTTTTCTTGCAAAAGATATGCAATTTTATATGTTAATACTTTAGTTTTTCCGCTTCCTGCTCCAGCTATAACTAGACATGGTCCTTCTGCGCTTTTTACTGCTTCTCTTTGTTTTGGGTTTAATTCTTCTAATAAATCTTGCATATATATTCTCTCTTTCTTGTACATTTTGTTTATTTAATATGTAAAGTATATAAACTTTTGTTCGTAATAATTTTACACTATTAATTATAAAAAAACAAGTAATTTTTTAATAATATTTAAACTTTATTCTTACCCATTTACAATCATTGCAAATAATCCTACCATAAATCCTATCATGTTTCCAACTGCAGTTAATCGTCCTTGATATAATCTATTTGATTCTGGTACTAATTCTCCTGATACTATATAAAGCATTGCTCCTGCTGCAAATGATAGACATATTGCAATTACTGATATCGAAATATTTCCAACTATTGCTCCTACTAAAGCTCCTACACCAGTTGCTATTCCTGATAAAATTACATAAAACATGACTTTTAATGGCTTCATTCCTCCATTTTTCATTGGTACAGACATTGCCAAACCTTCTGGCACATCGTGAAGTGCAATAGCTATTGCTAAAGAAAAACCTAGAGTAGTTGATGCTTCAAATCCTGAGCCAATGGCTAAACCTTCTGGTTGCGTTCAAATTAGAACGCATATAATTAAATTTTATTCAACTCTCTAAAGTTGAATATTATATCTATTTGTTTATCTTGATGAATATTTATTTTATTGATAATTACTCTCATTAGTTCTGGAGTCGGTTTTTTTAAACTTAAAAATTCTTTAATAACTTTTGTAATGTTTTCACTATTATCTTCTTCTAATTCTTTCTGGTGTTCTTTCATTTTTACATTTTCTTGTTTCTTCGTTTGTATTTCTTCTTTATATTTTCCTAGAACTCTCTGATACATTTCTTCGCTAATTTTATTGTCTAATTTATCCATATACATTATATCCATTTTATTATTTATTAGTTCTATTTCTTTTTCATTTTTTTCTATTAGTTTTTTATAATCATAAGATGTTCTATTATTTTTAACATTTAATTCAACTTTTTTACTGTCTATATCTAAAAATAATTTTCTTAAATATTCTAAAACTTTATTTTCTACTTCATCATATCTAAAGCCATGACAAGTGCAAAGATGTAATTTAGAGTTTCTTCTGTAATTATTACATATAATGCTAAGAGTATTTCTTCTAGTATCTGGTTTTATTCCAATCGTGTGTCCACATTCATAACAAAACATTAAGCCATCTAATAAGGTAAAATGTTTTTTTTCATTTCTATTATACTTCTGGACAATTTCCATTTTTTGTACTGCATCAAATGTTTTTTTATCTATAATTGGTTTATGTGTATTTTCTACAATAAACCATTGTTCTTTTGGATTATCTCTCATTTTTCTATTTTTATAACTTATTCTACTTCTCTTATTTTGAATTGTTACACCTGTATATATTTCTCTCCTCAATAATTTTTTTATAGTGCCATTATCCCAAAATGTTGCACGATTATATCTTATTTGATTTGCCGTTGGAATATTATTATCTTCAAGAAATCTCCTTATAGTTCCAACTGAATTACCTGCCACTGCCATATTAAAAATAGTCCTTACGATTTTTGCCTCATTTTCGTCAATTATTAAATGGTTTTTATCTTCTGGATCCTGTATATATCCTAATGGTGTTTTTCCACCTACCCATTTTCCTTGACTTTGCATAGTATGTAAAGCACTTCTTATTTTTTTAGATAAATCTTTAGAATACATATCATTTAAAATAGACTTAAAAGGAGCAATATCATTATTTCCGTTATTATCATAAAAAGTATCTATTCCATCATTTACTGAAACATATCTAATATTTTTTTCTGGAAAGAACTTCTCAATATATTCTCCTGTTCCTATATAATCACGACCTAAACGAGATAAATCTTTTGTTACTACCATATTTATTTTATCTTGTTCAATATCACTAATCATCCTTTGAAAATCTGGTCTATTAAAGTTTGTTCCAGTATATCCGTTGGTCTATATAAATATCTACAAGTTCATATTCCTCTCCTAAACTTCTTACATATTCTTCTAATAATATTCTTTGATTTTTTACACTTTCGCTATCATCATACCCCCTATCCATGTCTTCTTTAGATAATCTTATATAAATTGCTACCTTAAAAATTATTTTCTTTATTTTTTCAAGCATTTTTCCTCCTTTCCATGCTTGATAAAAATAATTTGAATTTATAATAAAATTATACACTTACTATACTTTTAAGTAAAATGTACAATTTATATTAAATTTCAATAAAATTTATTTTTTAAGCACATACTACTTTCTTGTCTAATAAACTACTTAAATAATTAGCCAATAATTTTTCTAATTCTTCTCCATCATCACTAAAATATACATTTATTTTAAAATCATTTTCCATACCCAGCCTCCTAAAGACAATATATTAAGTCAATTTAAAAAAAATACCAATTCATTTATTGGTATCTTCTTTAATTTCTGGAAAAAACTCATCTAAAATAAAATTAGCCTCTTTCATTGTTTTTCTTGGATGATGTGAATGTATTTCTGATAAAAATTCTGTAACTATCTTTTCTGGTGTTATTTCTTTTTCTCGGTTAGTCAAAACATAAAATATGCAAGTAGCATAAGCAACTAAATCATCTGATGTTAATTCCCATGAAAAAGGTATTTTATCCAAAATTTCTTTATTCTTTATGATAGTATTTCTCGTATCTACTTCATCTCTTGTATGTTCTAATACATATTTCAAAATTATTATCCAATGGTCTTTTTTTATCTCCTTTATTTGTTCATTGTACTTTTTTAAACCTAAAATATAATAGGCTATTGCCTCTTTAATTTTGTAATTTTTTTTATTTAATTTTTGCATTTTTCCCTCCTAACGAAAAAAAAGCAAGTCATTATCGACTTGCTTATCTTTCTTGCATTCTTTTTTTATTTAATTTTCCTTTTTTTTGTCTTTCTACTAATTGTTTTTTATATTCCGATTGCATTTCTTTTTCTATATCTTTCAAAATTTCTTTATTTACATCTTCTTGTTTGATACTTATCTTTCCATCATGAACTGTAATTATTTCTCCCTTTATGCTCTCTAAAAATGTTCTCGTTGGTGTTAATTGTTCTCTTATAATTTCTTCTAATGATATTGCTACGATTCCTTTTAGTTTTCCTTTATTTACTTCTTCTACTAATTTTTTTATTGATATTCTCTTTTCTAATTTACCAGAAAATCCAATATCACAAAATATATGGCTTACATTAAGATTATTTTCTTTGCAATATTTTAGTATTTGTTCTTTTTTTTCTTCTAATTCAATATTTGCTGATAGTTCATTATTGCAATGATCTATTCTTATATATGCTCCATATTCTTTATCATCATTTTGTTTTTGATTATCTAAAATAACAACCTTATTACTTTGATATTCTCTAAAATATTCTGGATACCTTATTTTTATTGCTTCAAAAAAATAAGGTGCATAATTACAACAGAATATATCACTAATGTTATAATTATTAGATATTTTTCCTTTTTCTGCGTCTTCTTGACTTTCATAATTACATCCGTTCCATAAATTAAAAGCCATTCTTGTTACTATTTTACTTGTATTTGTTTGCCAACTTTCTTGTAATGAATCAATATTTATTTCTCCATTTCTAATATCAAATATAGAATCAAATTTTTCTCTTGTCTGTTCACAAATTCCCAAAGTATATACTAATGATTTATAATATACATCTGTTTTATTATATCTTTCCAATATAATATTTTTTTCTTCATAAAACCTTTTATGGTTATTGTCTATAAATTCCATTTGTACTCCTTTCTGCATTTAATCCTACTGCAATTTCCATTGCATGATTTACTTCTTTCATGTATTTATCTGGTAGTATATCAATATATTTTTTTAATCTTCTTTTATCTATGACTTTTACTTGTTCTGCAAAGATTATTCCTTTATATCTCATATTTCCAAATGGATTTACTATCACATGGGTAGGAAGTTTTGATATATTCTCTATTCTTCTTGTCATGGGTAAAATTATTGTTGTAGGACTATGTTTGTTTCCAATATCATTTTGAATAATCAAAACTGGTCTGCGACCTTTTTGCTCACTCCCTATTGTGTTTCCTAAATCTGCTATATATATTTCTTTTCTTCTTATTTTGTTTATCATTATGCTCTTGCCTCCATTTTTCATTTGCTATTATTTCTTCTGCCTCATCTATCCATTTTTCCATATCTGTTTTATTTTTGTTTGCTCCTAATATAACTAAATACATTAGAACAGCAATTATAATAAAAATTATTAAAATTATTGTTAATAACATTTTAATTTTCCTTTCCTTATGTAAAAATGAACTCTGAAAATGAGTGAAACATAGTAATATTACAATGCCATTTTTCAGAGTTCATCATTTTTCTTTTCTATTCTAACTTCTCAACTAATTCATTAAGCAAGTGTTTGCTAAACACTTTCATAGGTGGTTCTGTTTCCCCTGTCCGACTCTGTCCGACTTGTATTCAAGGCGTGGGACGCTTTTAACGCTCGTTCTATGACTATACAAAAGTTTCTCGCTCATACTATTTATCTTCGCCTTATTAAGTTAGCTGACTTAATATTTAAGTATTACAATTCTTTCTTCAGAAAGTTTTGTATTTAACTAGCTCAAATGTATGAGGTCTGTACTTAATAAATTTCTATTCAATTTTCAATGTACCAATAAATTTTTGTTTTAAGAAAACAAGTAAGAGATTTAACCCTCCTATTTACTGGTACAGAAAATCGCCAATCGTATAGTCAAAATTGAAAAATTTTTTAATTTTTTTCAAAAAACTTTTTTCGTAATTCCTCTAAAGCCTTATCAATACTAAATTTCACAGCCATTTTATTACAGCCTTCTATTTCTCCAATTTGTGAAAAAGATAAATTATGTTTAAAATATAAAAGGATTCTTCGCCTTTGCATTTCTGATAATGAATTTATTGCTTGATTTAATCTTTCATATTCTATTTTTTGTATAACTTTATCTTCAAGACTTATAGGTTTTTCTTTTGCTCTTTTATATAAAATAATTTCTAGTATTTCGTTTTGTTCAAGTTGTTCATCATTTTCCGAAGTAGTATATTTTAATTTTTGTTCTAAATGTCTTTTATCTTGTTGTATTATTTTTGCCTCATTTTTTTCCAATTCATCTAGTAATTCAAATAATTCCTTTGTTATTGATACTCTTATTTCTCCATCTTCATTAGTTATAGTTACTACATATATGTTGTTATTTTCATCACTAAATAAATGATAAGGATTATCCTTATTTCTATTTCTTATTGGTCTAATATCCACTTTTTATTCTCCTTTCGACTTGTTTTTTCAAATCGAAAGGCTTGGTGGACTTCTACATTTCTTTAATTTTAGACTTTGATATAACACAAGCATAAACGCACAAAACTCCTTTGGAATTTTGGCTTAACCATTCTAAAAGGAGTTTTAATAGTTTTATTAACTATAAAAAATCAAAGTCTAAAATTAAATATTTAAAGAATTTATCTTTTGTATTCCAAAAATTCTTATGTTTAACCTTTTAGACTTTGATTAAGTTACCTGCATTATAAACCCATTTTTTTTATTTGTGTTAAAAGTCGCTGATACTCGTAAAAAAGTTCTGTAACTTGTAAAAAGGTGTAACTTTGGGCAGGAAAAAATTTACTTTTTTTGACATTTTTTATTGCACTTTTTTAAATATAGTGCTATAATTTATGTAAACATTTTATTTTACTTGGAGGGAGAAGAATGACTAAAGTCTTGATTGGAAGTAAAAATGTTCAAACAGACTTAAATGATTTTCCATTTCTTAAAAATAACAATGATTTTGAAATAATTACTTCTAATACTGGAAAGGAAACATTATGCAAATGTAGGAATTTGCAACCTAATATCATAATATTGGATTCTAATATATCAGATATGAAATACTCTGATGTTATGGAAAGAATATCTATGTTACCTTATGAAAATAATAAATGTAACTTAATATTATCAGTAGAAAAGCCAGAAGATAAATTACTATTAAAACATACAAGTGTGCTTTATGAGGTATTAGAACAACCTATTGATAAAAAAGAGGCAAAGAAAACTCTAATAGATCTAAAAACCAAGTATGAAATACCAAACATTTCTACAAAACAAGTGAAAGATATTTTATTACAATTAGGAATAAATACTTATACTTTAGGCTCACAATGTCTTGTTTCTGCAATATTTAAATGTTATTATTACCCAGAAGATTTTTATACTTTAGACAATATTTATAGAAAAGTAGCATTGGAATTTGATATTACAAAAGAAGATGTAAAAAACAAGATTAGACATACAATAGATACAATAAACACTTCAACTAATATAGACGGACAAAAATTATATTTTAGTATCTTTGGAAATTTAGCAAAACTTTCTTCAAGAACATTTTTGCAATTATTTATAAAATATTTAAACAATTTAAAAAGCAAGAATTAAGTAAATCTTATATTCTTGCTTTATTTTTATTCACTAAATTCTTTATAATCTTTAAGAATAGTTGCTATTCTTTTTTCTTTATTCATCTCTGGTATAAAGGCATTGATTTTATCTCCTGCTAGATTAGTTATTTCATTAAATTGTTCTTTAGATAAATTATCAGCAATAAGATTAAATATTGGCATTTTTTTATCAAGTTTCATTTTCGATTTTTGTATAACATCTATTGCGTTCATATCATTTAAGTCAAATTTTGTAAATACAATTTCTGGCTCCAAATCAACGATTTTATTATATGTATCAACTCCACTTGCTGTAACACCCACTACATCTATGTAGTTCAAATTTTTAATAGCATTTGCTATATTATTACTTACAGTTTCATCATTATATGCGATTAAAGTTCTAATCTTTCTAACAACTTGTGGAATTTTTGTAACTGTTCTATTTTCTAATAATTCACTTATTCTATTTTCTAATATGTTTCCTATTGTAACATCTTCTTTATTTTCTGTAACTACTACATTTCCATTAGGCATAATAAGAACATATTTGTTTTCCATGTCATTATCTTCCCTATATTCAACTTTTTGTATATTTGGAAAACTAGCAAACAATGGTCTATGTATTCTAAAATCTACCTTTGATATTTCAAATTGTTTTTCATTTATTTTTGCTGTTTCACGAAGTGGTACAAATTTGAATATTCTCCAAGCATTTATATTATAATCATTCAAAAATTCTCCTAATTCTTGAAGATAATCTATATTCATTTTGCTGACAACTGTATTTATATTAACTTTTACATAGTATTCTCTTAAAGTATCTAGTACAGTTTTTATATTATTAAAATGATTATAGCCTCTACCCATTTTTTCGTTTAATTCGTTATTTATTGAATCTATTGACAATGTTATAGTATCTAAATGATTATATACTTCTCTTATTTTTGGATTTGTAGCCAATATTTGCCCATTTGTTATTAACTTACTTTTTATTCCCTTTTCTTCAGCAAGTTTTAAAAGTTCTAAAATATTAGGGTATAATAGTGGCTCTCCACCTGTAAAAGTCATATTTGATATTCCATCTTCAGCAATTTTATTGATTACTTCTTTGTTATGTTCTAAATCTAAATCATTTATTCCTAAAAATCTATGGCAATATTTACATTTTTGATTACAGTTTAGTGTAAGAAATAAGCATACTTCTCTGTCTTTTATCATTACAATTCCTCTTTTCTTAAAATCTACACTAATATTATATACGCATTTTTGATTTTTGTATATTACCCATTTTTGCAACTCATGTTGCAAAAAAAGTACCACAAGTTTAGTTTTAATTTATGAACTTATGGTACTTTATATTTATTTTTTTAGATAATCTTTTATAAATTTCTTGTCAATACTTGTTAGTTGTCCTTTTAAATATAATAAATTTACTGATGAACTAGGCAATTTAATAGGTAATTTTACTTCATATAATTCATTATTATCTAGTTCATTTTTTACAGAATCTCTCATAACATATCCCAAGCCTAAATTTCTTTTTGTTGCGTCTATTTTTAATTCAGTAATATCAATTTCTAAATCTGGTTTTATAGTTACATCATGTTGTTTCATTAACTCTATCAACTCTTGACTTGTTCTTGTATTTTCTAATCCCAGTATCAATTTCATATTTTCTAATTCTTTTAGTTCTTTCAATTCTAGTGGTTTATTTGATATAAAAATATTGTCTATTCTTTTTAATTCTTCTTTTTGAATATCTTTATTTTTAATAATCATTGTTGTACTATCTAACGCAAAATCTATTTTATGATTTTCTAATAGTTCTATTAAATTTTTTCCTGTCGCACCAGTTAGTATTTTTATACTTAAATTTGGATAATCTTTTTTTATCTTTTCAATTTTTTCTATCAAATAAAAATGAGATATGTGAGATAATGCACCTATCGTAATTTCTCCAGTTTCTATGTCATTGTTTGCTTTTACTAATTTTTCTCCTGCCTCAAAATAACCTAAACCTTTATCTATAAATTCAAAATATTTTTCTCCGTCAGCTGTTAAACTTACACCTTTATTATCTCTATAAAACAATGTTACATTTAATTCTTTTTCTAATTGATCTATATTTCTACTTACTGTCGATTTTTTTAATTGTAATTTATCACTTGCCTTTGTGAAACTCTTTGTAATTGCGACAGTATAAAATATTTTATTCCAATATGGATTTATTTCGGACATTCTAAATACCTCCAATAGTTCTAGCAATAACTGTATTATAACATATTATGTAAATAAATACAAGTTTTTAATGCCAATTTTCGACATTTTTCTTTTTATCAATATATTTCATTTTCACGATATTCGTGCAAGAAAATGAATTTTTTATACTAAAATTATAAAGAATAATTATGAAAGGAATGATAATTTTTTGAGAGTAAAAAGATTTAATAACAAAGCCAATATCATTGGTGCTAATATAAAAAAATATAGATTAAAAAATGAATATACACAAGAACAGCTCTGCCAAAAAATTGACTTATATGGTCTTAATTTATATCATTCTGATATTTACCTTATAGAGCATAATAAGAGAATGGTTAGAGATTATGAGGCTTTAATTTTTGCTAAAGTTTTTAATATCACAATGGACGAATTATATAACGGAACTGATAAGGAATTAGAATAAAAAATAATCCAATTTTGAATTGCTTGGATTATTTTTATTTTTATTCAAATATTGCTTTTTTTATTTTTTCAATTAAACTTTCTTTTTTATTCTCTGTTTTTTCCTTTTTTGTTTTTCTTTCTTCATATCCACGCATGAAAATAGAGCGTTCTGTTATTTTTATAGCGTGTAATTGTTTTTTCATCATATCATAATCAACTTTAGGATTCTTTGAGTATGTTCCTATAATATTATCTGCTATAAAATCTGGTGTATATGAAATAACAATAAATCTTGGTAAAAAATATTTTTCCGAGTATTCTCTTATAATGTCTAGCCCTCCTGCATTTTTTTGTCCTACACTACCCCTAAAAATATCCGTTATTACAATATCTGGTTTTAATTCTTCTATTTTTTCTCTTTCTTCTTCATTAGTTAAAGCATAACCTATTATTTCATAATCTTTATTTTCAATATCTATATTAGATATTATCTCATCTATCATGTTTTTTTCATCATCAGCAATTAACACTTTTAATTTGCGATTTAAAAGATATTTACTATTGTTATCTATCGTATTTTCTTCGTGCATATATACCACCTCTTTCTTGCACGAATATCGTGAATTAGAAAGTAAAAAAATATTATCAGTTCATTGAAATTTTAACATTTTTGTAAGATTATTTCATTATCCCCTGTATAAACATTAAGTGCTTGTCCCACTTCAATATTTGCCTTTTCTCTAATCTGACAAAATATTAAAATTCTACCTAACTCATCAATAGTTCCTAATATTCCATTTTCCTGTGATGTATCTATTCCTAAAATAACATTTTTATTCCTAATAAAAATGTTTAGTTTTTGCCCTTCTACAATATTGAATTGCTTTCTTATTTCTTTAGGAATTACTACTCTACCCAACTTATCCATTTTGTGTTTAACAATAACATTATTCATTTTCTTATTCTCCTTTTAATATAATATTTGTAATGTGAAGTTATTTGGCATTACATTTCCATTATATAACATTTTTTTTATATTTTTTGTCGAAATGTGTCGGAAAAATAAAAAAACTTTACTTGAGTAAACTATATTCATTTTAGCATATTTTTTACTCTACTTCAATAGATTACTTCACTTTTGTAAACTATTTTTCAAAACCTTTACACGAGTAGAGTATTTTAAGTTTGCCTCTTGCTATAATTTTTTTGGAGGCGATATTATGACACTTTCTGACGCAATTAGAAAAAGAATAAAGGTTATTTTTAAAGAAAAAAATATGAATATGTGGAAACTATATAAATCAACTGGTATTCCTATGGCTACTTTATCTGCATTTATGAGTGGAAAAAGAGATTTGCCAACTTTAAGAACTTTATTACATATTTGCGAGGGCTTTGATATGAAATTATCAGAATTTTTTGAAGATCCAATGTTTGATGATGTGGAACAAGATTAAAAATTTTATAATGTATATCTTTCAATAAAAAAAGACGGATAACATGGTAATTTTATTCCGTCTTTTTATATACTTAATATTAAGATTGTATATTTACTTTATTTTCAATGTTATTTTTCTCCATTAGTATTAGTTTATTATGAATTTCACGAATTGTATTATTCGTTGTAATAGGGTCTTCCTTTTTGGCTATTAAGGTATCAATATCATCTAGTTCTTTGTATATATTGTTTTTCTCATCTTCTGTCAAATAATATTCTCCAACAGATGTTCTAACTCTGTCGCTTTCTCCCTTTAGGTATATATACACATTATCATCATTCTGCGAACTAAAATAGAAAAATAGAATTATTGCACCTATTATTATGGTTAGACTTACACCTACATAAATCAAATTTTCTTTAATTTTAGACATAACATTCTCCTTTTATATATTTATATTCTGTTTATTATGTATATTTAGTCAAGTGTCGTCTTCAACCTTATATTATCATAATTTTATATTAAAATCAACTCATAAGTAAAAAATATTTTGGAGAAAATATATTATTATGAAAAGCACTATTAAATATAAAGATGGAAAACTTAATGCTATTGGTAAAATAATAAAAAAATATCGAGTGCAAAATAATTTAACTCAAGAACAGTTATGCGATAAACTTCAATTACTTGGTATTGATATGTCTATAAATTCTTTAAAGAAAATTGAAAGTGAAGATAGAATTATAAAGGAATATGAATTAGCTCGGATTTTCTATAATTTTTAATATTTCTGCTGATGAATTATTAAAAACTTGTATAGAGTATTTAAGGAAATAAAGGAAGAACGATAAAACTATATTGTTCTTTCTTTTTAATTTACTATAAAATATTTTTCAATAACAAAAAATAGAGTTACATTATTGCAACTCTATTAGTATTTTTTAAATTATTTTTGCGAAATTATTATAAATAGACTTTTATTGATTGTTTTTTTGTTCATCTAAATCATTAGAAGAATCTTTCATAAGCGTCGTTAGATTACCACCTTTTTCATTGTCAACATACATACTATAATATTTGTATTCTAATGTTTCTTTATTTACTTCGTATATAACTTCTGTTACTTCATTTTCATTAAATTTGTTATTACCTTTTACGCTAATCAAAATCTTATTAGTTCCTCCAGGTAATTCTCTAATATATTGATCCCAAACTGAATCTGTTAAAGCATTATCAAATAATTCTCCTAATGTATAATTACTAAAAAAATCACCAGCTTCATCATTTCTAATGGCATCAATATATTCTTGATATTCTTTATTTATCTTAATATTTTCATTTGATTTATTATTTTCTGTATCTCCACAACCTGTCAACAAAACCAACATTATAACTAAGATTACTATTATTCCTAAACTTAAAATTTTCTTCTCCATACTTTCCCCCTTAGATTTTAATCATAAAATAAATAATTTTCATCAGTCCATCTAATTCCATGAGAATCCTTAACGCAATTTAAAACTTCTCCAGAATCTAATGTGATTTCAATCTTTTTTCCTTTAGGTGTATATGTATATGTTCCATCAGAATCAATGTTATATTTTTCATCTAAAAATGTTACATGGCAAGTTCCATCCCCATTTATTTTAATATTGTGTGATTCCCAATCAAATCCTGAACTATCATAAGTTCCCGAATCTAAAATTATCTCATCTTTTTTTACTAAATTATCATATTTTACACTATCATCATCTGGAATTAAAGACATTTTCCCATCAGATACTGTATATGTATATTCTGTGTTTCTTCCATCAAAATCTCCATTTTTATTTAAAGTAATTTGAATTTTGTTATTCGGTTTTATTGTATATGTTCCATAAGATTCATACCATCTATTACTCCAATATACTTCATTTTCATCAAAAACCCAAACAATATCCATACTAGAATTTTTTTCATTTTCATCTACCCAAGTTCCATATATTGATGCATCTTTGATACTTTCTTCTTTATTTGATTTGCTGTTGTCTGTATTTGAACTACTATTTTCTGTATCTCCACAACCTGTTAATAAAACTAACATCATAACTAAAATTGTTATTATTCCTAAACTTAAAATTTTCTTTTTCATAATTATATATTCTCCCTTCTAACTTTTGAAAAATGTCATACTTTCGTCGCTCCAATATATTTGATTATTGTTTTTTATACTACAGTTAATTGTCTTTCCAGAGTTTAGCTTAAATGTTATTGCATTATTGCTTAATGTATATGTTCCATCTGAATTTATATTCAAAAACGGACTTTGTGCTTGAAAATGACATTTGTTATTTTCTTTGATTTCAATAACATATTGCCCATCTGTTTCTTTTGCTTTGTATGTACCAACTCCAAATTCGGAACTTACTTTTTCTTGTTCTATTATTGTAATTGTGTTTAAATCTGTTATATTAAATTCATATTTTTTTGAACTACTTAATGTAACTGTAATTTTACTGTTTTCTATAATGTAAGTACCATCTTCATCTGCATATTCTCCATCATCTGCACCTGCTCTTGTATCTATGCTTAAATGACAATTGCCATTATCTTTAATTAAAATTGTATATCCATTGCCTGTATATTTTGTTATTTTTATGTATTGAGTCATATTATCTTGTGTTATTTCTTGCAAATTATTTTGATTATTTTCATCAAATAAATATACTTTTGATGTATTTTTATTTACTACTAGTGTGTAAAAGTCCTCTCCTATTATTGTTCTAAATACATAATAATTCAAATAAGACTCATTATTGATATTTTCGGTTGTTATATCTACATCTATTTTTTCTATATAAGCAGTTGAATATGTTGGTCTAATTAAATTAGTAACAATTTCTAATGCTTCTTCCTGCGAAATTTGATTTTGTTGTTCAATATTATCTTGATTATCCTGATTATTTTCGTTTTCTTTATTGCCACATCCAGTTAATAAAAATAACATCATCATAAGTATTGCAATAATGCTTAAACTTAAAATTTTCTTTTTCATTTTTTTCACCCCCTCAAAATTTAATTCTTTAAAACTTAAAATGATCAATAGAACCAGTTTTATTACCATCTTTATCTTTTATAGTTGTTTCACTATATCCATCAGTCCATTTTAGCGTACTAGATGTTCCAACTTTTTTACCATTTTCATCTCTAAAAGTAGTTTCGCTATAATTTTTTCCATAATTCCATGTTGTTGCATATATCTTTCTTTGAATATTTGCTTTTGTGTTAGATATACTTCCTCTTATGCCATCACTACTGCTTGAGCCAGTATATTCTTCTGGTGGAAGTGGAGCAACTACTATTAAAAAAGGAAGTATACCAAATACAAAAGTCATAAATAATGCTGTAAAAATTCCATGTCCTGAAACCAATGAAGCTATAAACCAAAATAATATCCATATAACCATATAACATATCCTTGCTTTGTATCTATCCATTTGTTTTTGATATTGAATATTCCATTTTTCTCTTAATTTTTTTTCAAATTCATCTTTTATATATGAACAACTTTCTGGTTCATATTTTGTAATTTTTAATAGGCATAAAATGGAATGTATTATTACTAAAGCTATTCTAAATATTATGTAGTAAGCAATTACAAATGCATACATTTCAAAAAATCCAACTGATTTTTCTCCTTTATTTGTTAATAAATATTCTACTAGTAATTGTGATAATGAGGCAATAATTCCTAATACACATATAATAATTGTATTTTTATATTCTTTAATGGTTTTTAACATAATAGCTTTTCTCCTCTCTAATTTAATAAAAAAATCCAAAATAATTATAGCATAAATTCAAAAATTTGTATATATTTTCAAGATAATTCACAAAAAATAGAGTTACAATATTGTAACCCTATTTTACTTATCATACTTTTTTAACTTTTTATTTATATATTTCCACAGCTTTTTCTGTTTCTAAATTGTATATTATATTATTATCACTATATAGGAATTTGTCTTTTAAATAATAAGTAAAACCATTCATTGTACTTTTCATAATGTCATTATTAATATCTCTTGCTGAAAAATCAGAGATATATGATAATTCTTTATTAAATTCTAAAGTTTTATCTAATAAATATACTTTGCTATCTATAAATCCAATAATTCCCTTTTCAGTTGGAAGTAATGTTGATGTATTTTTTATAGGTTCTGTTATATATTCAAAATTAGAGTCTAATGTATAAATATATCCTGTGTTACTTTTTACATAATAAACATCATCATTTTCAAATATATATGATATACCTCCGTCTGTCAAATCTTTAACTAATTTTCCTTTCATATCATATATACCATAATTATTATCATCTGTTTTTGCATAAAAGTATTTATCATTTATAATACCTAGAATATCAAATTTTGACCACATATCTTGCTGATCTGTAAATACTTCTTCCAAATCTTCACTTATAATATATTGATGATTTACCGATTTAGCATAAATTTTTCCATCTACTGCATTTCCCTTTATTTCTGGTATATCCCCATTATCATCTTTAAAAGTTTTCCCTGTCCTTGCATTTATAAAAGTACTGTTTAGTCGGAATAAATCTCCTGTAATATATTTACAGTCTTCAAGACTAAGTTCTTTATCATAGCTATAAACACTATTTCCGTTTAAATCTTCAATATCTACTTTATTAGATACCCCTGATAAGCTACTTGATTGTGTCATGACAACTACATATCCACTTTTACTTATTGCTAAATATGATTTTGTGTCATCTTCTTCAAGAATTTTTTTACCTGTTGCATCTATAATATAATCATTATCTACTATGATATATCCATTAGAAAAAGTATATTTATCAAAGTTAATTGTATATGTAACATTTCCATTTTCATCAATAACATATTTATTTCCATCTGTTCCTTTTACAATGGCATATCCATTAGCAAAAGGTTCAACTACTTCTGATATAGATATACCTTCTTTTTGTTCGTTTGAATTATTTTGTTCTGTATTAATTGTTGAGCTATCATTAGTATTTGTGGTTTTATCCCCACATCCTGTCAATAAAACTAACATTCCTATAAGAATTAATACAACTCCCAAACCTAAAATTTTCTTTTTCATAAATTTTTTCCTCCAATTTTTATTATCTATATTATTATTAAAACCTATCTATAATGATATGTTGTATGAGTTTCTCCTTTATCATCTTTCCAATAAGATTCGCCATAACCTGTTTCTGTATCGGTAATTGTTGTTATAAGCCTTGACTCTCCTTTTGAATCTCTAAAAGAACTATATGATACTTTAGTCTTACTTTTTCCACTTCCAGATATAATCACATCAAGTATTATAGCAGCAAGTTTAACTCCTATTCCAAAAGGAAAACTAATGAAAGATGTTATACCTACTATAAATTGCGTTAATTCTACACCAATTCTACTATGTTTTTTAAATTCATATTTTTTTAATGCGAAATGGTGTTTTATCAAGTAAATAATAAATAGAATAGGTATAATCAAAATAGGAATAACTCCTAAAAATAATATAATTATTTTACCAATCGTATTTTCATTTACATTAAATTCGATATTCATTTGAGCAATTTCTTCTTGATGTGTTAAGATAATATTTGCAATATATATAGCAGTAGCAATCCATAAATCCATCAATGAATATAATATACCATGTCTTATCTTGAAATCATAAGCTAGTTCTTCATCATTTAGTTTTTCTACAACTGGCAAACTGTTATATACTTTTAAAACTGGTATAAAATAAAACTTGAAAATACAAAAACATATTGGTAAAGCCAGTATAATATAAATAAAATCCATTACCTTCTCCTTTATTATAATATATTTGCCAACACAATTATATCACAAACTTTAGATTTTGTATATGTTTTTTAATGAATTTATTGCTCTAGTTTTTCTCATTCTTCATTGCTACATAATAAATATTGTTTTCAATTAAATGTGTTTCTCCATCTAATGTATATGTATCTCCTTCCTCGTAAATTTTATAACCTAGATTAACTAATCTTATTTTAGATTTATCTAAAAAGTATTCTATCTGCTCATTTGATAAATTTTCTTGTACTTTTAATTCGTGAAAAGTAATTACTATTATGTTTTCATTTTCTTGAATTTTTTTATCAATATAATTCGTTATATACTCCAGATTAAAAATCATTGTCTATTTCTCCTTATGTTCCAATATGCTATCTTTTAATTATTATATATATTAGTAATATAATTCCTATTGTAATACTTATATCTGCTAAATTAAAATTTGGAAAATCTAGTATATCTATAAAATCTATAACATATCCCCTAAATATTCTATCTATCAAATTGCTTATTCCTCCAGAAAGTATCAAGAATAATGGTATTAAGACTCTTAAATTATTTTTGCTCTTTACTATAAAGATAACGATTAAACCTAAAACTAATATATTTATTATTCCTATTGTAAAAACATTTCCTATACCTATATTGAATGCTATTCCTGTGTTTTCTGTATAATTAAATTCTAAAAGTCCTCCTGGCATTATATTGATATTTTTATTTATAAAAAAGACTTTTGTTACTTGGTCTAATATAATAATCACAAAAAAAATGATAATTCCAACAAAAATTGTTTTTTTCCTATTCATTTTTATTTTTTCCTTTTACTTTTTTATAGATTAAAATACTTCCACATACTATGCACAATATAATAGATAATATTTGTGAAATTCTTAAATTTCCTAACATTAAACTATCAGTTCGTAATCCCTCTATAATTGCTCTTACAAATCCATATAAAAACAAATATGTATATGTTATTTGTCCCTTATATTTTCTTTTATTTCTAATAGAGTATAAAAATATAAATATAATAAAAGTACAAATAGATTCATATAAGAAAGTTGGGTGTACTTCTATATAATTTCCATTTTCAATAATACCCATTTTTAATATACTATTTGTTATTGATCCATGTGCCTCTGCATTAAAGAAATTTCCCCATCTTCCGAATTGCTTGTCCTAATGCTAAAAATGGTGCTATGTAATCTAAAATATCTAACATATTTATTTTTTTTATTCTGCAATATATTGCTATTGTTATTATTGCACCTATTATTCCTCCATAAATAGCAAGTCCACCATTTTGTATATTAAAAATTTCTATTGGGTTTTGAATATAATAGTCTAATCTAAATATCACATAATATAATCTTGCAAATATAATAGATACTGGTATTATAAGCAAAAATACTTCCAATATATTTTCATATTTTATATTATATTTTCCATCATCTCTCTTACAAAAAAGTATTGCTATTGCAAATGCACTTACTATAAAAATAGCATACCAATATATTTGTATATTACCTAAACTTATTGCTATACTATTTAATGTAAATTTTAAATTTAGGTTTGGAAATGTTATTTCTTTCATTTTTACCTCATATTCTTATATCTATAAGTTATTCTTTAAGTTATATCCTAATAGTTGTAATTCAATTTCAATTTTATGAATATCTTTTTGCAATAGTTCCATATCTTTAAGTTCTGTTTTATTTTTCCTACATAATTGTTCTATTGTAATAATATTCTCTTTTTTTAATATTTCTAGTGCGTTATCGCTAATACCTAATCTGCTAATATTTTGTTTCAAGATTTTATCTTCCATTTTTTATTATTCCTCTTTCATGCTTTTATAACATACATTTGCATTATATCATATTTTTTTGTTTTTGTCCCCCTTTAAAGTAAAAAAAATCACGATATTCACTATTTTAGTGAATATCGTGCATTTTTTACATCTTTTTTTCTATTGGATATATAATTTTATCTATTTTACTACTTGAAATAATTTTATTTCCTAATGTAATTCCATACGGATTGACTATTTCAGCAAAATACTCATTATTACCTTTTTCTTCTAAAATAGTTGCTCTATTATTATCTTTTAATTCTACTACATCAAATCTTTTTAGTTTCATAATACATTTCCTTTCGTGTTCTTTTTTATTTTAACAAAAAACTACTCTTTTTGCAAATTAGTACATAGGTGTCCCATAACCAAGTATTACACTGCTGTTTATATCATATTCTTTTGCTTTACAAGAATCTTTACTTGTATTACCCTCTATTGTATATACTTTTCCATTTTCACATTTCTCAACTATACCTACATGGTCTGCTTTTCCGTCATTACTATCAGCCCAATCAAAAAATATAATATCTCCGTCCTTTTGGAGAATATCCTCTGTCTTTCCACAAGCCACAGGTTTTAAACCAAGAAACGCCCTCTGATTCGCACCCTGCAAATTTAGGTATTATTCCTTTTTCAATATAACCACACTCATTGGCACACCAACTGACAAAACAAGCACACCATTCAACCCTAGAACTAAATCCATACCAACTCCAGTATGGCTGTCCTCCTACATTTCCTATTTGACTTCTTGCAACTTCGACTATATCTGTACTTCCTATTGATGATCCATAAACTACATTAGACCATAAAGAGTTATATTCTTCTTTTCGTAATTCTGCAATTTGTTCTTTTTGCTTATTATTAAAATGATATTTTTCTATCATTTCTTCAACTGATTTACTTGTAATATCAATATATAAGACTTTTCTTTTTACTTTTTCTTTTCGTTTAGTTCCGTTATCTTCTATAATTTCAATTTCTCTTTCTTCTTCATTTACTTTTGAAGAAATTGTATTCATTTCCCAAAATATACTTTTCAGCTTATCTATTTTTTTGTCATCTAAAGTTATTACATCTGTTTGTTCTTCTCCATTACTAACTACAACTGCATAAACTGATAGTATATCTTTCCATTCTGCTCTATTAGAATTTATTTCGTAGTCATCATGTGCGTTATTTTTTTGAATCTCCGTTATTTTATTTGTAAAATCAATATTTATTTCACTAATTACAGAACTCATTGTTTTATCGCCTACATCTTTTTCATTTGAAAAGAAAATACCAAATATCGAAGTACATATCATTGCAATTAAAGCAATTACCACTATTATAACAACTGCTACCCAGCCTCCTGCAATAATTGCTGAAACCAATGCTTGTGTTGCTGCAATTATTGCTTTTATAATTGCAATAGTTGCTTTTACTGCTAATTGAATTGCTTTTATAGTAGTTTTAACAGTTGCTTTTGCTACTTGTACTGTCTTTTGTGCTACTTTTACAGTAGTTTTTGCTACTTGCTTTGTTGTTTTTATGGCTGTTTTTGTTGTCTTTTCAGCTGTTTTTATTGTTCTTCTTGTTGTTTTTATACTTTGCTTTGCTGTCTTTATTGAATTTTTTATTGTTTTTGCTGTTCTTTCTCCTGCTTTTTTTACCTTTTTTATAGTTTCTTTTGCCGTTTTTATTTTTTGTTTTCCCTTTTGTATATTTTTCTTTATATTCTTTATATTTTCTGCTGTCCTTTTTGCACTCTTTTTTCCTATTTGATTTGCTTTTCTTATGCCATAATAAGTCGTATTTGAAATAGTGTTTTGTATCTTATTCTGTGCATATTCTTGCCCAGAGTTTTCATTTTTCTCATAAGTTTCTTTTGTTTTATCTTTCACATCTACAATATTTTGTTTTATTTTACTACTCATTATTGCTGTTCTATCTAATGTTTTTATTGTTGTATTTTCTTTTTTTCTTACTTTTATATCTGCCATTTTTTATTCCTCCAATATATTAGTAATTTCTTTTGCAATAACAACTAATCTTCCATTTTTTTTTGAATATTCACAAGTAGAAAGTGTAAGTAATTTGTCGCCATACTCTGCTGTTTTTCCTGTTTCATAAAAAGAGAGTTCTTTACATTTATTTATAAATGTATCGAACTCATCTCTTGAATTACTATATATAAAGTTGTAATATTTAAAACCTGTATATGCAACCGTTTTAAATACTGCAATTATTTCATAATCTGCTTTTCCATAAATTGTACTAAAATTTATGATTTTGTGATTTTCATAAAAATTTTGATTTTTATATTTTTCTAACTCTCCAAACATTCTATTATTTGTTATATGATGACCATATATTATTATATTATCACTTGTCTTTATATTACAAGCCTCTGCAATATATGGTGTACCTAATTGTGAGTATTCTTTATAAAAATTTCTATGCAAGTAATAATCCTGTCTTTCTTTTTCTGTCTGCATTACTGGATAGTTTATATTTGTATCTTTTATTTTTAGCCACCCTATAAAATCATGATTTTGCTCATATAATTTAGAAACATCTATTGTATCATCATCTTCTTTTTCACTTGTATTGTTCTCTACGATTTCATTACTTAAATCTTCAAAAATATCTTCTTGTTTTTTATCTGCTTGATATTGAATATATAAATAAATACTGCTAGTAACTAAACTAGCTACTAACAGTATTATCACAAATATATAGAATTTTTTGTTCATATTATTCCCTCTTTTCTAAAACAATTCATTTAGTTTTGTAGTCATTAGTTTATAAAGTTCTGTATCTTTAGGGAATTTATTTACAAATGGAATTAAAGAACTTCCTATTTTTATTAGTCCATGTCCTGCCTCTACATTAGTTATAAAACTCAACTGTGTATCTGATATATTTAATAATTTTGCAAGTTCATCTCTATCTGTACTTGCTTGGTTTAGCATAATAATTAACTCGCTATTTGCTAACATTGTTCTTGCAAGTTCACTTCTCAATAAATCTTCCACATTTTGTGTTATACCTGTGCAATTTGCACCATATTTTCTAACTCTTTTCCACAATGTAAACAAAAAATTTGCTGAATATTCATATTGAAATAATAAATATATCTCATCAATATAAATATAAGTTGTTCTTCCTTTTTGTCTATTTGCTGTTATTCTATTAAAAATACTATCTAATATGACTAACATAGCAATAGGTTGTAATTGTTTTTTTAGTTCTAATATATTGTAACAAACAAGTCTATTATTGATATTTACATTAGTCTGCTTTGCAAATGTATTTAAACTTCCATTACTAAACAATTCTATTGCAAGTGCTACTTCTTTTGCCTCTTTTTCATTTTGCTTTAATAATTCTTCTCTGAAATCTTTTAATGTTGGTGGCTCTCCCTCATAATCTCTACTTTGATAATCTTTATACACTTTTGCTGTACATCTATCGATTATCGACCTTTGTTGTGGCTCTAATGCTTTTCCCATAAGTTGCTCACATAGTGATAATACAAATTCTGATTTTAATATTATAGGATTAGAATTATCGCCATAATATTTATTCATATCCATTGCATTTATATGATTCTTACTTGTAGAAGATATTTCTACTACTTCTCCACCTAGTTCTTTTACAAGTCCTGCAAATTCATTTTCTGGGTCTATTATTATTATATCTGCGTTTTTCTCTTTTAACATTATTGAACTTATTTCTTGTTTTGCTGTAAAACTCTTTCCACTTCCAGAAACACCAAGAATAAAACTATTACCATTTAGTAATTCTTTTCTGTCTAATAATATCATGTTTTTAGATATTGCATTTTGTCCGTAGTATATTCCGTTCTTGTGTTGTACTTCTTGTACTTTAAATGGTATAAATGCTGAAAGACTTTCTGTTGTTAGTGTTCTTAATATATCTATTTTATTATTGCTTATTGGTAAAGCCGTATTTAATCCGTCTAATTGTTGGTAATTTAATATACCTAACTGACATAAGTTTTTCCTTGCTGTTGTTGTTACTGCCTCTGTTATATTGTTTAGTTCTTTTTCTGTATCTGCTGTAATAACTAATGTAATTACTGCTAAAAACATTCTTTGATCTCGTGTCATTAAATCATTTAAAAATTCTCTTGCCTCTGCTTGTTGTTGCTCTAAATCATAGGGAATTGATGCAAGAAAGTTATTATTTTCTGCTTGTTTTCTTACATGATTTGTTATATTAGTTTCTATTCCTAAAAGTCTATTTTCTGCCTCTTTTATTGCCTCATCTGTTGGAACTGGTAGTATATCTATTGACATGATTAAGTTTTTACTTATATCTGTTAGTTCTGATACCATACTATCTTTTATAAATGACGCATATTCTTTCAAAAATAAAACTCTACCAAACTTTTCGCCCATTCTAAAAAAACTTTTTCTAAACTCTACACTATCTGCACAAATATAATCTTTAAAACTGTGTCCTTTTTGTCTGTTATCTATCATATTGAAATTAAAACTACTTTCTTCGCCCTGTCTATAAAAGTTGTGTAATAGTTTTAATTTTTCATTTGCGTCTAACTCTACGCATTTTGAATTTAATTTTTTAAAGTGTTTATTTAATTCTATTGCTATTCTTCTTATTGTTGCTCGTGCTTCTTCTAAACTCTTTTTAGTTACTGTTACAGTTACATATTTCTCTTGTTTTATTCCATTTGAAGCCTTTGCACTATCTTCGATTAGTTTATTATATTCTTTTCTAAATCTGTCTAATCTATCGTGTTCGCTCTCAATTTTTATATTGTTTTCAATTTCAATATTATCTATTTTGCTATTTAATATTGTAAATTTTATAAATGTATCACTTTCAAAAGAATTTAACATTTGCATATAATCTAAAAACATTTCTTCTTTATCTTCTTCACTTGCTACAATGTAGTTTATATCAGTAAAGCCAAATGTTTTTGAATATTTATTTCTACCTACAAGAAATATTCCATCTTCCCATATTCTTTGTACTGGAATTGTATCTTGCACACCTTTAGGAATTATAAATTTTTCTTTGTCCTTTTTTAATAAATCACTTAACTTTTTCAATTTTGTTCCCTCCATAATTTTTAAATTAGGAGGGTTACTTACTTACCTGTTTTCCTTATCTTTTCTTATTTTTATTTATTCTAAATTTTAGTTTTTTATTATTTTTTTCTTTGTACTTTTGATTTTCTTTATATACATTTAGATAATAATTTTGTGGCTTGAAAGTAAGTCTTTTGGGAGTTAGAATCTCCGATTTTACCCATGCTATAAAAAACTTTTCTGCTGTCATTCCATTATATTTTACAAAACCTAGCAATACAAATGGTACTGCTACTGCCATACATAGCCAAGAAACAATACTTGTATTTAATATTGGTTTAAATATAAAATATACTGCTACTGCTGAGCCACACGCTAATAATGAAAATATACATTGTCTTAATGATAGTCCAAAAAATACACTTTCTGTGTATTGTCTAATTTCTTTATTTATTTTTATTTCCATTTATCTTGCACCTCTTTCTTTTCTTCTATTACTTCTTCCAAGTAATTGTTTTATTTGTCTATATTCTCGTATATCAATTAGTTTAAATTTATTTGGTTTTATTTTTCCTTTTTGTAATGCAATAAGTCTATCTATTATTTTCTCTTTCATATATGGTTTTATTTTATCTAATTGTTCTCCTTTAGTAGTAATAATTTCATCATAATATTTACTATCAATATTACAAAAATAAAGATTAGTTGTTCCAAATTTTCTATTTATATCTATTATAAAATCTGGAATATCTTTTACTTTTATTATTGCCTCTCCCATTTCATCTTGTACATATATTAGTTCTTCTTTAGATTGTATTAGTTTCATAATTTCTTTAGATGTATAATATTCTGGTTGTTCTGGTTCTTCCATTTTTACTTACCTTTACCTTTCTTTTTGTTTTTTTCTTTCTCCTTTTATCTCATTAAAAACATATTCTTTTAACTCCTTATCCTTCATTTTTGCCATATATCTTGCAATTTCTATTACTTCTTTTTTAAATTCTGGTGTCATTAGAAAATGTTTCTTTTCTTTTGATATTTCTTCTAATTCATTATTGTAAAAATTATCATCTAAAATATTTTTTCTTCCATACTCTAATAAATAACTAAATGCTACATCATTCATTAGTTTATTATTATTTCTTAAAATTCTATCCATTTTATCTTCTTACCTTTCTCTATCTTTTTTTCTTTTTATTTGTTTTAAATCATCTTCTATTGGTTTTATTGTAGTTTGTTTATCTCTCAAATTTATCTTTTCATTATTTATTGATAAATTATCAATATCACTAATAAATTTTAATAGAAGTCGTTTTAAATCTTCTTTATTAGTATTACTTAATGATGTCTTATATAATTTCTTGAATGATGGTATTGAAATTTTATATTTATCAAATAAATTTTTAAATTCTTCTATTTTTTTGTTTAATATTTTTGCATTATGATTATTATCTATACTCAAATATACATTGATTATATCTTTGAATAATCCATCTCCAGAGCCATTTCCTATATCTAATTCTTCCTCAATTCCTGCTCTCATATCTTCATCAAGATAAAGTTCACTCCAATACTTATTGATTGTATTATGAAACTCTGTATCTACTTTTATAAAAGTCATATTTGCTAACATTGGATAATAAGGATTTACCATTTGTCCCATATTATATCTAATTACATACTCATTTTTTTCTTTTGCACAAAGTATTAACCCCTCTGGATCATCTCCAAAATATTCTTCTAAATGCTCGTTTTGTTCATGTATATATTTATCAATTTCTCCTCCATAAAAATCTTCTGGAGAAACACAATAAGCAGGATGTACTTCTCTGATTCCTTTATCTATATAGTTTAATTTATAGGTAATTCCCTTAACACTATCTTTTTCACTTCCACTATTTGCTTTTATAAAACCTAAATCTTCTATTTTATCTTTTGCATAATCATTGTATATTTTTTTAAAATCAATATTAACATTCATTTTATCTAGCCTCTCTTTCTTTGTATTTCATTTTAGTTTCCTTGTTGTTATATAACAAGTCATCTCCATTTTTAGCTCTCTCGAAATCATTTTTTGCATTTTTTAAATTATCTCCATATAAAAATGAATATTCTAATTGTATATTGCTATTAGTAACTTTATAACCTAGTGCAACTATATACTGTTTTTTATTGTTTTTATTTTCTTCTATAAGTGCAATTGAATCGTTATTCCTTTTGCCTGTTTCAATAATCACTTTATTATCTTGGTCAGTAAAAAATAAATGCTCACTTTTTATAATATCTGTCTTATCTTCTATCCATTCTCTTAAATTATCATAAGTAGAGTTCCTTTCATTTTTATAATAGTCTGTTTCTAAAAACTTATTGGCTAGATAATTACAAAAATCATAATTTGTATCACACTCTTTTGTTTCTGAATTAGTGAGCATTTCATTTAACAAGTCATAACCTAAAACAAATGCTATATAATTAACCTCGTTTTGTTCTTGATATTTTCCTCTTGACATTTCTATTACTCCGTTATTATCAGCAATATAATCATTACTATATTTCATAATATCTGTTACATCTGTATCGCATTCTTCTTGCAAAAGTTCTTGTGTAATTTCTTCATCTTTACAATATTTTAAATATTTTTGCATTCCCTCTTTATGAAAAATGCTATCTATAAACTCATAACTCTCAATTTTTTTCCATATTAAGCAATGCCATTGTGGAGTTATAAATTCGATATTCATTTCATTTTCTAAATGTCTAAAAATATTCATATCAATATCATAATCCCATTCCTGTGAATATTCACACTCATAATTTTCTATATCTATTGCAACTATATATTCTTCATTAGAAGCAATCGCTATACCATTTTTATTATTGTTTTTATCAATAAGTAAACAATGTATATTCATATCTTTAAGGTTTTGATTTTCATTTAAAAATTGCCTAACATTATATAAGATAATATCTCTTTTTTCTTTGTTCATATTTTTTCCTCCTATCTACCTCGTTCTTGCTTTCTATCATCTTTTACTTTATCATGTATATATTCGCAAAAGCCCTTATCATCTAATTTAGCCATATTTCTTGCAATTTCATATACTTCTTTTTGATAATCTGCTGTCATCAAGCCATTATCTTTTATTTTTTCTATCATATTTTGATAGCAATTATCGTTTAATAAATTATTTCTGCCACATTGTAATAAAATATTTAATGCGAATCCGTTTTGCATTGTATTTCTTTTATCAATTAGTTTTTCATAATTTTTCATATTTTTACTCTTTCTCCTTTCTGTTTCTTCTATTTTTAATATTTTTAAATATTCTTGATTTAATATATCTTTGCTTACTGGAGGAGAAACAAAATCAAAATACCATTCAATTTCTGATTTTATTTCTGCTAAAAATTGCTTTCTTGTTGTGCTTTTAGGCATAAATCCATTATCTTCAAATTTTATTTTTCTTGCAATTTCGTGTAAGTCCTCATTTCCTTTTATATCTTTTATTGGAATATAATCTGGCTTTTTAGTATTTTGATTCATGTTTTTCACTACCTTTCTTTGATTTTCTATTTCTGCACCTCATTAACCCCTCTGTTGTGATTTCATAAATTGCAACTTTTTTGCCTGTATATTGACATTTTTTCTTGCTTGTAGATTTTACTAACCCCATTTGCTCTAATTCTGTAAGTCGAGGGGCTGTATAATTTCGTTCTGTACTAGGTATTAGTTTTAATTCAAATAGTTCTACTGCTATTTCTTTTGCTGTTTTCTTCCCATTTTGTAATCTATTTAATATTTGCTCATATCTTATCTTTTTCTTTAATTGCATATCTTCAAAACTTAATTGTCTTGTTTGCTGTGTTACTATACTCATTTTTTCACTACCTTTCATCTACCATTATTTTATAGTCCCATCATTTCTCGTACTACTCTATCGCTCATTTTTATTGTTCCTACTAAAACTAGCATATTAAATACTAATTCTCCTATATAACTCCATACTTGCGTTACTGCTGGAGAATTTACATCTACTGCTGGTGGAGATGACGCAAATAATGAAAAGATAATACACGCAAGTACAATTATTGCTCCCTCAAGACATACTGCAATATATGATTTAATAAACTGTTTTCCTACATTTTGTGATGGCTCTCCTGCAATAGTAGACAATGGTATTGGTGCTATTGCTGTGTATAGATATAATCTAAAAAATCTACCATACACACTCATTATCATTATGAATGATAATACTGTTACTAATAGTCCTCCGTATTAAAGTAATAGCCCATAATGGTATTGACTCAAAAAATCCTATACTTTCTATTGTTGTTATCAGCTCACTTGGTAATGCTGTTGTACTTGCATTTCCAAAACCTGCTGTTTGCATTATTGTGCCTACTATACCTTGTACAATTTCAAATATTGCTAACATTAAGTCAAGACCATAAGTTACTATTATTTGTGCAAGTCCAAAACGAATAAATAACTTTACTGCGTGTTCTGGCTTTTTTGCCTCTACAAATGAGCCACAAGTTTTGATTACTCCTGTTATAAAAAATATTACCAGTAATGCTAACCCTATCGCTTGTAATGCACCATGAATATTTACAATTACTTGCCATATTGTGCCACCTTTAAATGTTTCTGGTGTTTGACTTACTAATTGCCATATTTCGCCCAACTTTCCGTTCCATGTATTAAGTGCATTTTGTAGATTTCCTACTATCCAATTATCTGACACTTCGTATCGCCTCCTTAATTTCTATTAAGAAGGGAAAATTCTTACTTTGTTTTCTTTATTTAACCTAAAATTAACTCTAGTATTTGTTTGGCAAATGCTATAATTATTCCACCTGCTAAAGTCATAAAGCCATTGGCTCTTTGTGATGGGTCATGTGATTTTATTGCCATACCAACTTGCACAATTCCCCATAATAATAAAATAATTCCTATTGCACTAATAATTTGAAACATGAAATTTTTTAAATTGTTTATAACTGCTAATGGATCATTTGTTTCTGCAAATACTAATCCACTTCTAGTTACTAATGCTATTATTGGAACTCCTATTTTTAGTCCTTTTTCAACTATTTTCTTAAATTCAATTTTCTTTTTCATAAAAAAAATCCTCCTAATATAAATTAAGAGGGCTATTTTACTTGATTTTCTTAAAAATAAAAACTATTTTTTCTCATTTTCCAGATATTCGTCTATTTCTTCATCTACTAAAATATCATAATCTTGTAAGTTTGTTATTTTAAATTCCTTTATATCATTATTATCAATATCATTTAATATTGATATAGAGGCTACCACATTTTTAATATCTCCATGTATATATGGTTTATATCCTCCATCTTCTGTATATTTAAAATTTTTGTGTTTGAAAGTATTGTATTTTTCATCTATTATAGGGCTTTCCCCTCTAATAAATAGTAAAGCATATTTGTTATCTAACATTCTTACTTCATCTGGTGTCATTAGTTCTCTACCTGCTATTTGATAATTTGTGGAATAACTACCAGAATGACCTGTACTTTTGCCATAAGTATTTGTGTCAATAGTTTCTTTTCCTAAAAGTTCACTTAAATACTTGTGTGTACTTTGTTCATTTCCACCGTAGATACAATAGTTCATCACAATTTCCAACTATACTCTCCCATTGTTTCTCAAAAAGTGTTTTTAATTGTGCTAAATTTTGTATTATTATTGATACACTTACACCTCTTGACCTCATTGTTGCTAAAATTTTGTCAAAGTCATCTGGTAGGCTAACATTTGCAAATTCGTCCATTATAAAATGTACTGGTATAGGTAAACTTCCTTTATACTTGTGGTCTGCTGTATAAAATACTTGTTGGAAAATTTGTGTATATAACATTGAAATTATAAAATTAAAACTTGTATCATTATCTGGTATTAAGCAAAACAATGCTATTTTCTTTTCTCCAAAACTATATAATTCCATTTCATCTTCCATTGTTAGATTTGCTAAATCTCTTAAATTAAATTTTTCTAGTCGTGAGGCTAATGTAACTTGTATTGACTTTAATGTTCTTGCCGAGCCACTATGATAACTTTTGTAATATTTTACTGCTATATGCTGTGGGTCTTGTTCTTCTATTGTATTAAATAATGTATCTAGTGGGCTTTCATAACCGTCATCATCTTCTTTTACATCTCCTGCCCTTAATAGTTCTAGTACCATATCGAAATTTTGCTCATAATCTGGTGCTTCATACTTTAGTAAAAATATTAAAGACATTAAAAGCATTGACGCTGCCGTATCCCAAAATGGATCATTACTTTGACTTCCGTTTTGGTGTTGTACTCTTAAATAGGTTTGTTACAAGTTTTTGCACATCATTATCAGTTTTTAAATAAACAAATGGATTATAGCCAGAACTTAACTTCATATTTATTAAATCTAATACTTTTACCTCAAAACCTTTTTGTTCTAAAAGATAGCCTGTATCTCTCAAAATCTCGCCGTTTTGGGTCTAGTATAATATATGAATTATTAGAGGCTTGTAAAATATTCGGTTTAGCATAAAATAATGTCTTTCCTGCACCGACTACCACCAATTACAATAGTATTTAGATTTCTTCTATGCTTTTTTGCATTTAAACCTAATCTTGTATTTTGTGTTAATATTCTATTTTCACTTTCTGGTAATTGTTTATATTTCTTATTTAAAGTAGTAGGATTTCCCCACTTTGCTGAGCCATGTTCTTTTCCTTTTTTATAATTTTTTCTTGTAGAGAAATATGCTCCAATTCCAATAGCATAAGAAAGCAAAAAAAATAGAATAGTATTTTTACTATTCTCACATAATTCAATATTAAACGGATTATTTAATTTTGAAGGAAGTTCATTTATTATTTTTGCAAGTCCACCATCTAATAATGGTGCTATTAAAAGTGCTAACCATATAACAGGTACTATTCCTATAATAGATAAAATAACATACATTTTTTTATCTTGTTTCATATCTATCATTCCTTACCTTACCTTTAAAAAATATTCCTTTTTTCTTTGATGGTGCTTTCAATGTTTTTTTGATTACTTTATCCACTAGGTCTGTTTCTTGTTGTTCTTGTAACATTGCATTTCTTAAACTCATTAAAGCATTTATTATAATTGCAAATTCTCTTTTGTCTATTTCCATTACTCTTTTTTCATCTACCATTTTTTATACCTACCTTTCGTAATTTCTGTTACTTTTATTTCGTGGCTCAATATCCATTGTTCTATCAATACCCTCTTTTATAACTCTAAAACATTCTAGCGATTTTCCTAATTCTACTTTTACATCTTGTGAGTTCATTTCTTTTAATTCTTCTGGTATAGAAATTTGAATATTTTGTGTAGGTAGTCCATATTTTTTGCAAGTCAATATTGTTGCAAAACTATTGCTAAAATTATTTAACTCTGTATTTTCAAATGTTGCCATGTGAATTTTTGCAACTTCATTTATTAGACCTTTTATTATTTCCTTTGTATCTGCTGTTTCATTTACTTCTATCTTTCTTGTATTTGCATTATAATTTGCAACTTTTCCATTTTCTAAATCAAAACTTACTGTTTCTATTTCAACTGGTGCTATTGCTAATATTCCTTTTAAAATGCTTTCATCTGTATATGGAACAGTATTTATCCTTCCTTTTGAATGTGTCTGTGAAATATCAATTAAGTCAACTGTATCATAACTTGTAGCCTCTGTTCCATCTTCTCTTATATATTCTCTTGGCTCTAATATAGTAATTTTTTTTGGATTTCTTCTAATATAAATTTTACTATCAATCCACCCTTTTGAATCTCTTAATTGTGTTGCTTTTGGGTCTTGTGCCATTATTAGTAAAGCATTTCCTACTGATTTTGAATCAAATCTACTTTGAACATCTAAATAAGTTTCAAATAGTTCCTTATCTTGCATAATCTTTTCTAACATTTCATCTTGCGTTTTATATGCCCACTCTCTTTTTTCTTTTTTATCTTTTACATATTGCTCTTTGTCAAATTCGTTATTTTGCACATTATTTACTGCACTTCTTAAAATATCATTAAATGTACTCATTTTTGTTTCTCCTTTCTTTTTTTACTATTTACTTTTGGCTGTTCGTGTATTGTTTCATTTACTTTAGGTTGTTTGGAATTTTGCAATGTTTCTTCTATTCCTTTTTCCTGTTCCTTTTCTTCTTGCGCTTTTTGTTCTTTTATTTTTTCTAACTGCTCATGAATAGATGGTTTTTCATCACTATTCGTTCTCTCGTTCCTTTCGTTCTGTCTCAATAAATTCTCTGATGGAGAATTTTTCTCCGTACCTGTAAGATTACTGGGATTGGTATTCTCATTTTCCTCTTTTACATTTTGTTTTTTCATCAATTTATTTATTAAGTCTTGTGATGTATTTTTTGCTTGTACATCTTTATCTATTACTGGTTTATCAGTTGTTTCTTGTTCTTCATTTGATTTTTCATCAATCATTTTTTCCACTCTTTCAGTATCAACTCTAGTAATATTGTATCTAGTTACAAGTCTATTAACTCTTACTGCATCATCTTCCTTAATAATTAAATCTACTTTTCCATCACTTGTTTTAGCATTTCTATTAAATACTGCGTGATACAAAATACCATATCTTTTAGCCTCTTTTTTAAATATTGGATAATCTTCCTTTTTTATAGAGAAAATAGAAAGATTACTGTTTTGCCTTAACATATTTGTAAGTCTTGTTTTACCTTTTGTTTTTTTATTTGTATCTTTTGATAATGCGTAAAGCATTGCACCAAAATTTTTAGCCATATCGCCTGTTAGTCTTGCTACTACTTCAAAGCCCTCTAAACTTAATCTTACAACTTGCTCTGCACTTTCACTTTCTGTACTCATATTGTTCTTTCTCCTTTCCTTTATTTTCTTTTTCATTTTCTTTTTTCTCTAGTTCTTCTATATTTTCTTTTATCTTCGGTACTCTTGACATGATTTCATCACACTTTAGTATTTCGCCTTTAAGGAATTGTATTTTACCTGCTAACTGGGAGAGTTTCTCATAATTTACTTGTCTTTCTTCTTTCTTCAGCTTAGTATTTTGGTAATACAATTTATCTCTTTGCTCCTCCAGATTTTGTTTTTCTTCCTTTAAGGTATCTTTATATAAAGAAAGTTCCTTTGTAGTTTTAATATTATTCCTACAAAGCAACTCTGCTTCCTCTGATATTCTATTCATTTTTTGCACATCTGCTCTAATTGATAATGGTGCTTTCTTTTTTGTATTTGTTTTAGGATAGATTTTTAATAAGTAACAATAGTATAAATATAATGCTCTAATTCCTTTTTCTTTTGGTCTATTTCTTATTACTGTTTTTTTGCAATAATATCTTTTACATCTTGCCTCTGGAAATGGTACTTTTACTGCTTTTTCTGTTTTTATTCTTTCTTTTATTCTTGCTATTGTATATTCATCTCCAAATGCTCTTTCTATTCTTATATTTCTTTTATATGGCTCTTTTCTTATACTTAATTTTCCTGCTCTATAAATAAGTTCATAGTTCATTTTTTTCATTAGTGTTTCAAATTCCTTATAAGAATCTGTTTGTGTAATAGCATAGTCAATATCTTGTTTTGTTGTAGTATGATAATTAGATTTTTTTATAAGATCCTTATAATATTTTGAATAATCTATATGATATTTTCCACATGGTTTTTCTTCTATTACACTTAACCCATATTCTCTACAAAGGTTATCAGAAGTTTGCCTCATTAAAGCATAAGTTTCATTATTATCATAATATTTTTTTCCATCTACAAATGAAACAGAATTTATACAAAAATGGTTGTGTATATGATTAGTATTCAAATGCGTCGTTACTACTACTTGAAATCTATCTCCCCATAATTCTTGTGCAAGTTCTACTCCAATTTTGTGTGCTTGTTCTGGTGTTACTTCTCCCTCTGCAAAAGATTGAAAAGCATGATAACCGAAGTATGCCATCTTCTTTTTGAAATATCTTTTTTGTTTCTATCATTTCTTCTACAATTCTATCTTTATCACAATTTATTGCTGTTACATATAATTGTTCTTCTGTTTTATAACTTGCTTTTGCATATTCTACTACTTTATGCAATTCATAATAATTTGCCTCATTAGTTTTCTTTTCATTTACTACATAATCGACAACTATATCTAGTCTTTTTTCAATTTTCCAAATTTTAGTTGTTGCCATTTTTGTATGCACCTCCTCGAAATTATTTTAGATAATTTTCTGTAATTGCTGTTCGTAGTTTTTCTATTTTTTCTATAACTTTATCTAATTTATCTGTGCTACATTGTTTTGTTAATCGAATACTATCTCTTAACTTTTTCATTTCTTTTTTTAAATCAATTAGTTCATTAAGTTTTTTGTAAAATTCTTCTGGAGGTTTTTCTTTTATTGTTGCTCCTTTAATCAATTTTTTTATAACTTCTGTTTGTGTTCTTCCAGACATTTCACTTAATTTTTTTAATAAGTTATTATCTTCATCATCTATCCAAAAATTTTTTTTATTTCTACATTTTCTCATAGCATTTTCCTTTCATTTTTAATTTATTTTTTTATATAAAAAGGGGATTGGGGTTTTAAACCCCATAAAGCGAATTTTTCGACTAGGGAGGAAAAATTCAGTGCTTGTTAGAGTTCCAGTGGGTGTACAAGTTCTTCAATAGGTATGCAATTACCGACACTTTTTACAACGAATTTTAATATTTTCTTTTGGTATTTCTATATTATTTTCACTTAATAAAAATTGAATAATATCTTTATTTATTTCATCATTTTCATCAAATAATATTTGATGTTTTTGACTATTTATTTCTCGTAAAATTACTTTATAATAAGTGTCATCTTTTAAAATATCTTTGCAAAATTTTTTATCTTCTTTTACCATAAACCCTAACAACTTTTTTAAAGTTTCTTGTTTATTTTCTGATTCAATTTCTATTTGTTTTGTTGTTATTTTTTTTATTTCAAAAGTATATTTTTCCATTTTATCTTGTCCTTTCCTTTTCGATTTTTTTTGTGCCATATTTCAAACATAAATATTCATTCATGTCTTTTCCATAAGGTACTGTTGCATTAGTTACTTTATATTTTTCTCCTAAAACTTGCTGAAGAAAAGTTGTTGCATTTCTTCCTGCTAAATCTCTATCTAAATGCAAATGTATTTCATTTATATTTGAATTTTTTTCTAAAAAATCTACTAACGCTAGTGGTATTTTTGATTTGTCTGGATCATATTTTGATGTATAAATTCCACCTAGTGAAAGTAGATTTTCATTTCTCCAATTTTTATTTTCTAAATTTAAAATAGTAGCAAATGATAATAAATCAATGCTACTTTCAAATACATGAATAATATTATTTTTTTCACTTGCATTTATTTTAAATGAATATTTTTTGTTACTTCCTGTTGCCTCTCTCATAAATCTTTGCTCATTAGTTGCTCGACAAAAAGCATACTTTGGTACTTTATTTTCATCATAGCCTATAAAGACTACATTGTGATTTTTTTGTTCCTCATATAATAATTTATTCTTAATGCAATACTCTATAATTTCTTTGCTTATTCCTCTACTTAATAGATAATTTATTGCTCTATCATTGTTATCTGCTTTTAATGGTAAGATTAAGTTTCTATCCTTATTTTTTTCTTGTTGCTTATAAATTACTGGCTTTTGTATTTGTATATTTCCCATAACAGTTTTTACTGCCTCTACAAATGAATAATCCCTAACTTTCATTAAAAAATCTATTGCACTTTTTCCACCAATTTGCTTTGTAAACCAATACCATAATCCATTACTTATTTTTAAACTATCATGTGTTCTTGTAGTAAAAGTATTTCTGCATACTTCAACTAATTCGTTTGGCTCATAATTTTTTAAGTAGGTTAATAAGTCAATTTTTCTTGCCTCTGCTACTACTTCTTTTGGAATTGGTAACATTTTTTTACACCTACCTTTCCCTATCTTTTTTATTTTTGTTTTTTATAACTTCGTCCTTATATTCTCTAAAATCTACACCTTTAAAATCTTCATAGTCCAAAACATATTCTTGATTATAATATTTATTTTGCACAATATCGATTGCCTCATCTAATGAATTTGCTTTTACTTTTACTACTCTTTGTGATGTTTCTTCGATTTCTATTTTATAAGTCTTTTCCATGCTTTTATCTCTCCTTTACTTTATTTCTTTGATATTGTTTTGAAATATCATCTATACTGTCTTGCACATTATCTCTTAATGTATCTAATGCTGTATTTTCTTTTTCTACACATTTACTGTATATTTTGTCTATAACATTGTCTGTTTTTAGTAAGACCTTTATTTCATTTCTGCCTAATATTGAGCAATCTAGAATATCTCTTATATCTTCTTTAAGTACAGTTTCTCCAGAACTCTCTATAATTTCTTCTGGCGTTTTGTTTTTTATTAAATCTTGTTTATAATCTGATAATTCCTGTTCAACTTTATCTATTAGTTTGTTTTTTAATTCATCATAATTCATACGATTTCCCTCCTTATAATATAAAAAAAGAGATATTAGTTTTTATTCTAATATCCCTTTTTTGTAAAATTTTTTATTTAATTATTATCCCTACTTTGAGTTATTTTTTAATAACCCCATTTCATTAAAGAATATATATGCCTCCTTAAATCCTAGTTTGAATATTTCTTTTTGCTCTAATTTATCTAATTCTTTATCATAATTCAAAATATCTAAAAGAGCATTTTGTTCCGAATCTGTGAGTTCTATTGCCTCCGTTTCTTCTA
>CANQLO010000002.1 GCA_947624715.1 uncultured Clostridia bacterium
TACACATAGTAAATGTCTATACATCTAATTAATATTAATTCAAACAAGCGTTTGCATATTGTATTTACGCTTATTTTTTATGGACTTTTTCCTATATTATTTTTCAACCTTATTTCACTCTCCTTTTTGAATAATCGAGTAGAGAATAAATAATTATTTTATTTATTCCCTCTCACACCACCGTACGTGCCGTTCGGCATACGGCGGTTCAATTTATTTCAACATGTACTTTTTGATATTGGTCTAATAGAAATATTAGACCTCTTTTTCTTAACCTTTCTATATTTATTGCAAATTGAATATATGTTGTTTTACATATTTGATAATATCCTTTTCGTGTATTTGCACATGCAAAGGCTATTTCATGTTCTACTCCTAATTGTCTTAATGCCTTATATCTTCGCATTATTTTCTTCCATTGTTTCCATATTATCACTCTTATTCTTGTTCTTAAATGCTTATCTATTTCTATTAGTGTTTGTTTCATATTTGCTATTCTGAAGTAATTTACCCATCCTCTTACCAAATAATTTATTTGTTTTATTCTCTCGTCTAGACTTATGCTCCAACTTCTATTTGTTAGTGTTTTTAATTTTCTCTTTAATTTTTGGTATGATTTTATATGTGGCTTTGGTTTCCATTTTCCTCCTGTGCTTTTCCAAAAACTAAATCCTAAATATTTTGTTTGGATTGGTCTGGTTACTTTACTCTTTTCTGCATTTACTTTTAACCCTAATTTCTTTTCAATAAATTTCGTTATTGAACTTAAAACTCGGTTTGCTACTTTTTCACTTCTTACAAGTATTATACAATCATCGGCATATCTTACAAAATTTAATCCTCTTGCTTCTAATTCTTTATCTAACTCATTAAGCATTATATTGCTTAATAATGGACTAAGATTTCCTCCTTGTGGTGTTCCTACATTTGTTGCTTTTATCTTTCCATTTTCCATTACTCCCGCTTTTAAGTATTTCATTATTAATGACACTACATCTCCATCTTTTATTGTTCTTCTTATTATTGTTATTAGTCTATCTTGGTTTACTGTGTCAAAGAATTTCTCTAAATCTAAGTCTACTATCCACTCATTTCCGTCATTTATCATCTCTAATGCTTTTATTACTGCTTGCTCACAACTTCTTCCTGTTCTAAATCCATAACTGTTTTCACTAAATTGTTCTTCATATATTGGACTTAATACTTGTATCATTGCTTGTTGTATTATTCTGTCCATGACTGTTGGTATTCCTAAATTCCTTTTCTTTCCATTGTCTTTTGGTATTTGTACTCGTCTTACTGGTTGTGGCTTGTATTTTCTGTTTCGTATTTGATTTAGTATTTCTTCTCGATTGCTTTGTATATACTCTTTTATCTCATATATTGTTATACCATCAACTCCTGATGTTCCTTTGTTTTGATATACTTTCTTGTATGCCTTGTTTAAGTTTTCTTTTGCTAAGATTTCTTCTAAAAGCTCCATGTTTGTTTTCTTATCTCCTTTCCGAAGATGAATAAATCATTTATTTTAAGTGTTCCTATGGGATACGCCCATATTCGCCTTATTAATACATTCTAATTTTTATTCATCTCAAATTTTGGTTCCGAAAACTAATAAATTGTTCAACCCTTCGGAAAAATTTCCTACTATGGTATCTGCTGACTTCTTGCAATTAACCTTTTTCGACCATGTTTCCATGTTTGCAAGATCTCATGTGGTAAGTTATTTAATTTTCCTCTTTTACTCGCTTGATTTACTGTATAAGCTACGTGTATCTTTGGACTTTAACCTGCTTTGTGGTCTTATCCACTTATACAGCCTTGATATCAAGTTTTTATGCATCGAGCCAAGATTTTGCTACACACTTCCTCCATGTCACACCTCACGATGGAACACTTGTGTTTCACTATGTGGTTGGCGATACATACTTCCACTACGGACTTGCACCGATTAACTAAATGACATGCACGTCGCACCAAAAAAAGAGTTGATAATTTGCTATCAACTCAATTATTATTTTTAATGTTATTTGTATTTTAAAATGCATTAAAACTCTTTAAAATTGATTAAATTTTTAATGCTATTTTAATGCTACCAGACAAAATTTATTAAAATTCATTAAAATTTTGTCTTTTTATGTGTTATTTATAAAACAGCTACAATGCTCTATTTTACTGTCTTTAAGCCCTTTTAAAATCTATTAAAACTTTTTAGAATTTTTCAAATGTTCTATGCCAATGGTTTCATAGTTGGGAATAATAATACATCTCTTATTGAAGCAGAATCTGTAAGAAGCATTATTAGTCTATCTAGGCCAATTCCCAATCCACCAGTAGGAGGAAGTCCAATCTCAAGTGCATTAACAAAATCTTCATCCATCATTCCAGCTTCTGCATCTCCATTTGCTCTTGCTTCTGCTTGTTTCTTTAATCTTTCATATTGATCTATTGGGTCATTTAATTCTGAGTATGCGTTTGCATATTCTCTTCCACCAATATATAATTCAAATCTTTCTGTAAGTTCTGGTGTGTCTTTTTTCTTTTTTGTAAGTGGTGAAACTTCTATTGGAAAATCCATAATAAATGTTGGTTGTATTAATGTTTCTTCAACAAATGTTTCAAAGAATTCATTTATAATGTGTCCTCTTGTTGTTTTTCCTGGCTCTAATTCTACATTTTTTTCTTTTGCTATTTTTTGAGCTTCTTCATCTGTATTAATTGTGTTAAAATCTATACCTGTTTCTTTTTTTATAGCATCTATCATTGTTATTCTATCCCATGGTGGTGTTAAGTCAATTTCTGTACCTTGATAAGTAATTTTAGTGCTTCCAGTTGCTTTTATTGCTAACTTTGATACAATCTCTTCTGTTATATCCATCATATCATGGTAGTCTTCATATGCAGAGTATAGTTCCATATTTGTAAATTCAGGATTATGCTTTATATCCATTCCTTCGTTTCTAAAGTTCTTGCATATTTCATAAACTTTATCAAATCCACCAACAATTAGTCTCTTTAGATTAAGTTCTGGTGCAATCCTTAAATACATGTCTAAATCTAATGTATAATGATGAGTTTCAAATGGTCTTGCTGCATCACCAGTTATTAAATTATTTAAAATAGGTGTTTCAACTTCTAGATATCCTTTTTCGTCAAGAATTCTTCTTAATTCCTTAATTATCATTGTTCTTTTTACAAATGTATCTTTTACTTCTGGATTTACTATCAAATCTACATATCTTTGTCTATATCTTAAATCTGTATCCTTTAGTCCATGGAATTTTTCTGGAAGTGGTCTTAAAGACTTAGCAAGTAATGTTACCTTTTTTGCATGAATAGATATTTCCTCTGTTCTTGTTTTAAATACAAATCCTGTTATTCCTACAATATCTCCAATATCATATTCTTTAAAATCTTGATAAGCTTCTTCTCCTAATTCATTAATACTTACATAACTTTGAATTTTTCCAGTTGAATCTTGGATATGACAAAAAGAAGCTTTACCCATTATTCTTTTTGCAATTAGCCTTCCAGCTATAGTAACATCTTTTTGTTCTAATTCATCATAGTTATCTACAATCTGCTTGCTTGTGTGAGTTGTTTCAAAGTTAGTAATTTCAAAAGGATCCTTTCCTTCTTCTCTTAATTTGTCTAATTTCTCTTTTCTAACTTCCATTAAATGGTTCATATCTAACTCTACATCTTGAACATTTTCATTATTATTTTCTTGCATACTTATCCCTCTTTCTATCTCTTTTAATAAGCTTAATTATATAATAAATTAAGCTTTTTGTAAACATTTTTTATGTAAATCCTTTCTATATTCTCACATAAGTCACATATTCATAATCATAAGGATTTTTTTCATCTCTTATTCCTTTTTCCTTTGACTCTATTTTCCATTCTTTCATATTGATTTCTGGGAAAGATACATCTCCTTCAAACTCCTGATTTATCTCGGTTATATACATCTTGTTGCAATATGGCATAAGCAATTTATACATTGTAGCTCCGCCTATTACAAAATTTTCATGTTCATCTTTTATATATTTATCTAGCATTGAAATGTCTTCCAAAATCTCAACATTATCGTCTTGTATATTCATCTCTGCATCATTGCATAATATTACATGATGTCTATTAGATAATACTTTACCTAATGATTCAAAAGTCTTTCTTCCCATTATTATAGTATGACCTGTTGTTAATTTTTTAAATCTTTTTAAATCTTCTGGAATATGCCAGATTAATTTATTATCTTTTCCTATTATATTATTTTTTGCTTTTGCAACTATTAAACTTAACATTATCTTCTCCAATATAACAATTAATTATTTTTATTATTTATATAGCAACTGGAATTTTTCCTAGTTTTATTTCTTTATTGTAATCATAACCTTTTATTTCAAAATCTTCTACTTTAAAATCATAGAAATTATTACTATCATTATGAATAATAAGTTGAGGTTTAACTTCCATTGGTTTAGCTTCAATTAGCTTTTCTATTAATGGGATATGTCTATCATATATGTGACAATCTCCTATATTATGTGTAAGAGTTCCTACTTTTAATCCTGATACTTTTGCAAACATGTGAAGTAATGCTGCGTATTGCATAGTGTTCCATCCATTAGCAGCAAGCATATCTTGTGAACGCTGATTTAATATAAGATGAAGTTTTCCATCCTTTACTAACCATTGAGTTCCGTATGCACATGGTTCTAAATTCATATCTTTTAGTTCTTCATGATTAAATATATTAGTTACTATTCTTCTACTAGCAGGATCATTTTTTAATAAGTATAATACAAAATCTACTTGGTCCATTTCTTTAATTCCATCTTTTGTTTTAAATGAATATTTTTTTGCTAGTTGATAACCATATGCTTTTCCAATTGTTCCTTTTTCATCTGCCCATTGATCCCATATATGTGAATTTAAATCATTTACATTATTTGATTTTTTTTGCCAAATCCACAATATTTCATCAATTGCTCTTTTTACTGTATTTGTATTATTTCTTAATGTAATCATCGGGAATTCTTTTTCTATATCATATTTATTTGTAACACCTACTATAGAAATATAATTTGCCTCTGTACCATCTTCCCATCTGGTTCTTACCCCTGTTCCTTTTGAAGAATAACCATGTTCTAATATTTCTTTACATGTATTTATAAAATTTTTATCAGCTTCCGTCATAATTACTCCTTTTTATAATTTATTTTTTTCATAATATCATATTGATTTTTCTTTGTAAATAATTTTATATTAATTCCACTTAATTTTGTTAATAATATTTTAATTAAAAAAAGGACTGCAATTAATCAGTCCTCCGCAACATAATTAAAAGTTAAAAATGTATTTTTATTATGACATCATATTAAGTTGTTTAAATAGTTTTATAAATTTTTACTTATATATTTATTGTTTTTTTAATATGTAAGTACCACCTACTGTTCCTTCTTTTCCTATTATTGTTAATGTATCATTTTCTAGAGTATAATCATATGTTGAATCTTCAATCGTTTCATCTTCAAATTTAATAAATAATTCTGTATCGTTTAAATCATATTTAAAATTGTATTTATCTTGTTTATCAAATAATACTCCTTTGCCATTTCCATTAAATTGATAGCTTACATCTTCATTATATTTATATACTCCATTGAAAATTGTTACATCTCCAGTAAATTCATTTTTATTACTATTTATAATAATTAAACTTGCTACTATTATTATAGCAATAATAGTAGCAATAATTATCATAAACTTTATTTTTGATGTTTTCCTACTTTGTTTGTTCTGCATTTTGTATATACAACTAGGCTTGCTCCAGAAACAATTAGTAAACTAATCCATAACATAATATTACTATTGTCTCCAGTTTCTGGTCTAGTAGGATCTGTAGGTTTTGCTTCTTCTTCTCCTTCATCTTCTGAAACTAATTTTGGAATTACTGTTCCTTCTTCAATTAGTTCTCCACAATCTAAACAATAAATATCTCCTGTATATCCTTCTTTTTCTTCTGTTGCTTCTACTGCATTTCTAGTTTCTGTATTAACATGGTTATTAGGATCTAAATACATTTCTCCACAAATTTCACATTCTGCTTCAACTGTGCAAGTTGCATCTCCTTGATGTCCTAATGGAGCTATTACTTCTCCTTCTTCCACTTTTGTTTCGCAATCTTTACAGTATACATCTCCTGTGTATCCTTCTTCTGTACAAGTTGGTTCTACATCATCTCTTATTTCTAAGCTATCAGGATTGTGATTATCTGGATTTTTTTCTCCATAAGCTTTTCCACAAACATCACATATTGTAGGTGAATCACATGTTGCTGTTCCTCCCTTATGTCCTGTTGGTTCGATATCTTCACCTTTCTTTATTAATTGTTGGCATGCTGTACAATATGTATCTCCTGTATATCCTTTTTCTTCACATTTTGGTTCTTTTGCATTTCTTACTTCTGTTGGAGCATTATTGTGATTATTAAGATCTTTTTCTCCATAAGCTTTTTCACAAACATCACATATTGCAGGTGAATCACATGTTGCTGTTCCTCCTGTATGTTTTTCTCTTCTTACGTTTCCACATCCACATGTGCTTTCATGATATTCTTCGTCTGCTTTATGAAGATTCTCATAATAATGCTCTGCTTTTATAACTAAATCTTGTTCTGAAACTTCTGTTTTATCTAAATTAAATAATTTATTACAAACAGAACATTTATAGTGTTCTTTTACTCCATTTTTTAATTCATTTTGAGTATGAACTGCTTTTTGTTCTGGTACCCTTACATATGTATGGTCTACTAGTTCAAGTGGTGCATCTGAACCTTCTATTATCTTGCCACAATCTCTACATTTTTTGTATTCAGCGTGTCCATGCTTTAAACAAGTAGATGCTTCTGCAGGAAATGTATCCACATTCTCATGTGCACATTCTACTGTAACTTCACATTTGGCACTATATTTACCATTTGCTGTTCTAGCTATAATTGTTGCATTTCCTACTTTTTTAGCTGTTACTACACCATTTTTTACTTCTGCAACATCATTATTATTACTTTCCCAAACTATTTCATCTGAAGCATCTGGTGGTGTAAGTGTTGCTGTTAATGTTTCTGTTTTTCCTGCTTTGATTGTTGTATTGTCTTTGTTTAATTTAAGTCCTGTTGCATTAACTATAACTGAAACTGTATCAATATCCATAGTTATTGCATTATCGCTGATAGGACTACTGTGTCCGTCAACTTCTGCAACAAATTGATATCCAATAAATCCACTTTCTTCTTGTCTAAATCCCATTAGGTAATCAGCTTTTTTAGATGTATCGGTTATTTTACATTTTATTGTTGCTATATCAGCTTTACCTGTTTTTATTGTACATCCTTCTGCACATGCAAATGTAAGCTTCATTGACCTATTTGTAAAATCATAATCATCAAATTTATTTGTTCCTTCTGCCAAATTTACTTCATTGATTAAGTTATTATTTAAAGTTGTAGAAACAAATTCCATTCCTTCTGGTACTTTAAAATTGATTTGCATTCCTGTTAATTTAGCAGTAGTTTCAATTGAGACGGTATATGTAATATCCCCAGCTTCTCCAGAATTTACTGTGGTCTTGTCTGCTTTAATGTTTAATTTAAGTGTAGAATTGGCAGCATTTACCCCCCCCACAATTGGAATTACGCAATTTAACAATAATACAAACACTGTAAAAATCGTTATTAATTTCTTGTTCATTTTTTGATTCCTCCTAAAAAAATCTATATATTAATTTTACTCTTACTTTTGTTAAAAGTCAATAATTTGATAAAATTTTATAGATTATAAATTTTACCATTTATTAGCTTAATTTTTCTATTTCTTTAACATGTCTTAGTAGTGCTGTATAGTCAGATATTGTTATTATACTGTCATTATCTATCTTTGCTCTTTCCAACTTTTCTCCTGTTAAAAGTTCAACTTCTTTTACATGTCTTAAAATTGCTAGACAGTCTGATATTGTTACAAATCCATCTCCGTCTACATCACCTTTTTGGTAACTATCAAGTGCTACAAATTGATAATTATGCTTTTCAGCATATTCTTCAGCAGTTGAATTCTTGTATCCATAAAAAGTTATATCTTTAGGACAATTAACAAATACATAGAAGAATCCATCCATATTTTCTATTTCTGCATTTTTATCTCTAAAAGTTACCTTTTTAAGACTAGATAAATTTTTTACACTATTTACACGTATATAATTAACATTATTAAAATCAATTTCTTCTAAATAGGGATTACTATCAAATGCATTGGAATTAATGTATGTAACTTTATCTGGTACTTTATATGTTTTATCTTTTTTACCACAAGGATAACTCATTAGTCTACCAACTTTTTCAGTTAAAACTCCATCTATTGCTTCATATACAGTATTATTGGCATCTACAATATACTTTTCAAAGTTTGTGCAAGCTTTGTCTATTGTAAATAAACAATATTTTATTGATGCTGGAATTGTTATTGATACTAATGTTTTATTTTTAAATTCAGGCATTACTTTTGTTACCATTACTCCATTTATTTCTTCTGGAATTACAACATTTGCTTCATTGCCTTTGTAATTTGTTATTATAATTGTTCCATCATCATTTTTTTCATATTCCCATATTGCACCTATTGGATCATAGGGAATTACTTGTATTTGTGCTTTAACAGAAGGAGTATTTACAGAACTTACTGTGATTGTTACAACTGTTGACTCAAGTTTATTTGCCTTTATCACTCCATTTTGTGTTACACTTACTAATTCTGGATTTGATGATTCCCATTTTAATAGCTTATCTGCACATCCTTCTGGAGTTAATGTTGCTGTTAATTTTACTTCTTGGTCTGGATATACTTTATATGCATTTTGGGTTGTATCTTTTTCTAAACTACTTGGTACACCAATTGTTACTGATGTTGGATTAGTAGTTTTATTAGCATCTGCTGACTCGAATACACTTCTATATGTATAATCAGTTGTATTTCCTGTTGACAAATCTTTTAAATTATGAATAGTTATTTCATATACCTGTCCTTGCAATGGGTAAATCGTGCTATCATACATATCAATTCTATCACTATAAGCAGATAATGAATTTGATTTTAAATTTCTTTTAAACTTTTTATTTGTAGTGCTTAATTCCTCATTAAATTCCCAAGTTTCATCTGTATTTAAGCACTTAATAGTTGCTGTTGTTGTATCAAGTACCTGATACTTATCAGTAAATTGTGCTGTCCATGTAAACCTTTTATTGTCTAGTGTTTCTACGAAAGTTATACCATTGCTAGGCCAGCTTTCTAAAAAATTATCTGTACTTTGTGAACCATTAAACTCATTTGTAGCCATTTTTTCACTCATTCCAAAACTAAATGTAGAATAATGCTCATTTAATAATTTTTGTCTATGAGTAAAATCTTTAGCAACATCTGTACTATCATCTAAAAATTTTTTTATCGCATTTTTCATTTGATTAGCAGTTGTTCCATAGCTTCCCCTAGCGACATTTTCTGCATAACCTCCAGATATTGTACCTCCCATTGCCTTATTATAAAACTCATCTGTTACTCCCGGAACATCTTTTTGGAATATATAGTGCGTAATATCTTGTTCTAATTTTAGCCATCTATAAGACATTAAAGTTGCCTTATATTGTGCAAAGACAGAACCATCTTCATCATGTGTTAATTTTGGAAGTCCTCCTGCTACTCTTATTGCATTTACATAAGCAGTTATACCATTAAGTGCATTTGTTTTGATTTTTCCACCAACTAAACTTCCTGGTTCAGTATTTGAAACAGGTTTTATCTCATATATTTCACTATCTAAATTTAATAGTCTTTCTGCCTCTTTATATTCTTGTCTACCTTGTTCTAGTTTAGTCTTTTCATCTGCTGTAAGCGCTACTTCTTTTGTCGGCTTTAAAAAGTCTTTGGATACAGTTAGCACTACTATCATTTTTTTATTAACATCATAATCAAATACTGGTACTTTTTTATCTCCATAATTTTTGTTTATGTTTTTATTAGCACAACTCGCAAGTAAAAGTGGATTCATTATGTAAATTGTTCCATTAGAAAATTCAATGTTTTCTTTAGGACTGGTTAGGGAAGACATATATTTTGACTGTATATCTAGTCCCATCATATATTCTCTAATGCTACTTTCTTGCTCTTTTAATTGCTCATTTATATAAAATATATCCTCATCAAAAACTAATCCTGCATTAGTTCCTAGTTTTGAGCTAAACGCATTATACATTGTAATAGCTTGCATTGATAAGCTTTTATTATAAGTTATAGGATCACTAGTATACTTTGCTTTATAGTCACTTATTATTTGTGAGGCTTGTTTAGATGTAGCAGACATATTATAATAAATTCCAGCATTTATGTTGTCATCTCCATCAGTAGCAAAACTTCCCATTAATGTAGTAGATGCTCTATATGGATAAGGCTCTCCATATCCATATTCATTTGTTACATAATTGGGTTCAACAGAGCCATAAGATATAATTTTGCCTTCCTCTGTTGTTTCTATATATAGGTAGTTACTATAATTGGTATCTGTATAAAATGTGTAAGCATATCCTCCAAATGCAGATGGCGTTTGTAATTTTGGCTGTCCTAAAACTTTTATTATATCATCTACTGTTGAGTTTTGCTTTACAGTAATTCTATAATTTCCACTACCTAATGTTATAAGTTCGTCGCTTATAGCTTCAACCTTTGGTATTAGACTAAATAGTAATACAAAAATAATCAAAATGCTTAAAATTTTTCTTTTCATTTTTATTTGTATGATTATTTCATACTCTCCTTTTATAAATATTTAGGTTTTTAAAAGGTTACCTATATACCTTTATTTAACAATTATTCTATGATATAATTTTTTATTTTTATCATTGAAGTAATTCTATTTCCTTTACATGTCTTAATAGTGCTGTATAGTCAGATATTGTTACCATGTCATTATTATCAATTTTTGCTCTTTCTAATTTATCTCCTGTTAGAAGTTCAACTTCCTTTACATGTCTTAAAATTGCTAGGCAGTCCGATATTGTTACAAATCCATCTCCGTCTACATCACCTTTTTGAAATACTGGTTTATCGGTTATTTCAAAATTTACTGTTGTAGTTGCTGATTTGTAATTATGAGTTTCTTCTGATACTGCTTTTACTGTATATTTTCCAATTTCTGTAGGTGTCTGAGTTTTATAATTTGTATCGTCTTCAGACTGTTTTTTAAAGTAATATGTTACATTTCCACCAGAAGTATTGTTTAATACTGTAACTTTTGGAGTATCACCAAATTGCACATTTGGGCAACTAATTTTTAAATCGTTTTCTGCTTGTAAAATATTAAATTTTGCCCATAAATTTCTTGTTCCATAATTTCCATTTTTGGCTATTCTTACTGCAATATGAACATAATATGTTCCTACTTCTGTTGGCGCCGTTTCAGTTTCTCCCTTTGTTGATTTTTCAGTATTATATGTTATATCAGTCCAACTTGAACCTGCTTTATTTTCAATAAGGACTGGATTTGGTGTTTGTCCATAAACAATATCTGAAACTTGCATTGATACATCACTTGGTGCTCTACTTATTTTAAAAGATTTTTCTGCTGTTCCAGTATAAGAGCCCTGACCTTTTACAACAACGATTGGATTCGAGTTATATGCATTGATATTATTTTCGTAACTTACTGTATAATCAATGTTTTCTTTTAGAATTGTTGCTCCATTAGCAACAACTACTTCTGGTCTCTTTTCTGTTCCATCATATGTAAATGTATCAGGCTTTAATACAATCATCCCTGGTACTATTTCATTATCACTCTTTATTATTGCATACCTTTCTGTCTTAAAATTATTTTCTGCCCATGTTAAAGCATATGAATTGTCTTTTACATAAAATATAACATTATTACTTCCTGTAAATGCTGATGCTTCAATTGTAGATATACTAGAAGGAATTTTTACTCCTTGAAGAGAATTGATTGCAAAGAAAACGGATTCATCTATTGCTGCTTTACATCCTTCTTCTATATCAACAAATCTAACATATGATGAAAGAAATACACCATCTCCTATGTTATTTACTGATTTTGGAATATTTATTGATGTAAATCTACAATTTTCAAATGCCTTGTCTTCTATTGTTTCTACATTTTCTCCTAATTTTATGCTTGTTAGCTTTGTGCAGTTTGAGAATGCATTTTCCTTTATTGTTTTTACTTTATTATCAAGTACCACTTCTCCGGACACGCCAGGAGCACATAAAATTACTTCTGTTTTATCTTTATTATATAAAATACCATTTTCAAATGTATAATTATTATTTTCTGAATCAACTACAATATTAGTTAAATTATTACAGCCTTTAAAAGCATTAGTACCTATCTCATTTAAATTTTTAGGAAAATTTATTGTAGTTAAATCTTCACAATCTTCAAATGCACTTTCACCAATTTTTTCTACTGTATCTGGCAAAGTTACCTTTTTTATAATTGCATCACCAACATTGGTTGGATAACTAAATGCATTTTTTCCTATTATCTTTGTGTCATATTGGACATCACCATTTAATTTTTTTACTGTACGAGATGCTGGGATATTAACTTCTTCTGCAAATCCATCATATTGGATTAACATACTATCTCCTGTTGAACCATCATATCCCCATCTAAATCCTTCTGGTTCTTCTTCAATAGTATAACTTCTTGGTGCTGGTTCGTCATAAGCTGCTTCAACTCTATATACTGTACCATCTAACATTGCTGATACATTTCTGTGTCCACTTCCTGCACCTGGCTCGTTTGCAGCATACCTCAAATATGCTCTTATTCCTACCATATCGCACATTCTAAGAATCATATTTGATGTAGCAAGACAATCTCCTCCTTCAAGTAGAGGAAAATACCTATAATCTGGTGAGGTATTGTAAGTATATTGACAAATATATTTACATATTTGTTCCATTTTTTCTTTTTCAGTCATATTATCCTTTATATTTTCACTTATATATTGTTTTATAATATTATCAATATATTCTGTTAAATAATCAACAACTTTTACTTTTATTTCAAAAGTTTCATTTCCAACATTAACAGTAACAACACCTTCTGTATTTCCAACTCTTCTAGTTTTTATTAACCCATCTTCTGTTACAGAAAGATAAACATCATTGTCAACAGAATAATCTGGAATAATATTTGTTCCTGTTACTTTTATTTGAAATGATGTTTTATAGTTTTCTGGAATCGTAATTCCATATTGTGCACAATCATCATTGATTGTATATAATGTTACTTCTTGTGCATTTATGCTTACAGCATCTACTTTTTGAGGCATTATAATTGTAAAAAGATTAAGTAACATTACACTAACTAAAATAATACTAAGAATTTTCCTTATTTTCATTTTTCCTCTCCTTATTTTTATATTTTGATTAATATTATTTACAATCTTACTTTTACATTTATAATAATTAAATCAATTTATTGATTTAGTAGTTCTATTTCCTTTACATGTCTTAATAGTGCTGTATAATCAGATATTGTTACCATATTGTCTTTATCTATTTTGGCTCTTTCTAATTTTTCTCCTGTTAAAGTTTCAACTTCCTTTACATGCCTTAAAATTGCTAAACAGTCTGATATTGTTACAAATCCATCTCCATCTACATCACCAAATTCGAGGTCAACATCATTTGGATCTATACCTATCATAAATGATGATAACTCATCTGTAGCAATACTTATATTTCCGTTGCTATCTACTATTTTATTAATTACTACAATTTCTCCATTTGATTTTTTCTGTACTAAACTAATATTTTTTCCTATATAGGCTTTTCTAAATGTAAATGTTAATTCTTTTTCTCCAAAGCATAGTCCACTATTGGTTGAGATTGAATATGATGGCATTATATATTTATCTGATATTTTAGATTTCATATCGTTATAATCTTGGTTATCTGCACTTAATGTACTTACACTAAGTTGTGTTGTTGGTTCTCCTATTACTTTTAAAATAGTTCCTGTTCTTGAATCTGTTAATGTTAATTCTTCTACATATTTACATGTAATACCTCTTTCTTTAGCATAAGATTCAGCATAAGAACTTTGGGTTGTGTATATTGTTGCATAATAAACCTTTCCTCCACTGCCAACCCAAGTAGATCCTGTCCATAATATATCTTCTCCAATATTATTTACATTAGATAATATTAAAATTATTTCTAAATTTCTGCAACTATAAAATGCTGATGCTCCAATTGTTTTCATTGACTTTGGTAGTATAACTTGATAAAGATTTGAAAAATATCTAAATTCATTTTCCGGAATATTAGTAATTCCTTCTTCTACAACTATTTTCTTTACTGAATCTCTAATTGGTTCCCAGCAATTATCCCCACTTGAATAAGAAAATCCTCCAGTACTTGAAAGTGGTCCTTTAACTATTGCCTCTGGATCTACTGTAATTTCTCCTTTTCCTGATATTTTAAGAGTTCCATTGCCATCCAAAGACCATGTTGCATTTTCTCCTGCAACTCGATACATAGTTTTATTAAATTTTCCGTTGCTTGAATCTATACTATAAAAGTCTACCATATTGGCATTTGATGTATAAAAAACAATTTTATTATTTTTTAATACCGGTCTACAGTCTGACATTGTTGCATTTGCAGTATATTCGCTTCCTAATTTCTTACCATTTTCATCTATGAATATATAGTGGATTTTACCTGTTGATAATGTATCATTATCTATCATATCTTGAGATTCGCCATATTCTTCCCAGCAAACCATAAATCGATTATCATTTATCTTAATAATTTCAAGACCTGTAAAAGATTTTTCATCATCAGTATAATCTGTAAGCCAAACAAGATTTGTTGAAGCTGATTTAAAGTCATTTATTGGTGTTACTGTAAGATATATATTATGTGGCATATCTGTTGTTTTTACTTTATCATAATTAGCTTGGTCTATAGATGTTCCAATTGTAAGTATATTGTTGTTTGAAATTGCCATTCCGTCGACACTTGCATAACATGGTAAAGCCCATGCAGAATCTCTACTTCCACCATAGTTTAATACAGGAATTGATGATTTTGCTAAACTATTTTTATCATATCTACTTAACTGTGTATATCTACTTCCTTCACTTTGTTCTAAAACATACATATATTGATCTTTGTAATCTATGTATTGAGCAAATGAATGCCATAAATCTGCATCTACTATTTTTCCTGTCATGGCACTTTCATCTACTTCTATCATTAGAAAACCTTGATGTCCTTGATTAAAGTCTGGGTCAACATATCCCTCATGTCCTGTAACAATATAAAGCTTTCCATTTACTTCTGCCATTTCAACACATCCTGCATCAAATGGATATCTTATTTGTTTACCAAATGCATTTCCATCACCTATTATTTTAGCCTCTCCTTGCTTTACCCAATTAGTATTATATTTAATAACTCTTATGACTTCTGCATTATCATCTTCTTCTGTATTATTTTGTCCCTCTACTAAATAATACGCATTACTACTAGCATAAAAGCCACCATAAATGCTTAATTCCATGTTTATTTTACTTTTCTTTGTAATCTTAAAATTATTGTCATAATATTCTACACCAACATTTTTATTGGTACTATCATAAAATACTCTCATATATCCTGTGCTTAATGGTACTAATGATGAGTATCTTATTGAATATCTTTGAACATTACTGCTAGCAATTGGAACTAAATCATTACTTTCAATTGCTATATTTTTATTTGGGAATATAAGTAATGTAGATTCAATTATTAAAATAAGAATTAAAAAAATACTTAATTTTTTCATATAACTTCTCCTTCAATTACTAAATTTAATTGATGATATTATATCATTTTTTATTTTATTTGTACATATTTTAAGATAGTTTTTTATGGAAAAAAACTGTGGCTTTGCCACAGGATTTTAAAGCTACAACCGAGCCCGCATGCTCCGGTTGCATCGGGAAATGGTTGTAGCGTATAAGTGTTTTTGTATAATATTTAATTTATTTCTTGCATAAGTCCGACTACAATGTATCTTGCTCCATCATATTCATATGCACAAGTTGATAATGTTATAATTCTATCATTTTCTTTTACTTCTACATTACTTTTAAAATTAGATTTTCTATATAATTCATCTATATCATTTTGACTTATTCCGCTTAATTTGTATATATTTGATTCAACACTTCCTGTAAAACCTGAAAATAGTTGTACAACATAATTCTTTTCAGGAGTGAAATAATACATAACTTTATGCTTATCATAATAATCTTGATTTCTGTATTTTTGTAATGTTCCAAACATAGTTGCATTTTTCATATTATGACCATAAATTATTGTATTGTTATCTTCTATATCAGGGTCATTTCTGTAATCCATAAATAAACTTCCAGCAGTATTGTATTCTCCAGTAATTAACCTTCTTAAATAATAATCATTATCATTACTTTGCAAAACTGGATAATTTATTGGTGTATCTTTACAATAAATCCATCCTACTATGTCTTTATTTTCTTGTTTTAATTTTTCGAAATCTACTGTAAACGGAATCCTATTTTCGTCATTTTCATCATTTTCTATGTTGTTATTATTTTCAACTACAGTAATTGCTTTATCTATTAAATCATTATTAAGTTTCTTATTTTTATTTGCTTCTAAAAAGTATAAAACTACTTTGTATGTTGAAAATACAAATATGATTATTAAAATTATTAAAACAATACCTTTTATTATTTTTTTCATTAATACCTCTTGTAATTTAAATTTATTTTATTATCTATGAATTCTTTACTCTATCTATATACAATTTGCTTTTGTTTATTTTATGCCGATTTTCTAAGTTCCATTGCGTGTTTTCTTGCAATGTCAGTAACATCTCCATTAGAAATTCTAGCTATTTCATTTATTACTTCATCTTCATCAAGTTTTCTTATTTGAGTATGTGTTCTTTCTCCATCTGTTATTTTACTAATAAAGTAATTTTCATCTCCCTTTGCTGCAATACTAGGTTGATGTGTAATACATATTACTTGATGATTTTTTCCTATTAATTTTAGCTTTTGTCCAACTGACTTAGCTGCTTTTCCACTAATTCCTGTATCTATTTCATCAAAAATTAAAACTGGTGTACTATCAGTATCTGCTAATACTGTTTTTATTGCAAGCATAATCCTTGACATTTCTCCACCTGATGCTATCTTTGCTAATTCTTTAGCATCTTCACCCAGATTAGTTGATATAAAGAATTCTACCTCGTCTAAGCCTCTTTTGTTAAATTCTTTTTTCTGTTTTATCTCTATCTTAAATTTTGCGTTAGGCATTTCCAAATCACTTAGTTCTGTATTTATCTTTTCACTCAAAACTTTGGCAGTTTCTTCTCTTAATGAATGCATTATTTCAGCTTTACTATTCATTTTTTGTACAATTAATTCTATATCTTTTTTTATTTTGTTATTTATTTCATCTAAATTGTTTATTCTGTTTATTTCTTGTTCTGTTTTATTTTTATATTCTAATATTTCTTCAATACTATTTCCATACTTTCTTTTTAATGAAAATATTAAGTCTAGTCTTTCTTCTATTTCATTTTGTTCATTTTCATCATAATACATATCATCATTTAATAAGTTCATATCTCTTGAAAATTCTTCTAGTTCATAAAAAATATTTTTTAATTCTGATGATTTCTGACTATATTTTTCATCTATATTTTCTAGTTTTTCCATTGATTTTAGAGCATCATTCATTAAATCAATTGATTTATCTATATTGCTATTTGTTTCGTTCAAGCCTTTTGAAATCTTTTCATAATTTACATATAAATTTCTCTTTTCATTTAGGCTATCTTCTTCATTTATTTTAAGGTCTGCTTTATCAATTTCTTCAAATTCATATTGTAATAAATCTAGTCTTCTTTGTCTTTCCTTTTCATCTCCTAGATTATCTTTTAGTTCTTTATTTAATTCGTTATATCTATAAAATAAATTTTTATATTCTTCATATACTGTAGATAATTCTTCACCGCAAAAGTCATCTAAATATTTTATGTGATATTTTGAATTTAATATTTTCTGATTATCATTTTGTCCATGTATATCTATTACAGAATTCATAAATTCTTTAAGTTCTGATACAGTTACTAGTCTACCATTAATTTTACAAGAATTTCTTCCATTTGTATGAACTTCTCTACTAACTATTATGTTTCCATCTACCGCATTTTCATTTTCTGGTAAATACAAATTTAATTCTACAAAAGAATATTCTTCGCCTTTTCTAATTATTTCTTTAGAAAATCTTCCTCCTGAAATTATATTTATTGCATCTATAATTAAGGTTTTACCAGCTCCAGTTTCTCCAGTAAACACATTAAATCCAGAATTAAGGTCAACACATAAATCATCTATTATTCCTATATTTTTAATATGTAAAGTAGTAATCATAAAAATTTCTCCTTTTCAAACTTTTGTTTGTCTTTATTATACAAACAAAAGTTTTGTATGTCAAGAGAAAATTTTAAATTTTTTATAAAATTTTTATATATTTATGTTTACTAATTGAAATTATGATTGTAATTGAGTCCTCTAGTATATCTTCATCATATAATCTAAGTATCTTTCCCCTTAAAGTTTTTTTCATAACAAGTTCATTTGACTTTAGTGATGTTGTAAAATATTTGAAATAACATTCTGCTTTTATTATATTACTTTTAATTCTTTTATGCAATGCTACAAAGAAATTTAAGTTTTAGTTATCCTAAAAAATAGCAAAAGCCACTATAACTTTTGCTATTTTTCTCTTCTTACACATTTTTATTCATATAGCAATTAAAACGAAAATTCAATAGATTTACGACTAAAAAATTGTATCTCGACAGTTTTTTAGTCGTAAGTATGATTTATTCATTTAAAAATGCTTTAAATTGTGTTATTTCTTATTTCATTTTATAAACTCATCATTATATTTTTAGTTTATATCTAATATTTCATACAGTTAATATTTCTATCCCAAATATTGTTGACTTAAATATGATGAATAATCAAACGGTTCCATTGTTTCTGGCATTCCATAATCTACTCCAAATGTATCAACTGTGATTTTTGTAATTACTGGTGGATTTACAGGTTTATCTGCTGTTTTTCCTTCTTCTCCTGAGTCTCTAGTTTCAACTTCTACATTTGATATTTCATCAACTATATCCATTCCTTCTTTTACTTCACCAAAAGCTGCATATTGTCCATCTAAACTTGTAGTATCTTTAGTCATTATAAAGAATTGACTACATGCTGAGTTATATCCTTTAGATGCTAGACCTGCTATTGAACTATAATCAGATCTTGCCATAGATATAACACCTCTTTTATGTTTTAGAGTATTGTCTCTAAAACCATTTATTATAAATTCTCCTTTTATTGCATATTCTTCTGTTGAATCCATACCTATATCACTTAATTTTGCACTTCCTGTTCCATCTCCATTTGGATCTCCACCTTGTATCATAAAGTCTGGAATTGTTCTATGGAATGTAAGTCCATCATAAAATCCATGTTGTGCTAAAGCTATAAAGTTTGCAACTGTATTTGGTGCATACTCTGGATATAATTCAACTGTAATCGTTCCTTTTCCTTCAATTTCAATTTTTGCAATAGGATTTTTTCCTACATAATTATTTTTTTGAATTACTGTATTTACAACAAATGCTATTAGTGCTAAAACTACTAGTATTGCAATCACAGTTAATGCTAAAATTACTTTTTTAGAAATTTTTGTTTTTTCTTTTTTTGTAGATTCTTCTTTTATAGTTTCATCCTTTATTTCTTTATTCTTCACATTTTCTTCTTTTGCACTTTTTCCTTTTACATTTTTTACTTCTTTGTCTTTCTTCATTTTACTATTCCTTTTTACAATTTAAAGCTTATATTTTAATAATAAATATTTAAACTTTTTAATTGTAATATTCCTTTATATGTATTTAGGCTTTTAGGATAGCCTATGAACCTTGCAATATATATTTTATACTACTAAATAATCATATTGTCAAATATAAATTGTTCTTGCATTCTTTTCAATGACTGTACTATTGCTTTTGACCTTACTTCACCAATACCATCAACATTATCTAGTTCATTTATGTCAGCTACTAGTAGATTTTGAAAAGATTTAAATTTCTTTACTATATTTTCTACTATGTTATTAGGCATTCTTGGTATTTTATTTAGTATTCTATAACCTCTTGCATAAACTGTAATTTCATCTAATTTATCTGTCTCTTTCATTCCTAAAATTGATGCTATTAAATTAGTTTTTATTAAATCTTCATAATTTAAATTTCTTATTTCTTCATATGCTTCATATACATCTTTTTTCGCAATATAATCCCTTAAAATTAAGAGTTCTTCTTTATCAACACCATCTATTAGTTCACTTAATTGCATTGAAATAAGTCTTCCTTCTGTTCCTAACTCATAAATAGACTTTTTGACTTCATCTGCAATTCTCATAAGCATTTCTATTCTTTGTATTGTTTCTACAATCATTTGCAAAGTTACCATATCATTGAATTCATATTCGTTAAGCATACTTATCTTATTATCAAAAACTTTTCGATATTTTTCAACCGTTTGCAAAGCTTGATTTGCTTTAGCTGCTACTTTTGATGTATCTTCTAAAACATATCTATCTATTCCATTATATATAGTTATGATTTCTCTTCTTTGAGAAATACTTATTACTACATTACCTGTTTTCTTTGACACTCTTTCTGCAGTTCTATGCCTTGTCCCTGTTTCACTCGTTGGAATGCTACTGTCTGGCATAAGCTGTGCATTTGCAAATAATATCTTTTTTAAGTCTGCACTTAATATTATTGCTCCATCCATTTTAGCAAGTTCATATAGTTTAGCTGGAGTAAAATCAACATTGATATTAAAACCTCCGTCAACTATATCCATAACTTTTTCACCGTCGCCAATAACTATCAATGCTCCAGTTTTAGCTTTTAAAATACTTTCAAGCCCTTCTCTTATTTGAGTACCAGGTGCTATCATTCTCAAGATTTCAACAATTTCCATCATGCTCTCCCAATATCTTATAGCCCTATTGCTTTAAGGGCTTCGTTAATATTTCTAACACCTATTATATCTAATTTGTAAGTATTTTTCAATAGTTTTTTGTTATTTTCTGGTATTATACATTTTTTTATTCCCAATCTTTCCGCTTCTTTTAGTCTTTTATCAATCATATTTACTGCTCTTATTTCTCCTGTTAGACCTACTTCTCCTATTATTGCCGTATCTTTTGGTATATATGTATTTTTATAACATGATGCAATTACCAATGCTATTCCCAAATCTATCGCTGGCTCATTTATTTTCATTCCACTTACAACATTTAAGTATATATCCTGATTTCCTAAGCTTAAATTTGCTCTTTTTTCTAGAACTGCTACTATTAATGTAATTTTGTTGAAATCTACACCATTTCCTGCTCTTTTAGGTATGCCATAAAAACTTTGCGTTGTTAATGCTTGTAATTCTACTAATAATGGCCTTGTTCCCTCTAAGCTACATACTATTGCAGCACCAGGAACTTGTCCTTGGTCTTCTGATATTAATACTTTAGAAGGATTTGTGACTTCAATCATTCCTTCATTTTGCATTTCAAACATTCCGACCTCATTAGTTGAACCAAATCTATTTTTTACTCCTCTTAATATTCTATAAGAAAAATATCTTTCCCCTTCTAAGTATAGAACTGTGTCCACCATATGTTCTAAGACTCTTGGTCCTGCTATATTTCCGTCTTTTGTAACATGTCCTATGATTATAGTTGTGATTTTATTTTGTTTACAACATTTCATTATTCTGGCTGTTATTTCTCTTACTTGACTCACTGTTCCGAGGAGCAGATGTTATTTCATTTGAAAACATTGTTTGTATTGAATCTATTACAACAAGTTTTGGATTCATTGATAATACTTCTGCTTCAATAGCATCAATATCAGTTTCCCCTAAAAACATTATGTTATCATTTTTTATATTTAATCTATCTGCTCTTAATTTTACTTGTTCTGCTGATTCTTCTCCAGATACATATAATACCTTGCCATCATTTGCAAGTTTATCGCAAATTTGTAAAATCAAAGTTGATTTTCCTATACCAGGTTCTCCTCCAAGAAGTACCAATGAACCTTTTACTATTCCTCCGCCAAGAACTCTATCAAGTTCTTCTACACCTGTTTTTGTTCTAACTGCTTCTTTTCCTTCTACTTGATTTAGGCTTAGTGGTTTTGCCGTTTCTTTTAACTTAACATTTGTACCAGATGTAGTTGTTACTTGAAGTTTTTCTTCATAAAATGTATTCCATGAATTACATGCTGGACATTTTCCTAGCCATTTTTGAGATTCATAGCCACAGTTGCTACATACAAATATTGTTTTAGTTTTAGCCATTTATTAGTTCCTTTCTCATTATGATGATCTGCTAATCTATTAACATTCCTATAAACATTGCATGTGACCAACCCAATCCAATTACCCAAGTTTGATTTAAGTCACTATTTGATTGTTCTGGAAGTAATCCTAGTGGGTTAGCACTATTTACAATAAATCTTAAACACTCATTTGCTTTATTTTTGTCTCCGATTTTTTTGTAGTACATTCCCATCCATGCTGTTGCAATAATCCAAGGATTGTTTCCTCCTATGTATCTATCATTTTGGTATCTTAAATATCCACCTAAATATGTTCTAATAGTCATATTTAAATGCTCTACTGTATTTTTTATTATTTTTTCTTCTGGTTCAAATACTCCAAATGGTATAACTGAACCTAATACACTTATATCAGCTAATCTATCACTTGTATTTCTTAGTAAAACTTTCTTTTCTTTATCTACTAGGTTATCCATTATATATTGTTTTATCTCTCTTAATAGACTTTCATATCTTGCTTTATTTAAAATAATATCATCTTGCTTTAATCTGTTATTTGTATAGAACTCTCCAACTTCATCATATATTTTTATCATTGCATTAAAGGCTCCAAAAATACTTGCTAAAGAATATAAATGTATTCCTTCATTTTCTTCCCATATATCATAACTTGGATGTTTATAAATTTCATCTCTTTCTTTATAATTATATTTTTGTTCAAGTTCTCTTCTTACTAAGTCCTCTTTCTCTTCTTTTCCAAGTATATGGTTTATATATTTCTCCAAAAATGCTACTGCAAGTTCTAACATTTTCAAATTATCTTTTAAAAACTTTTTATTTTTCTTTCCTGTGCGTTTTTCCATAGTTTTATAATGTTCATAAGCTTCCCATACAACTATTGCAGTTTCATCAACTTGATATCCCCAACATGGAGCTAATCTTCCATCTGAGAAAAATCTTTGTTCCCACATTCCATTTTTGCATTGTGTGTTTTTTAAGAAAACACTATAAAATTTTTCTGTTAAATCATCAAATCCTAAATGGTCCAAATTATTTAATATAATAGCTGCATCTCTTGGCCAACAATATGCATATTTTCCACATCTATCTCTTTCCTCATCAACTTCTAATGATGCTGTTATTGCTCCTGTTTTTTCATTCACTAATAAAGGCATAAACAAAATAGTTCTATTATAAACATCTATTAATTTATTCATATAGTCAGTACCATCTCTTTTTAGCTTTAATGTATTATGGTCGTCTAAATATTTTCTCCAATATTTATCTATTTTTTCAATTTCTTTGTCTACATTTATTTTTTTCAATTTAGCTATTTTCTCAGTTACTTCTTTCATATTTCCATCTTCATACTTGATGTACATCATAAGAGAAAATTCCCTTTTTTCGCCAGGCTTAATGGTTCCTAAATCATAACTGATTGCAGAGTCTTCTGACATTCCTATATAATCTTTATCATAGATTTCTCCAGAAGATATTGTTCTATCCACATCATTTAATTGGTGGCTGTATAATTTTTCATTTGAAAATATTGCAGATGTAAAGTTATAACTATATTGAATTAATGCATCATTTTCAATCATTCCACCTGCCATATTGTTATATGATGAAAGTACACTTGAACGTACCAAAAATTTTATGTCTAAATCTATTGTATTTTCATTTTTTAATACATACTTTTTTAATACAACATCTTGATTTATCATAACACAGTCAGTTTGTTTTACTTTCAACTGAAAATAAGTGTTTTCTATCTCTGTGTTTAAAACATTTGATTCTTCATTATAATATTGATTATACTTGTTATTTACATCACTATGTAGATAAATGATATTTGAATCATTTATCTTTACTCCAACATGAAAAAAATCTGAATACTGTCTATAGTCTGGAAGTGGATAATATAATCTTAATAATTCTCCATATTTACTAAAACTTACTATAATATTTTTATTTCCAATAAATGCATCATTATAATATTTCTTTTTCATTAGTTTTCCCCTTTATTCATAATTTCTATTATTTGTTTTCTTAAATCTACTACTCTATTATTTAATTTTGCTAAATCTTCGTCTGATGATGATTGTATTCTTATATTTTCCTTTAGAGCATGTTTCATATCTTCTAATTCATTTTCTAGAGATTGCATTTTATTTATTAATTCAATTCTATCAAATTCTTTTTTAACTGGATTGATATATCTTTGAGATTTCTCTAGGTTGTCATCAAGTATATACTCTTCTCCATAATCAGGAATTGATACATCTATTCCTGTTTCTTCAAGTAATTTTTCTTTTAATACTTCTTGTGAGTCTGGTTCTCCATGTACTAAAAATATATGTTTAGGTCTTTGGGTTGTAAATGATGCCACAAATGAGAGTAATCCATTTTGATCAGCATGTCCAGAATAACCTTCTATATATTCTACTCTAGCTTTAACTGCAAATTCTTCTCCTAATATTTTTACTTTAGGTTCACCATCTACTATCCTTCTTCCTAAAGTTCCCGGTGCTTGATATCCTACAAATAATATTGTACTTTTTGGATTCCATATATTATGTTTTAGATGATGTTTTATTCTTCCAACATCACACATACCACTTGCAGAAATTATTATTGATGGTTCATCTGATTCATTTAATGCTTTTGATTCATCAACAGATTGTATAAAATGTAATCCAGGAAATTCAAGTGGATTATCACCTCTTGAAATGAATTCTTTTATATCATCATCAAATAAGTCCATATTTTTCTTAAATACCTGAGTTGCAGATACAGCTAATGGACTATCAACATAAACTGGTGTATTCATTAATTCTTTAAATTTATTTTGAAATTCTTCATCATCTTTATGTTGGTCTTTTATTTTATTTAGTTCATATAAAATCTCTTGAGTTCTACCAACTGCAAATGAAGGTATTATTACAGATCCACCATTTCGTATTGTTTCAGAAACTATATCCAAAAACATTGAAGCTTTGTCATCATTTCTTAAATGTAATCTACTTCCATATGTCGACTCCATTACTAGATAATCTGCACTTTCTATCATAGTTGGACTAGCTAGTAAAGGTATATCATTATTTCCTAAATCTCCTGAAAATACTATTTTTTCCTGCTTTCCATTTTCAGTAACCCATACTTCTATTATGCTAGAACCTAGCATATGTCCAGCATCATTAAATCTTACTTGTATTTCTGGAGTTATTTCTACTATTTCATCATAAGATACTCCTTTAAATATTTCCATACAATCTATTGCATCTTTTGCTGTATATAATGGTTCTAAAAGAGTTCTTTGTCCTGCTCTTTTACGTTTCTTGTTTTTTATCTCATTTTCTGTTTCTTGTATATGTCCACTATCTGGTAACATTATCTCACATAAGTCGCAGGTTGCTTTTGTTGCATAAACTGGATTTCTATATCCATCTTTATATAGTTTTGGAATTCTTCCTGAATGGTCTATATGTGCATGTGTTAGTAATAAAAAATCTATTTGTGTTACATCATATTCAAATGGCTTATCATTAAGTAATTCTTCTTCCATTCTTCCTTGATGTAATCCGCAGTCAACTAAAAATTTCTTGCCTGCTGCTTCTACTAAAAAATTTGAGCCTGTTACAGCCTTTGTAGCTCCTAAAAAAGTTATTTTCATTTGTATATCCTTTCTATTCAAAAATATTTTTTTTAATTGTATATTCATCTATTCAAAAATTTTTGTCCTACTTGTGTATTCTTTCTATTCAAAAATCTTTGTTTTTCTTGTTTTTCTAATCTGTACATCACTTCCTTCTGGAAGTCTTACTATATATTCGTTTTCTAAATTATCTCCTTCATATATGGATACTTTTATTCCTCCATCACAAGCTTCAAGCTTAATATATAAGCTTTCTAACGAAACAGCTTGTGTACTAAATATTCCCTCTAATAATCTATAATCTAAATCATCATTATTAGATATTGGATTTAATACTCTTGCATCTATAGCTTTAGGTATAACTACTCTTTGTAATTTTGTTAATTTCATTTTGCAATTTGGTATAAAGTTCAGATATCGTATCTCATATATTATGTCTGTTAATCCTTTTCTATCATTAGTTGCTTCAATTTTCTTTTCAAAACATTTTAAGAATTCATCTTGAAAATTACTTATATCTGTCTTAGTTTCAAAGAATTTTACTTTTAATCTTAATTCATCTCTATATTTAATAAATTCATTAGGATTCTGCATCTTATTGTAATTGGCTATTTTCTCCACAGCATCTTTTCTTTTATTTTTCAATAAATCTTCATAATGACTTACACTAAACACTTTATCCTCGTTTTTTAATTTAGAATTGTATGCAATGTATTGTCTTTTTAGTTCTTGAGGATCACTTAAAATTTCATCTATTTTTTTTATTTCAATAAGTCTTTTTTTCTTTTCTCTTCCTAATTTTTCAATGTAAGCTTCTTGATCTTTCATCTCTGCAATTTTAGTTTTATATGTTGCAAGCATTTTTAAAACTTGTTCATTTTCATTTTTGTCATAAGCTAAATAAAACTGTGTTGCTACTTTTTCTAATTGATCCCATAATTCATCAGGCATATTTTTGCGTAGAGATTTTAAATTATTGCTATCAATATTATTTATAAATTTATATCCATAAAGATAAGTTAATAATACATAAATAATATTACATTCTGTACTTTCAATTTCCTTTGGTAATATTGACCATGACCATCCATTGAAATCTCTTATTACCTCTGAAATAGAAATGCATTTACCTATCCATAAAGCAGTTAAAATTGCTTTTTCTGTAGTTGATAATTTTTCATCTATATTTGGCAAGCTTGCTTTTGAAATTGCATAAAGAAGATTTTTTTCATTTGGAAATGAAATAACAGTTTTTCCTTTTTTGGAATTATCAGGTATTATTTTACATTTATTAGCTTTTAATGATTTTGCTAAGTCTGAATTAGGTTCTGCGATTTCTATATTGTTACAATTTTTTCTAACATTGTCTACAATACTCCATAAAAACTCGTCCCTATCTGGAATTTCTCTTTTTACTTTTTCATAATTGTAAAAGCTATCTTCTGTTTTATAAAACATACTAAGAAGAAGGTTTCCTGCACTTTGTTTAAACCTTTTTTGTTCTGCAATATTAGCTAGTTCTTCTTTATAATCTCTTGCTAAAATCTTGCCTTTCAATGATTTATTCTCCTTCACTATTATTATTTTCTTCTTCTTGTACTTCTACTCCCTGTGCTGGTGCCATTTTTAATTCTTGCCATCTTTCTTTTGACATAAGTACTTCTCTTGGTTTGCTTCCTTGATATCCTGAAATGATACCTCTTTCTTCCATTTGGTCTATTATTCTTCCTGCTCTTGCATATCCTACTTTAAATCTTCTTTGAATAAATGAAGTTGATGCTTGTCCTGTTTCTATACACATGTCTATTGCTTCATCTAAAAGCTCATCTACTCCATCTTCTTCATCATCTTTGTTTGATACTTTTTCTGGTTCATCTGCTCTTTCAATAGATTCTATAATTCTTTCATCATATTGTGGATTACCTTCTTTTTGCACAAACTTAACTATATTTTCTACTTCTTTATCTGATATAAATGCTCCTTGGATTCTAGTAGGTTTTGTTGCCCCTGTTGGATAGAATAGCATATCTCCTTTACCTAAAAGTTTTTCTGCACCTGCTCCATCTAATATTGTTCTTGAGTCAACTTGTGAAGATACTGCAAATGCTATTCTTGATGGTATATTTGCTTTTATTATACCTGTGATAACATCTACTGATGGTCTTTGGGTTGCTATTACTAAATGCATTCCTGCTGCTCTTGCCATTTGTGCTAATCTACAAATTGCATCTTCTACTTCTTTTGCTGCTACCATCATTAAATCTGCAAGCTCATCTATAATTACTACTATTTGTGGTAATTTAGCTTCTCCATTCTTTTCAGCAGCTTCATTATATCCTTTAACATCTCTTACATTTTTTTGTGCAAATAAACTATATCTATTTACCATTTCTTGAACTGCCCAAGCTAAAGCTCCTGCTGCCTTCTTAGGGTCTGTTACGACTGGTATTAACAAATGTGGTATTCCATTATAAACTGAAAGTTCAACAACTTTTGGATCTACCATAAGTAATTTTACTTCACTTGGTTTTGCTTTATAAATTATACTTGTTATTAAAGTATTAATACATACAGATTTTCCTGAACCTGTGCTTCCTGCTATAAGTAAGTGTGGCATTTTAGCTATATCTGTTATTACCACATCTCCGGCTACGTCTTTTCCTAATGCAAATGTTACTTTAGATTTTGAATCCTCAAATTTATCTGATTCTATTATATCTCGTAATGCAACAACTTCTTTTGTCTTATTTGGTACTTCTATTCCTACTGTATGTTTTCCCGGAATTGGTGCTTCTATTCTTATTGTTTCTGCTTCTAAGCTTAATGCTATATCATCTGCTAAATTAGCAATTTTACTTACTCTAACACCTTCTGCTGGAGCTAACTCATACCTAGTTATTGCTGGTCCAACTGAGACATTTTCTACTTTTGCTGATACACCAAAACTATATAATGTTCTTCTTAGTTTTTCTGCTATTGCTAATAATTGCTTTCTGCTTCCTGCTTCATCATTTCCTTTTCCAGATGCTAATAATTCTATTGGTGGAAACTCATAATTTTCATCTTCTACTGTCAGTGTATGTTCTAGTTGCAAAACTTCTTTAGTTTTTGCTTCTTTTTCTACTTCTTGACTTGAGAAAAGTCCTTGTTCTTGTGCATTTTCACTCTGACCTACACTTGCAACTTTTTGTATAGGTTTTATAGCTTTTCCAGATTTAAAGTTTGGTACATCTAATCCATCTTCTGAATGATCATACTTTTTAGGTTCTTTTAGATTAATTGTTATTTGCTCTTCTAAAGGTTCTTTATTTTTAACTACTTGATTTTTTTCTAACTTCTCTCTTTTTCTTCTTTCAAGCCAACTTTCTCTTGGCACTTCTTTAGTAGCAATTTCATCATTTTTATCTGTTTCGTCTTCCTCTTCATTTCTATTAAATAGTTTGTCCAAAAAATGAGAGATTAAGTCTGCTGGGTGAAGACTGAATATAAATACTATTAATATTAGTGAAATGCCTATTGATAAAATTATTGTAGCAGGTATGTCAATAAATTTTATAAGTGGGTATGCGAGTAATGTTCCTAAAACTCCTCCACCTATATCTGTTGTTCCTAACTCATAGCCCCTTGATAATGCACTTTCAACAGGACCATTTATATCTATATTTCCTTTTGAATATTGATAACAAGATAAAATAACATCTATTAATATCAAAACAATGAAAAACATTACTAACTTTGTAGAATAATATTTTGTATCTCTTTCATGTGCAATATAAAATCCCATACATAAAAGTCCCACTGGGATTAAATATTTAATATATCCTAAAACTCCTCCAAGTGCTGGACTTAAAGTCTTTCCTAAATATCCTGATTTAGTATATATAAGTATTGCTAAGATAACACTTGCAACAATTAAAATCATAACTGTAATATTTAATTTTTTTTGTAATTCTTTTTCTTTTCTTTTTTGTTCTTTAGTTGATTTTCCCTTTGCGCCCTTTGTTCTTGGCATATTTTTTCCTCCAGTATAATTTAAACATTTTTTCACAAATAAATTATACCGTATTAAATTTATAAAATCAATAAAAAAATATTTTTTTTATATTTCATTTATAATTTTAGCTAAGTATTTCATGGAATTAATACTCTCATCTAATGTGTTTCCTGTTGCTCCTACTTCAATTATGCAAGATGCTTTTGATAAATGCTGGTTATATTCTGCATTTCTTAAAATCATAGGTTTAAATAATCCTGGATAAAGCTCATTTGCTTTTTCTACCACTTTAATTGCAAACTTTAAGTTTTGATTAAATCCTTCATTATTTGCTCCTATTACAAACATAAGTTGTGATGCATATTCATCTCCAATTTTAACCTTTGGTGCGTAGTTTGCGTCTGCTATTGCATCTCTGTGTAAATCTATTATAATCTCAGTTTCCGGATTATTAGCAAGTGCATTTTGTGCTGTAACTAGCGACCTTGAGTATGAACCATTATATGCTGGGTGATCATGATATGTTTTATCATGGATTACTTGTATACCATATGATGTAAGCTGTTTATCTAACTCATCTCCAACTCTTGCTACCGAAAAATTTAAATCTGTGCTTCTATAATTTCCTGTCATTTCATAATTAAAGCTATCAGATGGTGTATAGCTTTCACAAGTATGTGTATGATAAATTATTACCTTACTTTTATTTATCTGTATATCTGGTACAAGCATATCATATGTAAGTTCCTTGTCTGACATATTGTTTACTTTTACTCCATTATATTCATTAGTGACTCTTGGATTAACATTGTTTGGAACAACCTCAGTTGTAACATCTGTTCTTGCTTGTGTTATTTCTTCATTATTTTCTTGGTTACCACTATTTTGATTTTCGTTATTTTGTTCTTCACTATTATTTTCTGAATCATTATTTTCAGCAATTTTAACATCTGTTTCTATGTTTTTCATTATTTCTAATTCAGACAAAAAAATAAAATTCTTACTTTTATCTTTTTCTATATTTCCATCTTTTATCATTTTTATTTGCATAATTGAATCTGATATACATTTAGTCAGAGCTTTATCACTAGTTGTACTAATATGTTCTATATTAACTTTATTTTTTGAAACTGTTTGCAAAACAATAAATAAAACAAATACTGGAATAAGAATTCTTATAAAATATTTAATTAAATCCTTTGCTTTAAATACTTTTATCATATAAATAAATATATTCTATAGTTTAAATAATATGTATATTTTTCATTTTTTAGCAAAATATATAAATAAAGAATTGTGTTAATGACTTTGCGTTTTACTATAATTTCAGAAAGGAGATTTCTATTATTTATGAGCTTTTTTAAAAATCTAATACAATCTTTATTTCAAGATGAAATAGATTCAGATTCTTCTTTTGTTTTACCTGAGGTTAATCCTGAGGCTGAAAATAAGCTACAACCAGAGGATTTACTAAAAAATAAAAATGTGTATCCTAATATAGATGTTAACTTAGAATATATAAATGTGAGATTTAACTCTCTTATTAACTCAGATATTAAAATAAGAGAATTTTTAATACATGTTAGAAATAAACAATACAAAGCTTTTATTATATATATTGATGGAATGTCTGATAATGATTCAATAAATGATTTCATATTAAAACCACTTATGTTAAAAAATAATGCTAATAGTTATGATGGTCCTCAAGTAATATCTGAGGCTGTTGCAAACAATATTTCTGTAAGACGCATTAAAAAGTTTAATGTAAGTGATTATATTATGGAATGTCTGCTTCCACAAAATGATGTTAAAAGAGAAAATTCATTTGATAATATAGCAGATAGTGTTGTTTCTGGAAATTGTGTACTTTTCATTGATACTCTTGATTATGCTTTTGATATATCAACAAAAAAATATGAGACTAGAAGTATCGGTGAACCTAAAAATGAACCTATTATACGTGGTTCACAAGAGGCTTTTGTTGAAAATTTAAGAACTAATACTTCAATGCTTAGAAGAAATCTATCAAATGAAAACTTAGTTATTGAAAATTTAACTGTCGGTAAAGTTGAAAAAAATAAATGTGCTGTTTGCTATCTTAAAAATATTGCAAATGCTGATTTAGTTGCAGAAGTGAAATATAGACTTAACAATATTGATGTTGATTATTGTTTATCTGTTGGAGAATTAGAACAATTTATCAAAGATGATATTGATACTACTCTTCCAGAAGCTGTTCAAACTGAAAGGGTTGACAGAGCTACATCATATCTACTTCAAGGAAGAGTTGTCATAGTATATAATGGTTGCCCATATGTTCTAGTTGTTCCTATAACTATATTTGATTTTCTTAAATCACAAGAAGATACAAATATAAACTATGTAGCAGCAAATCTACTTAAAATTATAAGGGCAATTTCATTTGTTATTACTTTACTACTTCCTAGCTTATACATTGCTATTTCAACTTATCATAGCGAACTTCTGCCAACAGATTTACTGTTTTCAATAGTTGCTTCTAGGTCTTCTGTTCCTTTTATGATAATTATTGAAATATTAATTATGGAAGTTTCTTTTGAAATAATTCGTGAGGCTGGACTTAGAGTTGCTTCCCCTATGGGACAAACTGTTGGAATTGTCGGAACCATTGTGTTAGGCCAAGCTGCTGTTGATGCAAGTATAGTATCTCCTATTTTAATAATTATTGTTGCAATTACTGGTATTACATCTTTTGCTGTACTTGATATTTCACTAAGCTTCCATTTAAGAATAGCTCGATTTGCATATACAATTTTAGGAGCTCTTGCAGGCTTTTTAGGAATTGCTGTTGGTCTATTTATACACTTATCTATTTTATGTTCTTTAAAATCTTTTGGAGTACCATATCTAGCACCTTATGCTCCTCTTAATGTTAAAAGTACAAGTAAGTATTTGTTAAGGCCTGCTTGGAAAAGAGAATTTAGAGATGACTACTTAGCTAGCAAAAGGCCTAGAAGTCAGAGTAAAATTAGTCTAAAGTGGAGAAATAGGACTGATCAACCGTAAATAAAAAAAATCATTTGCTTAAATTATACATTTACTTTAAATAAAAAAGACTTAATAGAAAGGAGTCTATATTTTGAATAATGAAAAATTAAATGCAATTGAAGCAACATTTCTAGTTGTCATAATTACGCTTACACATATAATATTAAATTTATCTAATTCAATATTAAAATCAACAGGTTCAGCAGCAATAATAAATGTGCTCTATGTATCTTTTTTGACATTAGTATTTTTCTTTATATTAAACAAGCTGTTTAAACCATTTCCTAGTAAAGATATTATTGATGTTTCAGAATATGTTGGAGGTAAGCCTTTAAAATTTATAACGAATTTAATATATTCAGTTTATTTAATATTTGTATCTAGTATACTCATTTTAAATTTTTCTGAATTATTAAAATTAATTTATTTTCAAAATGCTTGGACTCCTTTGCTTATATTGATTTTTATAATTTCAGCAATTATTGTTAATAAATTAGGGTTTAAAAACATTGTCAAAGTTAATACTTTAGTCGTTTTTGTTGTACTAATTACTGTTGTTATCATATTTGGTGCATCTCTTGATAAAGTTGAATTTCAAAGAGTATTTCCTGTACTTGGCTATGGAATTAAAGAAACTTTTGTTACTGGGGCTTTAAATATATTTTCATTTGGTGGCTTAATACTCCTTTTCTTGATTAGGCCAAATTTAAAAGAACCGAAAAAATATAAAGTAGTTGGCATTGCATCTATTTTACTTTCTAGTGCATATCTACTTTTAAGTGTAGCATCTTTACTTTTCTTGTTTCCTTTTTTAACTACAGGAACAGAAACTTTATCTGTTTATATGAGTACACGTGCAATAGAGTTTGGCAAGTTTTTTGAAAGAGCTGATGCGCTATTTATACTAGTTTGGATATTTACCTTTTTATCATATCTATCAATTATAATATCTTATATAACAAAAATGAATAAAAAAGTATTTAATGTAAATAACTCATCTCCTATCATATATTTAGTTGCTCTTTTAATATTTATTGTAACTTTCTTACCAAAAGACAGTTCTCAAATTATATTTTTAGAAACAACAGTATATAAATACGCTGCTTTAGCTGTAGTTTTTGTATATAGCTTTTTAATACTTTTAATTGGATATATAAAAAGAACTGGAGTTAAAGTAAAACAAATAAAAAATAATAAGAAACTTGATTTAGGAGGCGAGGTTGAAAAATAATTACAATTTTTTCAACAAGAATTTAACCTTAGAAAGGAATGTGATTAAAAATGAAAGCTAGAAATTTTTTAATAGGCCTACTTGTTTTAGTTATAATAGGTTTTTCAATCAGCAATAGTAGTGCAATAAATACAATAGATGAACTTGCATATGTAGTAGCAATTGGATTTGATGTTGGAGATAATAGTGATCTAAGGATTAGTTTTCAAATTAATATGCCTTCGTCTGCTAGTTCTTCAAGTAGTAGTGAGGGTTCTTCATCTGGTGGTTCTTCTGGCGAAGGAGGTTCTACTTCAATAGTAAATACTGTAGAATGTAATAGTTTTGATGTTGGCGTAAGTTTGCTAAATAGTTATTTAAGTAAAAAAGTCAATATGACTCATTGTAAATACCTTATCTTTTCTGAAGAACTTGCTAGTCAAGGAATAGGCGATTACATTTACAGTCTAAAAAATAATGTTGAAATAAGACCTACTTGTAATATACTAATATCAAAATGTAGTGCTCAATATTTCTTAGAAAACTCTAAGCCTATTATAGATGAAGTAGCTGCTAAATATTTCGGCTTAGAAACTTCTTCTGAGAAAAACACTAGCTACACAGAAGCCATCAGTTTAAAAGATTTCTTCTGTGACTTATCTGATACATTTGGAAGTCCATATGCCATTTTAGGAAGTGTAAATGGGTTGGAATCTGACAATGTTGGAAATAGCAATCCTACTCTTGATGATGATTCCTATGTTGCAAAAGAATCTGAAAAAAGTTCTCAAAACAATATTGAAAATTTAGGGTTAGCTGTTTTTAAAAAAGATAAGCTAGTTGGCGAATTAAGTGGGTTGGAAACTATAGTTCACCTAATACTTTGTAATAATTTTCAAAACGCTACTGTAAATATTCCAAGTCCATTTAATGATTCTGATTATATCTCGTTACACATTTATAGTGCTAAATCTAAGAATTCTGTTAATATAGTAAATGGTAGTCCATATATTAAATGTAACGTTTCTCTTAAAATGAAATTACTCACATCATCTGAAAGTGCAAACTATATGAATGATGAAAATCGAAAGCTTATTGAAGAATACACAAACTCTTACTTTAAAGCTCATGTAAATGATTATTTATATAGAACCTCTAAGGAATTGAATTCTGATGTTTGTGCATTTGGTCAATATGCTGTATCTAACTTTCTTACTTGGAATGATTGGTCAGAATATGATTGGTTAAATAAATATCCTACTTCTTTCTTTAGTTCTGATGTTAATAGTAAGTTGACTTCTAGCTATTTATTGATGGAAACGAATTAATAAAGTTAAATTTTTGTTTTTAATAAAAAAAAGTGAAACATTATTGATTTAAATTTCAAAAAAATGTTTCACTTTTTTTTATTTTATGTTATATTAATTATAATTTACAAAGGAGTCAAAAAAATGAAAGATTATACTAAAATAGATGTAAGTAAGTGTCCACAACTTAAAGATGAAGATGATATGACTGGAAACTTTATATCTGTAAAAGGTGAATTTATATTACCTGAAACAAATAAAACTGCATTTTATAAGGAAGACGGCTGTACGCTTGCTGCAAATAATGATGAAAGTTATAGAGAAATGTTAGCTTCTGAAATTTTAGATATTTTAAATATCCCTCATGCTGATATTAGTTTAGGATATGATTCTAGAACAAATCACACAGGTTGTTTTTCTCATAGTATATTAAATAAAAACGAAACAATGATTGATAGAAATTGCTATTATGTAAATACAACTCCAATAAAAAATATAGAAGATTTTTTAAATAAAGAAATTAATTATATATCAACATTTCAAGGTGTTACTCCTAAAATGATAAGCGAAAGAAGAAAAACTGTACTAAATCAAGTATTTGCTAATTGCATTTTAGGAAATTATGATATTAGTGAAACTAATATGCAACTAGTTTATAATTATGAAACTAAGAAAATTAGGAGTGCAGAATGTTATGATTTTGGCACTGCATTTACACATAAAAAATTTAATATTGGTCAAATGGACTATGAATCTATGATGAATGAACTTTACACTAAATATTTTTCAGATATAAAGGATTTAGCTAAAGCTGTAAATGATAATCTTACTCCAGAAACATTAAGAAATATTTTATCAAATCCTGTTTATCAAGAAGGCTTTAAAGAAAACTCGACTGATATTTTAGAAAATCTTAATTATAGAGTTCAATACTCAAACGAAAAATTTCGAGAATTGTATAAACCTCCTCTTTTTTCTATACAATCTATTGGAAAAACTTGTAGTAATATTAGCAAAGATTTAATCAATAGCACTAGAAATTTATTAAATAGATTTCTAAATAAAGACGAAAAAGAATTATAGACAAATAAAAATAAGCTTATAGAACATAGGCTTATTTTTATTTCTATTTAAATAAATATTTTAAAATCAATCCTTCTAGTATCTTTATCCGCTGATAAAACTTCTATTTTTACCTTATCTCCTAGCTTATATACTTTTCCTGTATACTCTCCAATTAAAGATTTATTGGAATCATTATATATATAATAATCTTCATCTATGTTGTCAAATCTTATCAGTCCTTCTACTGTGTTTTCAAGTTCTACAAACATTCCAAAATTAGTTACACTTGATATAATACCTTCATATACTTCCCCAACTTTTGATTCCATATATTCTGCTTTTTTCATATCTTCACTTTCTCTCTCTGCTTTAGTTGCTACTTGTTCACATTCTGAAGAAGTTTCTGCATATTTAATAGATTGCTTTGAATATTTACTTTTTAGTTTTTCATCTAAATTATAATCACATTCTAAATATTTGCTAATAATTCTATGAATAAATAAATCTGGATATCTTCTAATTGGTGATGTAAAATGGCAATAATACTTACTTGCTATTCCAAAGTGTCCCTTATTTTCTGCTTCATATCTTGCAACTTTTAAAGTTCTAAGAATTAAATTGCTAACAACTCTTTCTTCATCCTTTCCTTTTACTGCATCTAATACTTGTTGAAAAGCTTTTGGCTTTACATCATCTTTTTTTCCTTTTATTCTATAACCAAAGTTATATAGATATTTATTAAGTTCAGATACCTTATCCTCATCTGGCTTTTCATGTACTCTGTATATAAATGGGCTTCCTAGCCAGTAAAATCTTTCTGCAACTGTTTCATTTGCTGTTAGCATAAACTGTTCTATTATTTCATTCGCAAAATTGGTATCATAGGCACAAATGGTAATTGGATAACCATATTTATCTAATGTAATTTTGCTTTCTGGAATGTCTAAGGATAAATAACCATCCTTATTTCTTCTCTCTTTTAAAATTAAAGCTAATTCTTTCATTGTATCAAAATGACTAATATATTTTTCATATTTCTTTAATACTTTCGGATTACTTCTTTGTATTATATCATATACATCATGATAGTTCATTCTTTCAGTTACATTTATTATGCTTTTTCTTATATCAGAATCAATAACTTTTCCATTTTGATCTATTGTCATTATACAAGAAATTGCATACCTATCTTCACCATGATTTAAACTACATATTCCATTAGAAAGTTCTTTTGGAAGCATTGGAATAACTCTATCTAACATATAGACACTTGTGCCTCTTAAAATTGCTTCTTTGTCTAAACTACTTTTCTCTTTAACATAGTGACTTACATCTGCAATATGAACTCCTAATGTATATGTTTCATCTTCATTCTTATAAACACAAACAGCATCATCTAGATCTTTTGCATCCTCTCCATCTATTGTAAACATTTCCTGTTTTCTTAAATCAAGTCTATCCTTTGGTACAATTTTTTCTTGTGATACTTTTTTAGCTTCATCTAATACTTCTTGTGGAAATTCATTAGGAAGTCTAAATCTCTTTATTATAGAAAGCATGTCCACTCCAGTTTCATCTTTAAATCCAAGTATCTCCTTTATCTTTCCTTCTGCTTTTCTTCCTCTTTCAGGATACTTAGTTATCTCTACAACAACTTTTTGATTTGTTTTAGCTTTTCCCCAGCTTGATTTAGATATAAATATATCTCCATTTATTTTTTTATCATCTGGAATAACAAAACCAAAATTTCTACTTTTCTTAAATAATCCTACAACTGATGTAACTTTTTCCTGTAAAATATCCATGTTTTACCTCCTTTCCTTAAATGCAAAACAATCCACATTAAAAAATCGTGGATTATCTTGTTACTTATAAATCCTTAATTTATTATAAAAATCTTAGAAAAAGTGCATATAAAACTATATGCACTTCCTTCTATATTACAAATACAATTACAGTAACAATACTTAATATTGCAAAAGTTACTCCCAAAATAATAGTATTTCTTTGAGTCTTTCCTGACTTTGTTCTTCCTTTATTTTTTTGATAATACTTATTTGTTCTTGGATTCTCATAAGTATCTTCTGCTGAATTACTATTGTCCTTTGATTGAAATGTTGTAATTAAAATTAACGCTATGCATACTACTATGTATATTCCTAATAATATATATTTTACTACATTCATTTTACTGCTTTTCCTTTCTTTTAATTTTCTATTAACTTTTTATTTCAAGTGTTTTAAGATGCTTAATTTAATTTTTGTTTGCATCTTCAATTTTTGTTTTTTCTCTACTTACTTAGTAACATTATTTAGTTTAGCATATTTTTAAGAAAAAATCAAGTAGTTAAAGGTTGAATTATTATTTACTTTTTAAACTTGTTTATTTTACTTTTATGCCAATTTATTAATTATTTTAAAGCATATTCTTTACATTTATGTTCTAGTAATTTAAAATTACAGCATCTCTTCCTTATATTATCTGGAAGTTTATTATCATTATATAATTTATACAACTTAGCAGAATTATTTTTTACTTGATAATAGTTTTCATTTAACCAACTTAATTGTTCCTTTAATAAATTTTGATATTTTAGTTCAAAAATACTTGTTACTTTCTTATTTAAATCTACTAGTTCATAACTTTCTTCTTTTACAGGTATCATATTATTAAAATTAACCGCTCCTAATTCTCCATTTTTTATTTTATAGAAGTCTATAGTATTTTTCATTTTTTTATGCTTCGGCTTTGGGCTCGATAGTGGAGCAAAATATTCACAAGAATCTATTTTAAATAATATACCAATAAAAGGTCTTAATTCTTTTTCATTTTTATTGTAAGCGACTTTATTATCAAATTGCCTTAAATAGTCACAATAATCCGAATTTACTCTTACGATTCTTAAATTTAAAATCATTTAAATCCTCCCATAATGTGTATTATATAATATTTACATATAAAAAATCAATAAAAATATAAAAAAATACATAATTTGGTAATATTTTGTTTTAAAAAAAGATTAGAGTTTAGTCTCTAATCTTACTTTTTTAAGTTCCAATTTATGGCTGGATTCACCGCTTTTTTAAGTTCCAATTTATGGCTGGATTCACCGCTTTTTTAAGTTCCAATTTATGGCTGGATTCACCACTTTTTTTGTGCTATATAATAGCAATATTATTATATGCATTTTTTATTAAAATATTGCCTTACATTATAAATATAGCATATTTTTAAGAAAAAATCAAGACATTTTCACTTATCAGTCACAGTAGTTATTTCTTTAAATACACTTTCATCCGTAATTTTTTTACGGATTATTATAATATTATGTATAAAACATATGATTTTATTCAAAAAAAGATTAGAGTTTAGTCTCTAATCTTTTTTTTTAATTTCAATTTATTGCTGGATTCATCACTTTTTTATGCTATATAATAATATTTATTCTTCTACTTTTTCAAACATATCTTTTCCAACACCACATACTGGGCATACCCAAGTATCTGGTAAATCTTCAAATTTAACACCTTCTACACTTTCATCATAAATATGTCCACAAATTGTACATTTATATTTCATAACATTATCCTCCATCCTAAAAAAAATTTTTTATTTTAAATTATTTTATATTTACAAATTTATTGTATTTTATTGATTATTTTACTTTTAATATCCTGGTTTCTTTAGTAATTTAAACATATTTGTTTTGTATTTTTCAACTCCCGGTTGATTAAACGGATTAACTTCTAGTAACTCTGCTGACATTGCTACTGCTTTTTCAAAGAAATAAACAAGTTCTCCAACAGATTCCTCATCTAATTTTTTTAGATTTATAATTATATTAGGAACACCACCTTCTGTATGAGCTGCAATAGTTCCTTCCATTGCTTTTTTATTTACATACGACAATGTTTTTCCTTGTAAATAATTCAAATTATCTAGATCATCTTCATCTAAGTTTATAACAATATCTGATTTATTTTCTACTATGTTAATAATTGTTTCAAACATTATTCTTCTGCCTTCTTGAATATATTGTCCTAATGAATGTAAATCAGTTGTAAACTCTGCTCCTACTGGAAATAATCCTTTGCCATCTTTTCCTTCACTTTCTCCAAATAGTTGCTTCCACCATTCAATAAAGTAATGCATTTTAGGTTCATAAGCTACCAGCATCTCTAAAGATTTATCTGATTCATATAACATATTTCTTAATACAGCATATTTGTAACATTCATTATATTTTAGTGAACTATCAGAATATTTATCTTCTGCAACTTGGGCACCTTTCATAAGCTTATCAATGTCTAGTCCACTTGCAGCTATTGGAAGAAGACCTACTGCAGTTAAAACTGAAAACCTTCCACCAACATCATCTGGAATAACAAAAGTTTCATATCCTTCTGAATTTGCAAGAGTCTTTAAGGCTCCTTTTTTCTTATCAGTTGTAACATATATTCTATCCTTAGCTTCCTTTAATCCATATTTGTTCTCAAGTATTTCTCTAAATATTCTAAAAGCAATAGCTGGTTCTGTTGTTGTCCCTGACTTTGATATTACATTTATACTAAAATCTTTTCCTTCTAGTACCTCGATAATATCATTTATATAATTTGCACTTAAACTATTCCCTACGTAAATAACTTTTGTTTTACTTTTATCTTCTAAGTATATTGAACTGTGTAATGCTTCTATAATTGCTCTAGCTCCTAAATAAGAACCTCCTATTCCTATTACAAGTAATATATCGGAATCACTCTTTATTTTATTAGCAGCTTTTTTTATTCTTGCAAATTCTTTTTTATCATAATTTGTTGGTAAATGAAGCCAACCTAAAAATTCATTTTTATCTTTGCTTTTTTCTTCTAGTTCATTATTTATTTCTTCTACAACATCACTATGTTCTAGTATATCTTTATCATTAATGCCTACATATTTAAAATCAACTTTAATATTTGGCATATTTTCCTCCTTTGATTAAATATATTACTGAAATCAATTTACTATGATGCTATCTTCCGAACCAGCGTTTTTTTATTTCTTGAGGTGTATCTACAAAAATCTTTTCATTATTTATAATTTTCTGTGGATTTATTGTCGTAAGCTCATTAAGCTTTTCATTACCTATTTCTTTTCTAAATTCTTCTAGTATATCATCCATCTGTGCATAAATTGTATTTGGTCTATGAGTATCTGTTCCTAAAAAATGTATTGCATTTGCATTTATTAGTTTTAATAAAGTTTGTTTTGATTTATGACCATATCTTTCAATAATATTTGCATAATTAGATTGTAATAAAGCTCCCTTTTTTACCCATTCTACTGCTATATTAGGATTGTCTTTAACTATATCATATCTTTCTGGATGAGCTATTATAGGAGTATATTTTGCAACAATTAAATCTTCTATTACTTGATCTAAATATATAACCTTAGAACCACTTAGTGGAAGTTCAAATAATACATATCTACTTTCTACTAAGCTAGGTGCTACTCCATCTTCAACTAAATCAAGTAATTCATTTGTTATATAAATTTCTGCTCCATTATATAGTTTTATCTCTATATCTTCTTTATTTAATTCTTCCTGAATTGCTTCAATAATAACTTTTCTATTTTCTTTGTTTACATTATATTCATTTTCAATATAGTGTGATGTAGTAATAATATCAGTAAATCCTGCTTTTTTAGCTTCTTTTACCATTTCTATTGTGTCCTCAATATTTCTTGCACCATCATCTATTCCAGGAAGAATATGTGTATGTACGTCAATCATACTTTTATTCCTTTCTAATTGACATTACTTTCAATGCTTACAATTTTATTCTTAGTTATTACTTATTATTTACTGCTATCTTCTATTTTTTCTTTTTATTATATTTCTTTATTTGTTCCATAATTTCTTCTGTTTTTTTATCTTGTTCTTCTTCATCATCTGCACTATGTGATTCTTTATGTCTAGTACCTTGTTTTGATGAACCATTAGAAGATGCATAATAATATTTATATTCATATTTCTTGCTTGACATTTCAATTCTATTTAAAACTACCCCTGCAACTTTTCCACCAATTGCTTCAATTTGTCTTTTAGCATCTTTTAATTCATCTATCTTTGTTTTTTTTGCAGATGCTACCAATATAGTAGAATCTACAATTCTTGATATAACTGCAGCATCTGTTACTAATAAACAAGGTGCACAGTCAAATATTACAACATCAAAAATTTTACTCAAATCTTTTAATAGTTCTTTAGTCTTTGGAGATGTTAATAATTCTGATGGATTTGGTGGTATATTTCCAGCTGGTATAATAAATAAATTATCTATTTCTGTTGGCTGTATACAATCTTTTACTGTTATATCTTTATCTGCTCCTCTGCTAGTTACACCTGACAAATAATTTGAAAGTCCTGGATATAAATCAATACCAAATATATTATGTTGTCTAGGTCTTCTCATATCTGCATCAACTATTATAACATTTTTTCCTGCTTGTGCAAATGTTATTGCAAGATTTGCAACAACCCATGATTTTCCCTCACCTTGCATTGTACTAGTAAATACCATTGATTGTGTATTTCCTGATTTAGACATATATTGTATATTAGTTCTAAAAGATCTAAATACTTCTGATACCGGTGATTTTGGATCTAATTTTGTTATTAACTCTTTCTTCATTTTAATTCCTCCTACGTTTACTTGAATTTTCTGAGAAATCACATTGTGGTAATTCTGCTAATACAGGTAAATTAACTGCTTTTTCTATATCCTTTGCATTCTTAATCGTATTATCTAACACACTTACCATATACACAATAATCATAGATAGTGCAAAACCAATTGTTGCAAATATTATTGTTGTTTTTGTAGTATTTATATTACTTGGTGAATTAGGTACTTCTGCCTTGTCAACAACACTAATATTTTCTATTTTGTATATATCCTTAATTTTTTCAGAAAAAACACTGGTTAATTCGTTTGTTATTTGGGTTGCTTTATATGGATCTTCGTCTGTAACTGTTATATATATCATTTGGGTACTAGTCTCTGATGTAACATCTATTTTACTTTTTAATGTTTCTTCTGATATATCTGTAATATTTAAATTACTTAATACATCTCTAACTACTGCATTACTTGTAGCCAACAACTTATAAGTTGCAATTAAATTATTGTTTAATGTAACATCTGTTGAAGTTATTGAAGTTTCTGTATCTTCTAATTTAGAAACTGATGCCAAAATCATTGAAGCTTTTGCAGTATACTTTGGTGTAACAAATATTTTACTATAAATAATTCCAACTATTCCTAAAATTAATGTAGCTACTAATATTATATATTTTTTACTCCAAAATATATCAAAAAGTTCTTTTAAATCTACTTCTTCCATTTTTTATTCTCCTTTTTTTATCTCTTTTGTACTCAACAATAAATATTTTATCATACTAATATTTTAAATTCAAGAAAAAAAGAAAATTACTTTTAACCTAACTATTTTTATTTTCGTTTTATTTTTTCTACCATTCTCTAATTCTTTATTTCACTATTTTTACTTAATATATTTTTATTAATTTTGAATTTTTTGTTTATCAGATTTTTCTCTTCCTAATAAAAAGGGAAGATACTTGTTAATAATATACGTAGGTATTATTAGAATTATAGATAGTACAATTGTAAAAATAATAGCAAAAATTGATGAATAGATAGAATTCCTTAAAATTTTACTGTATATTGTAAATTTTCCTAAAATTGCTTCTAAAAAGCTATAAATCTTGCCATGTAGAGCAAAATAAATTAATGTATTTTGACCTACATAATTAAAATATCTATTGCTTTTTAAAACTTTAGAATAACCAATTATCACTATGATTCCAAGTAATTCTGATATATAATTATAAAATATATCTATTACCATAGGAAATTGTATCTTGCTAAAATATACCGTATATCTTATTATCAAATAAATTACCAAAAATATAATTCTATTTTTTTTAGTATTATATAAATCAAATTTACCTTCATAATTACTTTTAAAAATATATCCTATAAACATATATAGCATTGCTTGAAAAATATATTCAATATGCCATGGAAGATTTGCAGAATTCCATGGTAATAAATTAGTTGGCATTAATTTTGTATATAAAATACTAACAAATGATAATATTACTGAAATTGATACAAAAATAATATTTTTATACTTGCTTTTTGACTTTTCATATTCTCTTATATAAAAATAAAAAGGCATATATGTAATGAATAATGCTGCAATGAACCATAGTCCATCATTACTCCCCCTTATTTGCAAAAAATTCCATTTTAGTTCTTCTAACATGTTACTGTGTTCATGAAAAGAAATTATTTTTCTTAAAAAAATATTAAAACAAGAAAATACTAGCCATGGAATAAATAATTGACGAATTTTTTTCTTAAAAAAATCCTTAAATCCTCTATTATTTTTGTAAACATAGCCTGAGCAAAAGAAAAATAAATTTAAAAAAAATGGAATAAAAAATACTCTTAATAATTCTGGACAACTTTCAAGATGGGTAAGCATAACAAGCATTATACATAAATATTTAATAATATCTATCCATTCAATTCTCTTTTTCATAATTTTTTGGTTATATCAAAATTTAATTAACCATAACCTCCTTTTTATTTTTTTTAATTTAAATATAACAAATTTCGTATAATTTCAATAATTATTTTTCTAGAAACTCAATCGATGGATTAAAAAACATTCCATCAATAGTTCCTTTTAATAAAACTTTTATTCTTTTTAATTTATGATTTTTTGACTTTAATATAATTTTTATGAATTTTTTCATCACTCTATATAATACTTTCAAAAGATTTTTATCTTTTTTTTCCTTATAAATAGTATTTCTATATTGATAATAAAATCTATCTATTCTATCCTCTGTAGCTAAAGCTAAATCTGCTCCCATATTACTTGGTGCCTTATGTATTATAATACTGTCTATATCTAAATAAGCAGGAGCATATTTTTTCAATCTATTAGTATACTCCACATCATCACCATAAATAAAAAATTCAGCAATTGGTAATCCTACTTTCATAATAGCATCAAAATTTATGAAACATCCTACAAAAGAAGCTGTCTCTATTGGCATTAGTTTATATTTGCTAACTATATCAAATTTTACATCCATTTTATTTTTATAATTAACAGTTGGAATATTCATATTAAATAACTCTCCATCTGTCCAATATACTAGTGAAGCCAAATATGAAAATTGATTTTTTATATCTTTAGCTTTTTTTACTAAACTTTCCAAGGCATCATTATTAGGAATTGAATCATCATCCATAATCCAAACATACTTATAATTACTTTTACTTTCATTTGCTTTTTTCATTCCAAAGCAAAAACCGCCTGCGCCACCCAAATTTTTTCCTGTATTATAGTATTTAATCCTTTTATCATCAAATTTCTTTATTTCATTATCAGTTCCATCAGTACTAGCATTATCAATTACATATATATCAAAATTATCAAATGTTTGATTTAATAATGCTTCTAAATTTTCTCTAAGTAATTTTTTTCTGTTATATGTTGTAACGATTATTGCACATTTGTTTTCCATTTTTTTTTCCTTTCTAATTTTTGAGAGCTTATATTTTCATTAATTTATCCTTATTTTTACCAGAATAATTTTACCCTTTTATTTTACTATAATTAGTTTTTTTTTTCAATAGATTTCAAAAAAAATAGATGATAATCAATAACATTATCATCTATCCTATTTCAACTATTTGAACATTCTTTTATATCTAACAAAAGAGTATATACCAATTAAAAATATACCTACTAAAATTATATAAATTGTACTAGTTGAACCAGTTTGTGGCATTTTCTCATCCTTTGCAGTTGTTAAATCAGGTACTTTTTCAATTGTATTAGGTGACGCAGGTTCCTCTTCTGTCTGATTTGGTATATTCAATTCATTACCTTTTGGTGTTACTTCTTCTTTAGGTTCTTTAATAGTAATATTAGCTTCCTTTTCATAATTAAAATCAAATTCATCATTTACTGTTAATAAAGCTTCAGTTAACTCAACTTTTGTAGTAGTTGAATTTGCATTTTCATCTATAGTCAATATTATATCAAAAATACTTGTGTTTTCTTTTGCTACTCCCTCATCATATTCTGCTATTATTTTTTTTGTAGTATTTGAATAATTTACTACCCAGTCCGACTTTCCTTCAACTTCAACATTTTTTATTATTGCATCATCATAATTTAGCTTTGCTTCTAATCCCATTATTGCATCTTCTGGTATATCTGTTAATTTTCCCAATGATACAGTTAAAGTAACAGTTTCAGTTTCTTTTTCTATTTCAATTGAAGAAGTCATATTTATTTCAACACTTTCATTTCCTGTAGCCGCCAAACTAGTTATTGGAACTATTAGTGTTAATATCAAAATATATAGTAAAACTACCTTTTTTTTCATTTATTTTATTCCTTTCATTTGTTTAATGTACTTTAATTACTTATTAATATTACCATTTTCTTTTTTATTTTACAATATTTTTATTATATATTTATATTACATTTTTGTAATAATTTTGTTTTAATTTGATAGTATTATTATTCTAATTCTAATTAAGTCTTTAATATTTATATTATTATCTAAATTTGTGTCTGCTGCTATAATTTCCTCATTTGTTAATCCACTTTCATATAACAAATATTTTCTTAACCTAACAATATCTTTAATATTAACTAAACCATCAGAATTAACATCTCCATTAATAATCAGAGTATACTCCTTATTATTAGCATCCTTTAATGTATCTCCAGTTTTTATTTTATCATTATCTAAGATTTTCTTTTTATTTCTATATATATCAAATTGTATACCTAAATTCAATTTTTTTTCTAATTCATTTTTAGTTATATTTCCTTCAATATTTTTTATTACTTTATCTTCAATAATATATTCTTTAATATATTTTTCTACTATTTGAAATTCAACAAAGTTTTCATTTCCAGCCTTATCAGTTGCTATTAGTTTATAATAACCTTCTCCTGAAATTAAAGTATTATTAATATAATCATCTTGAATTATTGAATTCTTATATAATTTTACATTTTTTAAATTTGCATCACTTACTGTAGGTTTAACAGATTCAATATATAATTTGTTATTTTCTACATTAGCTATTTGTGGTTTAATTTTATCTATATTATTTACAGTTGCTTTAATTTTAAATGTTCTTTCTTGAATTTTTACAGTAAAGTCAAATTCTCCATTGTCATAGAATACTTTTGTTTCACTATTATTATTATTTATAATTTTTGTTTTACTTCCATGTATTAATGTGGCTATAACATTTCCATTTGTTATTTCTTCTACATCATATTTTACTGTAAGGATTGATTTTTCTTCTTCAATAAACTGTTCTACCCTTTTGTTAATAAGTTGCGAAAGTATATTTGAGAAATTAATAACAATATTTTTATTTACATAGTTACGTTGAGCCATATTTGTTTGTAATTGATTCATATAAAGATCTTTAATACTATTTATTGTTTCATATATAAAGGATATATCTGCATCATTACTTTTGTTATATAAATCAATCAAATTATTTAATGCTTCTTTTACTTCTTTATTAATATCTATGTTATCTTCAAAATTATACTCTATATACATTTCCTTATATGTATCAAATATATTTAAAAATTTACTTAAAATATCATTAATAGCATCATTATCGTTTATACTTAATACTAATTTATTTAATATTAAAAATTGTGTATTCATAATATTATTTAAATCATTTACATCATCCTTTGTTATGTTGCTATTTAATAATTCAATATAGTTAATTATTTCATTATAACATATAATTAAATCATCATTATAATAATTATAATAATTATTATAATTTTCCTTTATTTCATTATTAAATGTTTTAATTTTGTCCAAATTATTAATTCTTTTTTCAGGAAAAGCTTTCATCTCAATTTCAAAATTAGTTTCTAATTCCATATAATTAACTTTTAATGTTACTTTTCCTATTGTAGTATCATCAAATCCAGTTACATTTACATTTTCATCTGTAAGACTTACTTCCTCAACTGTTCCATCATCATAGAACACACTAATAGTTCCTCCCTCTAAATCTAAACTATCTAATTGTTTATAATAAACTTTTTTGTTTGGTAGTTTGTTCATCTCTATTTTGCTTGGAGTACTATTAAAAATAAACTCAGCAATTTTTTCTGTATCATCCCCCACTTTCAAATTTAACTGTTGACTTTCATTATTAAAATTTACATTTATTAAGTATTCCCCATTGTAAAGTCTTGTTTGAGTTTCATTATTACCATCTGTTTTTATATTGTCTGTATAATTAAGCCATTCATTTACTAGTAGTGCATAAGCATTTCTTTCTTCATTTTCAAAATGATTACAATTATATACCCAAGTTGTAAATTCATAAACATTTTTGTTGCTATATGCTGATATCAATGAATCTCTCAAATAATCTGCTTTGGTTCTTTTTTCTTCTTCAGTATATTTTCCTATTTTATCAGATAAATAATTATCATATTCTGTAATAACTGCTTTTTTTATTTTTGTTTTTTCTAATACATCATTAATTATATTATAATAACTTTGTGGTGATCCACTATAGTTATTTGCTACATGATATTGTATGCCTATTGCATCAATATTAGTTGTATATTTTAACACTCCATTAGTTTCATTCATATCATAAATCATTACATTTTTGTCTGTATGACCTGAACCTTTAATTATGTTATCATTTAAGACTAACGTTGCCGTTTGATTAAGTTCTCTTACTTTATCAAAACATCTTGCAACAAATTTACAATAATCTTCATTTCCTATAAATAATACTCTAGACTTTTCTGTATTATCTAAAAAGTTTTTATCTGTTAGATAATTTCTTCCATATAAATAATATTTAAAATATTGGCATTCTATAAGTTCATTTACTGCATCCCATTCCTTTACATTTGGAAACTTTTTTATTAGTTCTTCTATATGGCTAAATACTATATTTTCGAAATCCTCTTGTATCTGTAAAGTTAAATTTTCGGCCTGTTCTTTATTTATATTTCCATCTTTATATTGAAGATATACGTATGCCATGGTTCCTTCTTTTGGGGTGTCTATATTACCAATTAAACTAACCAACTTATTTGAACAAACAGCATCTCTCCAAATCCAATGTCCTCTTACATCAATATTGGCTTGTGTAGCATATTTAACAATCTCTTCAGCTTTTTCATATGAATTATTATCTGTTGTTGACCATTTAAAGTCATTTTCAGCTCCTACAATGTTAAACAAATTACTATCTATAATATTTTGTGCTAAATTCCTAATCGCTGTTCCAAATTTAAATTCGTTATCCAACATATTAATTTCTATGTTGGCATTATTTATTAATTTTCCATTTTGATTTTTTACGATAATTTTAACATCCTGTTTTCTGTATTTTTCAATTCTTTTTAAGGCTTCTTCTCTCCATAATGCTCCTAATTTTTGACCTTCGTATGAATAATTTTCTTCTTTTTTATTCTCATCTGTGTATATTTCTATATGATGTTCAGTTTTTCCATTATTAAAAGCATCCTTACTGTTTATGTAATCATTATTTTGATATATTGCTTTATTATCTATTTTTACAATAACGTTCGGTAGATTACTTATTAAATAAATTGGAATATATTTAATATTATTAACCACTTCTATCTCTACTACTATTGTATTATCAATATCAATTCCATTTATATTATCTACTTTAGGAATGGTTAAGGTATTATTTTCAAAATCAATACTAATAGTCATTGCTTCATATCTTAATTCCTGATTTTGACCTTTAATATAATTTTCACCAAAAATACCTTCAAATATTAAGTCCATTGGAAGCATCATAGTGTTGTATAACTCAATAACTTGAAAATCATTATCTTCATAATATAAAGATTTTTGTTCTTTTTTATTAATTATTAAAATAGATGTTTGTTCAATTTTTTCTTTATTGTTAAACTTAATGAATACTCCCAATATAAGCAATATTATAATCAGAACAATATACTTCCTAAATGGGTGTTTTCTTACCATCCTATGTTTCTCCTTATTACAATTAAATAGTATAATTATTTGTTACTAATCATCTCTACTATATAAATCTCTTGTGTAAACTTTGTCTTTAATACTTTTTAATATATCATCTGCTCTATTAGCTAAAACAATATCTGACTTTTCAGAAAATTCTTTAAAATCATTAACTACCTTACAGTCACTAAATGACTCTTTATCCAAAGTTGGTTCATATATTATTATTTCAACATTATTTTCTTTTAATTGCTGAATTATATCTTGAATTGCACTTGCTCTAAAATTATCACTATTTTTTTTCATTGTCAATCTATATATTCCAACTACCTTAGGTTTTCTGTTCATTATCATATGTACTATATGTTCTTTTCTAGTTTTATTAGATGTTACAATGGCTCTAATTAAATTTTGTGGTACATCCTTGTAATTTGCTAATAACTGTTTGGTATCTTTTGGAAGGCAATATCCTCCATAACCAAATGATGGGTTATTATAATGTGTGCCTATTCTTGGATCTAGCCCAACTCCTTCTATAATGTCCTTTGTATTAAGTCCTTTAAGTTCAGCATAGGTATCTAATTCATTAAAATATGCTACTCTTAATGCAAGATATGTATTAGCAAATAATTTTACTGCTTCAGCTTCAGTACTATTCATAAATTTTATATCAATATCCTTTTTCAATGCTCCATCTTTTAAGAGATTAGCAAATTCTTTTGCTCTTTCATCTTTGCCTCCTACTATAATCCTTGATGGATATAAATTATCATATAAAGCTTTACCTTCTCTTAAAAACTCTGGTGAAAACATTATATTGTCAATTTTATATTTTTCTTTTACTGACTCTATAAAACCTACTGGAATTGTTGACTTTACAATCATTGTTGCATCAATATTCATAGATTTTACCTTTTTTATTATATCTTCAACACTTGATGTATCAAAGTAATTTTTCTCATCATCATAATTTGTAGGAGTACTTATTATAACAAATTTCGCTCCTTGAAATGCATCTTTATAATCTAATGTCGCTCTTAAATTTAAATTTTTATTTGTTAAATATTCTTCTATTTCCTTATCTTTTATTGGTGAAATTCTCTTATTTATCATTTCTACCTTTTCTGGTATTACATCTAATGCTACAACCTCATTTTTTTGACTTAATAATACTGCTATTGAAAGTCCTACATATCCTGTTCCTGCTACTGCTATTTTCATTTTAATATTCCTCCTCCATCTTTAATTCATTATTTACACAATTTAATGCTTCTTCTATAATTTTATCCATATCAAAATATTTATATTGTCCTAATCTTCCGCCAAAAATTATCTTGTTCCTATCTTTTTTAGCTAATTCAAAATATTTTTCATATAAATTATTATTTTTTTCATTATTTATTGGATAATATGGTTCTTTATTTACATCCCATTTATCTGAATATTCTCTTGATATTACTGTTTTAGCTTGTTTTCCAAACTCAAAATGTTTATGTTCAATAATTCTTGTATATGGAACTTCATATTCAGTATAATTTACCACTGCATTACCTTGGTAATTTTCCATATTTAGAATTTCATTTTCAAATCTTACTGTTCTATATTCTAACTTTCCATAACAATAATTATAAAATTGGTCAATTGAACCTGTGAATATGATTTTTTTTGCAATCTTTTCATACATTTCTCTGTCTTTAAAGAAATCACAATTTATTTTTACTTCTATTCCATTTAGTAATTTTTCAATAATCTGTGTATAACCCCCAATAGGAATTCCTTGATATATATCGTTAAAATAATTATTATCATAAATAAATCTTACTGGCAACCTTTTTATAATAAAAGGTGGTAAATCTGTTGCTCTCATTCCCCATTGTTTTTCAGTATATCCTTTTACTAATTTTTCGTAAATTGTTTTTCCTACTAATTTAATGGCTTGCTCCTCTAAGTTTTTTGGTTCGTCGATTTTAACCTCTTTTAATTCTTCTTCTATCTTCTTTTTTGCTTCATCAGGAGTAAATACTCCCCATAGTTTATTAAAAGTATTCATGTTAAAAGGCAAATTATATACTTCATTTTTATATCTTGCAATTGGTGAATTTACATAATTATTAAATTCTGCAAATTGATTTATATAATTCCAAATTAACTTATTGCTTGTGTGAAATATATGTGCTCCATATTTATGCACATTTATTCCTTCTATTTTTTCTGTATAAACATTTCCTCCTATATGATCTCTTTTTTCTATTATCAAACAACTTTTATTTGCTTTAGTTGCTTCATGTGCAAATATTGCTCCAAATAGTCCAGATCCTACAATTAAATAATCATATTTTTCCATTTTCAACTCCCTTAATTTCATTCAAATTATTCTCTTCATTTGTATTAAATGCATATCCAATCGCTAATAAGAAAATCATTATTGGTTTATATAAAAAGATTGTTGTTATAAATAATGCTACTATAGTTAATGTAAAAATAATAATATTGTTGTTTTTATTTTTTATCCCATATCGTATCATTTTTATTGCTGGAATTATATAAAATATTAACATATATATTCCACCTTGTGCAAGTAAAGTTAAAATAGAATTACTTAGCCCAGTATTTGAAGCCTTTAATCTTGCTTCACTCATATAACGCACTATTGTTTCTTTATTATTATATCCACTTCCAAAAATTGGGTTATCTTTCCATGCTAAAAAACAAACTCTATAATCACTCATTCTAGTCTTATATGATTCTGTGTCTACCTTTTCCCCCATAATTGAAAAAATTACGTAAATACCAACAAAGATAATAAACGGTATCATTAAAAATTTTATGTATTTTTTTACTTTATTATTATCATTACTAAATACAAATTTAGCAATAAGTAAAATTATTGATAATACCATTCCTGTTGTTGAAATTGTTGTTATAATTGTAATTAAAAAAATTATAACTTTGAATTTTGATGCTTTTGTTTTAAAAAGTAGCTCTATTGCTAATGCGATTGTAAGAATTAAATTAAACATTGGAGCTTCAACAAATATTCCTGTATTACGTGTTATTTTTGTTCCAAATACTAAAACATTCTGTGTATCAAAATGCATATTATAATATGAATTTACTGCTCTTTCTTTTCCAAAATTTATCATAACAGTTCCTGTTGGTTTAACAATATGAAATACTGTAGTTAAAAAATAAAATACTAAAGATATAACTGCTAATATGGTAGCAACATTAGATAACTCATTTAAAATTTCTTTTATTAATTTATTTTTTTCTGATATTGAAAAAGCTAAAATAAATATGTTAAATAGTAGCAAATATAAAAAAATGTAATTAATTAAATCACCCATATTTGGCATTCTAACAAGTAAATATGTTACCATATAACCAATACAAAAAATCATAGACATTAATGTAGATTTCTTTATTTTTTTCTCTTTTTGATTTCTAATTTGAATTATTAATTTAATTATTACTAATATTAGTAAAATTTCTTTAAAGTGATCATTTTTATTTATTTCTGCTGTATAAATAGTATTGCAATTCAAAATTAAAAATAATGCTATTAGCCAATTTAGTATTCTCTTCATATTTACCTCTTAATATTATTATCTTATGATTATTTTAAATTTTTAAGCTTAATATAGTAAAAATTTAATTTAGTTATTAAATTAAATTTAACATTCTAAAGAAGAAAATCTATGAATAGTTTCTTAATTACAGAAATTATGTTTCTTCCTCCCGTAATTATAAGTAATATTCTTTATACCATTTTGCAAATTTTCTCAATCCATCTCTTAATGTTGTATTTGGTTTATACTCAAAATCTTTTTCAAGTTCAGTAGTATCTGCATATGTTATTGGAACATCTCCTGGTTGCATTGGAACTAATTCTTTATGTTCTTCAAAATTATAATCTTTTGGTAATACTCCATTTTCAATTAATTCTTCTTGTAAAATTGTCACAAAGTCTAGTAGATTAACTGGGTTACTATTTCCTATATTGTAAACTTTATAAGGAGGTATAGGTAAACCATCTTCTCCTTTTTTCTTTTCTGGTGCTCCTTGTGTAACTCTTATTACTCCCTCTACAATATCATCTATATATGTAAAATCTCTCTTGCAGTTTCCGTAATTAAATATTTTTATTTTTTCACCTTTAAGTAATTTGTCTGTAAATCCAAAGTATGCCATATCTGGTCGTCCTGCTGGTCCATAAACAGTGAAAAATCTTAGTCCTGTTGATGGTATATCGTATAATTTTGAATAAGCATGTGCTAATAGTTCATTTGATTTTTTTGTTGCAGCATATAAAGAAACGGGATTGTCAACTTTATCTTCTACTGAGTATGGTATTTTTTTATTTGATCCATAAACAGATGAACTTGATGCATAAACTAAATGTTCCACTGGATATTTTCGACATGCTTCTAGTATATTATAAAATCCTATTATATTTGATTCAATATAAGCATCTGGATTTGTTATACTATATCTAACTCCTGCTTGTGCTGCCATATTGATTACAACTTGTGGCTTATTTTCTTTAAAAATTTTATTTATTAGTTCTTTATCTGCAAGATTTCCCCTATAGAAAGTAAATTTTTCATATTTCTGTAATTCTTTTAATCTATATTCTTTTAAATTCACATCATAATAATCATTAACACTGTCTAAGCCAATTACTTTTGCTACATTAAACTGTTCTAATATATACTTTGATATATTGGAACCTATAAATCCCGCAACACCTGTAATAAAAACGGTTTTATCCTTTAATTCTACTTTTTTCATAATTACTCCTTTTCTTTATAATTAAATAATAAATATTATATTGAGTTTTGCTTTTTACTAAATATTTTTTTCTTCATCTTATTTATAAAATTAAATACTGTCTTGTCTTTTAAAATTACAAGCATAATTATATAAATTATTGTTCCAAGTATAATTTGTATTATAGTTGAAGATATAGTTGGTTTTAATAAAGTTCCTAACAAATATGTAAATATACACATTATTATTCCACTCACTATATATTTTTGAGCTCCATCATACAAAATTTTAATAGATATTTCTTTTTTTATATATAATAACTGTATTATTGCAACAGAAAATTCTGCTAAAACTGAAGCTACCATTGCCCCTATTGATTTAAATATTGGAATCAAGATTAAATTACAAATAAAATTAACAGCTGCCCCAATTATTACTGAAATAGTTAAAACTTTCTGCTTTTTGGCTGGTATCAAATACTGGATTCCTATTACATTGCTTAGCCCTATAAAAAGTACAATAGGTGATCCTACTATAAGTATAGAAATTGATTTTGTAAATTCTTCTCCTAAAAACCATGGTACCATGTTTTTAGCAACTGCAACAATTCCTAGCATAATTGGTATTCCTAAAAACCAAACAAAATTAAAAGAACTAGCTAAGTAATTTTCTACATCTCCTTTTTTATTTTTTGCAACTGTATTAGCAATTCTAGGAGACATTACTGTTCCTAAAGCTGTTACTAATGTAAGCGCTAATTTTATAATTTTTTGAGATTGCTCATAATTTCCAACTTCAGTCATATCCTTTATTAAGTTTCCTAACATTGTCTTGTCTAATACAGTATATACTTGCATTGCGATTTGAGGTATAAAAAGAGCAATTGTTGGTTTAAAATGTTTATAAAATTTAATATCTTTCCAATTTACTTTACATAAAAATTTTGGCAGATAAAACCATAATGATACATTTCCTAATAAATTAGATAAAACATATATAAAAAAGTATATTATTAAATCTTCTTTTGATTTTATAAATATAAATATTGAGATTACGCTGATTATTTTTATTATTATATGTCTTAATACCGTTTTTTTAAATTCTTCCAATCCTTGAAAGAACCAACTTATGTCCAAACTTGTTGCTAATATTTCTAATGTTAATATTTTATAATATATGCTATATTCACCATTTATACAAAATGTTATATAAAATAGCAAGAGAGATACACCTAAAGTTATAAATCTCATTATTAATATTTCATAAAAAATTTTACTTCTATCATATTTTTTTTCTTGATTGTATGCAATTTCTCTTTGTCCATATATTGATACTCCAAGTGAACCAAATAATATAAAGTATGTAACAATTGATAAAGTGTAACCATATATTCCAACAGAATCAGCACCTAGTACTCTTGATAAATATGGCGTAGTGATTAGTGGAAGTATAATTGTTAAAATTTGATAGCTTAGATTATATATGTAATTTTTTGTTATACTATTTTTTTTCATTAAAGTTTCTTCTTTCAATAAATCTTAATAAAAATTTTTTATTTATCTTTTAACATTCTTATCATTTTTTCAGTATTTTCACCAAAAAAAGCTTCACCAGTTGCGTATTGAGGAAACCATAGGGATGGTGTAGTTAAATTAGCTTCTATTACTATTATTTTATCATCTTTGTCCAACGCTAAATCCCATGCTACTATTCCCATATGAGGTAATCTATAATGATATTTTTTTGCAAACTCCACAATCTCGTTAAATTTTGGTAAATGATAATTTTCAAATTTTATATGTGTATCAGGGTGTTCTTCAAATTTTTCTCCATATTCAGTAAACGCATATTTTTTTAAATTACCATTTTCATCAACTCCTACTGCAATGCCTCCTGCATGAGAATTGTCAACCACTTTTCCAGCTCTACCTATTCTCATCGCAATAGGTGCGCAATATACTTTTCCATCACAAAGATATGTATTAATTCTAATTGTATTTACTGAGCTTGGATTTAACTTTGCGTATACACTATTTTGCTCTATCTTTTCTTGAATAATAAAGTTTTTATCATATTCTTGTATTATTTCTTCTATTTTTTCCCCTGAAATAATATCTTTTCCATGTTTCAAATCTATTAATCTTACATTTTTGCCTGAAGATGAATCTACTATAGGTTTAATAATAGCTTTTCCTATATTATTTATTTTACTTATAGCTTCTTCATACGTTATTACATCATTATTATCATAAAAATATCCACTACAATTATATATATATGAATTAATAATTCTATAATTTTCATTTTTAATGTCAGAAAATAAATAATTTGTAATTACTTTATCATTTATATATTTTGTTCTAACAGGCGGATTCAATTTTTGCAATAAATTTGTTGTAAAAAATATTTCTGGAAAATATTTTGCATTAAAAGATCCTGTATAGGATGTATATAGTCTGTGCCATTTTTTTGAAATCTTTTTTCCATAGTTCTTTTTCCATAATTCATCTATCTCATTTATTTGTTCTTTTGTTAATTTGACTTTATTTATTAAATTTTTTTTCTTTTTTATGTCTTTTTTTTCATGAATATAAGACATACATTTATGAATTTTTATATATAATATTACATATAATGAAGATAATATTTTTTTCATTTATTTTTCTCCTTATTATTATAAAGTAATTTCTTATAAATTTGTTCTAAATTTTTAGCATTTAATTCTACATCAAAACCGGCTTTTTGAATTTTTGATATCATTTTTTCATTATTTTTCTCTCTGTCCATAATTTTTAATTCTGTTATCTTTTTTGCCCATTTTTTTGCTCCATCTTCCAATGGTAAATATTCTGGTAATTCCGTTATTTTAGCCTCCCTAGTAGTAGAATTTGAAACTAAACTTGGAATACATGCTGCTTGCCATTCAATTAACACATTAGGTAATCCTTCTGCTAATGAAGTAAGTAACATTATATCCATTGCTTGAATAACTTCTTCCATATTATCTAATAATCCCAAAAACTTTACTTTATCACTTAATCCTAGGTTTTTGACTTTTTCTTCTACTGAATTCTTTAATTTTCCATCTCCAATAAAGAAAAGTTTATATTTACAATTTTTTTCTTTATTTAATTCATTAATGATATCTACTGCAAAGGATTGATTTTTTCTTTCATTAAAAGTACCTATATGTCCTAATGCAACTTCATCTTCTTTTAAATTAAGTTTCTTTCTCCATTTCATTCTATTATCTTTATTGTATATAAACTTTTTAATATCATTGCCATTTTTTATAACAGTATATGGTTTGTCTCTAAAAAGCCATTTTCCAGCTTCATTACTTACAGCAAATGCATCTGTATAAGATTTATTAAATATTGGCCTTAATATCTTATCTGCTTTAGAATGTTGACAACTTGAATTCCTACTGTGTGCAATACGAACTGGAACTTTTGCTATTTTTCCGGCAAGCATTTCCAATGCTAAAGTAGCACTATTTCCATGTGCATGAATAATATCAATTTTATCTTTTACTAATATTTCCTTTAATTTTTTTATATAAGTCAATTGTTTTTTATTTCTCATTGGAAGAACATAATATTTGTCTCCTGTCTCTTCAAGTATTTTTTTAAAATATGGTGTTGGTTCATTAATCATAACAAATTCAATATTAAATTCTTCTCTATTTATATATTTACAATAATTAAAAACATTGTGGCAAATTCCCATGCCATCAAATAATGATGAAAATACCATCAATAGATTTATTTTCTTTTTGATTTTTAAATTACTTTCCTTATCTTGCTTTTCTATATCCACTGTATATAATTCCTTCTTTCCTTCATGTACAGAATCTATGCATATTTTATTACCATCGTGGTTCCATCTTGGATGTAAATCGCATCTTACATCATTATCATATTTAAATGGAGAAAATACTCTTGCTAATCTTGTTACTTCTCCGTTTTCTTTGCATAAATAAACTGATGCAAGTCTTTTTCTATTTGGATATGTATCTGTAATTATATATTCTTTGTTTGGTGAATAGGTACAGTGTCCATCAGTATTTAATTCTTCCCATAACATTTTGTAATCTTTAGTTTTATCTTTCATCAAGTAATAATGATTTCCAGTTTTCTTTTTGTTTAAAAAAGATAAAATTTCTTCATCATTTTTCCAACAACAATGCGACACAAAATCATCATCACTCAAATTATACATATCACTTCCATCAATATTCATAGTTACTAATCTAGTATATTTTTTATTATTTTTAAACCATCTATGTAGTACCATAAATCTCTTTCCATTTGGACTTATCATAATGTGATTAACTTTATGTTCTGCGCCATTCATTTCTGATCTATTTTCAAAATTTTTTAAATCAGTGTATTTTATTACTTCTTCAGTCTTTCCATCATCTAAATTTATTTTCCAAATACATGCTTTATTAGGGCACAATTCGTTTTTTGTTTTTTCTTCAATATTTGCATATCCATAACCTTTTCTTAATCTATGCAGTCTGGAAAAGTCTAAATTCAAAGCAAACTTTCCATCTTTTGAAACATCATATACTGGTTTAGATAATACCTTTTCTTCTATTTTCTTTTCAAAATTATAGATAACGGAAACATATTGATTGTTTCGAAAATCGTTATATATAATTTTACTCTTAAAATCCGGTCCTAACCACTGTGCCATACATCCTTGCTGTGTATTCCAACAATGTGTTGTAGCAATTTCTACTTCTTTATTATTATTTTTAGTATCAAATACTATTATTTTTGCCTCTTCGGTTGAGTCTGGTACTTTATTTGCTTTTTTTACTTTTAAAGCTATCATATATCTGTCTGTCGCATCCCATGGTGATTTATCATAATACCCGAAGAAGTATTCAGCATCATTAGGAGAAATTCGTTCGATTTTTCCTTCGGATTTTATTTTTTCTCCAGATATTGTATACATTGTAAATTGATATATCTTTTTAAAAAATCTTCTCGTTTTAGGAAATTTAGCCAGTATATTTTTTCCCATTTCTTCTACTTTAACAAAATTCATTTATCATTGATCTCCGTTTTTCATTATATTTTTTTTACTATATTCAAACCTGTTATTTACAATATCATTAAAATTTCCTATTACTCTAGCAGGTACCCCCCCACGACTGAATTAGCAGGTATATCCTTTGTTACAACACTATTTGCGGCTATTATTACATTTGGTCCTATTTTTACTCCGTACATTATTGTTGCGTTTGCTCCTATAAAACAGTTGTCAAAAATTTCAATTTCACCACTATATCTAGTAAATCCACCTTCTGGATGCTTTATATCATTATCATCATTAAGCATTGTATGAATAACATCATGTGTGCAAAAATAAACATTTGTAGCTATTTTTACATTATTATGTATTGATACCAATTCCATATCAGCTGGTATGTTTCTAGAATACCAAAAATTTTTATCACCAAAAAATTTAAATTTTCCGGTCTTCTTTAAGTATTCTGCTTTTTTACTTCCATTATTAGTAATAGCTAATCTAAAAATTATCCATAATTTCTTTTTCCAAGAAACGTTCATTTTCAATCCCCCTCATATTTTAGTAGTAAAATTACTAGACATTACTTAAATTAATTTCATCTCCTAGAATTCTATCATATTTTTCTGGTGAAAATTCTTCTAGTCCACTTCCAGGATAAAATGTTAATTCACCAAAATATATTTTTCCATTTATATCATATAAATCCACCCTAACAAATGGAATATTTTTACTTAATTTTTCAGCAATTTTTATCATCAATTCAAGATTTTCTGGTTTTTTCATTGGCTTTCTTTCTGAAGGATAATGCCTTTCAAAAGGCATTTTGTTCCAATTAGTATCGTAAAATGTAACCTTTAATCCTTCCTTTGACCTTCTTTCTGTACATGTAAAAATATATTTTACTTTTCCATTAAAGCACATAAATTTATAATCAGCAAGTTCTCCTTCTTCGGATTCTATAAGTTTTTCTGCTATTATTCTATGCTTAACATCTTTGTAAACCCACTCTCTATGTCTATAATAAAAGTTTCTTTTCATAATAATATTAAACCTTATTTTAGTTTTTAGTTTATTTAATTTACTTTTATCTTTACATATTAGTACACCACCCGAATCATGCGTACACTTTAAAACAAATTTATTTGGAAGTTTTGAAAAATCAATACTCTTGAACTTGTCCCAAACACCAATAGTTGGAATTATATATTCATTTCCAATAATATTTGCTACATATTTTTTTGCCTCATATTTATCAACCATTTTAGTATACTCTGGTTTTCTATCATGTATTTTTAACCATTGGAGTTTTTCGTTAAAAGTTTTTGGGTTATCTAAATTTAAATCTCTTCCAATTCTTTTTTTATATATTTTTTTTAAGTAATTTTCATCACTTATCCATTTTAACGTTCCTATATCAATTAAATATTGTTTTATTCTTTTCCACATTTTAATTTATCCTCATAATAATAGTTTACTTAATAAAATATTCTTTCTTTATAAAATCATCTATTAAGTTAATTATAGCCATTGGATCCTTGTTTTTCCAAGGAATCAGATTATCTTTTCCATCATATATTTTTTGAATTGCATCTTTTAATTCATCCATTTCATATACAGCTAATACATACCCATTTGATGAGAATGCTTCATTATTTTGTATTTGGTGATCATTTATATGCTCTCCATACTTTTCTAATCTTGTAACTGCAATTACTTTTTTTCCTGCATTTAATGCTTTCATAATGGAACCAGATGCTCCATGACTAATTACAAAATTAGATTCTTTTACTTTTTTTAAGAATTCATCTTGCGAGATAAAATCCTTGTATTTAAAATTTTTTGGCTTATATGTAGAAGTTCCTATTTGTGCAAATATTTCTTCTTTTATAACTCCTTCTTCACATAGTTCATCAAGTTTTTTAAAAAGTCTATCAAACGGATAGTTTCTTGAGCCTACTGTAACAAATATCAATATAAACACCCCCCATAGATAGCTTTTTTATAAAATTTCTTTTGAGATTCCCATTGAACAATAAATAAATCACTATGCTTTTCCATCTTTTTTCCAGCTACTGTAGGCATATTAGCTCGTCCAAATGTTTCAATAAAAACAAATTTTTTATGAAACAATACTGCTAATAAATAAAATGGATATGCAACCATTGTTCCTGTTGTAATTATAAAATCTGGTCTTTCTTTTATCCAAATTATTAAAGTATATACTGCATTATATAACATTTTAATTGGCATTAACTTATCTTTTAAATCTGTTTGTTTCATAAGATATTTTGCTTTTGCTTCAAATTGAGTTTTTTCTGTTACATAAAATCCATCATATTTATCTATTAGTGGTTGCAATTTTTGTAATTGTTCCCAATGTCCACCTGATGATGAAACTAAGCATAGTTTTGGTTTTTTTCTTTTTTTCATATTTCCTACCTTCAATTTAATATTTTTATAAAGCTCCTTCTTTTTTTATTACTTTTTTTGTGGTTTTCAATAAAATTATTAAGTCTTTCTTTAATCCATGATTATTACAATATTCTATATCTTTTTTTAATCTATCCTCAAAAGATATTTTTGATCTACCAGATACTTGCCATGGTCCTGTAATTCCTGGTTTTACTTTTATAATAGTATCATAATATTTTCCCATATCTTCTTTTTCTGATGGTAAATATGGTCTAGGGCCTACTAATGTCATTGAACCACACAATAAATTTATAAATTGTGGCCATTCATCTAAAGATGTCATTCTTAGAAATCTTCCAGTTTTAGTTACTCTAGGGTCATTTTTTAATTTCTTATATTCTTTGTAATATTTCGCTTCATCAGGATTTTCTTTTAAGTATTCTTTTAGTTTTTCATCTGCTCCAATTACCATGCTTCTAAATTTGTACATTCTAAAAGTTTTACCATTCTTTCCTATTCTAAGATGTTCATAAAATATAGGACCATTATTTTCTTTATTTTTTATTCTCATTATCACTACTACAAAAAATAACGGAATTAAAATAATTATTCCTACTATTCCTGCAATAATATCTATAGTTCTTTTTAAAAAAATATATATGTAATTATAAATAGTTTTTGCTTTTTTTTGTTTTTTTGTTTTTAAATGCATATCATTATTATCTATTATTGCATTTTCACTTAATGGTGTGTTAAGCAAATTTATCATCCCCTCATTTATTATTTTCTTTTATAATCTTGTTGCTACATATCATTATACATCTTTTACGTTTTTTAGTAAATATTTTTTATTATTATTTTTATAGCATTTTTTCTTTTTTACCAATATTTTGATTATATTATTTAATTAAAATACTATTCTTACTCTTATTCTTCTCTATAACCTGTTTTGACTACTATGCTTTCACTAATTTTTTTTATGTTTTCAGGCAGTACATAATCTTCATCACCGAATATTTCTTTATGTAGTCTTATAACATTAGATTCTAATGTAGTTGGAACTCCATACCATCTATCTAAAGTTATTCCTTTAACTGTATATGGCCAACCAATGCTTTCTGTAAAGTTTGTTTTCAATAGAGTTGGTATTAATGTTATTATTTCTTTTTCTGGTATGTTAGTGCTTACTTTAGGTAATATTACATCAATAAGATTATTTATTTTTAATATATTTAATGTTTTTACCTTCTGACCTATTGCTTCTATTACCTCTCTCATTCTTTCCGTTCTTTTGTAATCTCCACCTTCAGTATATCTTATTCTTGAATATGCAACTGCTTGAACTCCATCTAGATTTTGCATTCCAGTTGTTGTTATATGATTTGATTGAATTCCTGAAGTTTGTATTAGACCATCAATATAACTATTTATATATTTTAATTCATCTTTATCAACTTCTATTGATACTCCTCCTACAGCATCTACTATATCTATTACTGCATCAAAATTTACTGTTATATATTCTCTAATATTCAAGTCTAAGTTTGTGTTCAAGGCTAATAATGCGTTTTGAGCACCTCCAAATGAATAAGCATGCGTTACTTTGTCTAATTTTGTTGTTCCATTTTCAACAACTTGCATATATGTATCTCTATATACTGATATTAGCTTTATTTCTTTAGTCTTTTGATTTATATTTGCTATAATCATGCAATCACTTCTGTTTCCAAGTCCATAATCATCTGCTCTACTGTCTATTCCCAATATAGCAATGTTTCTATATTCCTCTAATTGTTCTTCTGCAGTTTCACTTATTCCTATTTCATTTTCATTTATTTGTTCCTCTGTAATTCCAAAAGATTTTGTATCTTTATATATTTTTATTCCGGCAAGAACTAATAATATAATACATATTGTTACACATAAAAATATTGTTATTATTTTAATTATCTTTTTAGATTTTTTATTATCATTCTTTTCTGACATCTTACATCCTTCTTTTATAATTTTTAATAAAGTTACCTTTTTAAATTATACATCTAATAACCCACTTTAGTCAACAAAAAATAGCATTTTCTCATATTTTTTTTACAAAAAAGACATAAGAAATTATATTATAACTTCCTATGTCTTTTGAGTAATCTTATTTTTTTTATTTATTTTTTCTTTGCTATTGAAATATAAGTAGCTCCTATTGCTGATACAATCATCATACTTGTAAATAGCTCTATTGATATGTCTCCTGTTTCTGGTACGTCTGATGCCGTTACTGTTACTTCTACTTCACTTGTGAATTGGTCGTTTATTACCGCTGTTATCTTTACTTTACCTGGTGTTATTGCTTCAATTATTCCTTTTTCACTTATAGTTGCTATCTTAGGGTCACTTGTTGAGTATTGTATTTTATCTATATGTAACATTTTTTTACAAATTTTGCATATATTTTTTTTTTTTTTCATCTATTTATTTCTGCTGTTTCGGATATTTTTTTTTTTTAAGCATAAAAAAAGAAAGTCCCCAACACTTTCTTGAATTAAATTTTTATAATATATGTAAATAATTTCTTCTTTGATAAAATATATGTGAAATGTATATTTTGCTATTTTTATCATCAACTGTATATAATACTATATAGTTATTTATTACTATTTTGTGATATTGATTTTTTAGTTTATCATATTTATCTATTTTTGCATACATTCTTGGAAATGTTCTTAAATTTGATATCAAATTATATACCTTTTTAAATAATTTAATTGCAATATCTTCTTGTTTCAGTTTTTTAGAAATATAATAATATGTACTTTCACTTTCTTTATTAAATTTATTAGTAAATATAATTTTATATTTTTTCATTTATCTCCTTATCTTTATGCCCCATCTTTTTTCAAAGTTGTTCCAAAATTCTTTTTCTGTATATATTCTTCCTTCCCTTATGTCTTCCTCTGATTCCAATATTGCTTGTATGTCTTCTTCTGTTAATTCTATATCTTCAGCAATATCATTATTTTCTTTAATTTTTTCTACTCTATCCATACTTTGACTCCTAACTAAACATTAATTTATAATTAGTATATCTAATTTTTTTATTTTTAATAATATAATTATATAATATTATTTTTTATATTGCAATACTTTTTTACATATTTTGTCATTTTATTTTGTTTAATTTTTTACTTTTTTCTTGTCCATAAATAGTAGCAGTATTCTATATAAAAAAGACATAAGAAACTAAATTATAACTTCCTATGTCTTCTTCATTTTAAAAATTATTTATTATTTTTCTTTACTATTGCAATATAGGTAGCTCCTATTGCTGATATAATCATCATACTTGCAAACATTCCTATTTGAATGTCTCCTGTTTCTGGTACGTCTGATGCTGTTACTGTTACTTCTACTTCACTTGTGAATTGGTCATTTATTACAGCTGTTATCTTTACTTTACCTGGTGTTATTGCTTTAATTATTCCTTTTTCACTTATAGTTGCTATCGCAGGATCACTTGTTGAATATTGTATTGTATCTATTTGATTTGCAGCTTCTTCTGGTTCTACTACTACTTGTACCTGTTCTTTATCACCAACAAGTAGTTCATTTCTATCTATTCTTATATATGCTTTTTCTATTGTTGGAATCGTGACATGTTGAATTACATCTATATTTACTATTGTGTCATCTGCTATTAATTCTTTTCTATCTTTACTAATAATGTGATTCCAATAAATTGCAAATTCTGCCTTTTCTGGTGTATCATCTTCATATGTTTTTATTGTTATTCTTGCAAGTTCATAATTTGGATCTATTTGAATCGTATTGTCACTTTGAATACTAAATCCAACTATTGACACATTATTTGTATTATAAATAACATTTATTTCAATACCTTCTGGTAAATCTGCTCCATTTTCTATATCTAATATTTCTATACCTTCATCATGTAAAAAGAAAGCTTCGATATATGTAATTTCCATTTTGTCTTCACTTCGAACAGAAATGGTTTGTTCTTCTCCTGGATACATTGTATGGTTGCACTTCATAGCAAATTCAGCTTTTTCAATATCTGTTTCTTCTTCTTTTATTATTAGACTTCCTGGTATTGATATAATATCAACATTTTTATTATCATCGCTTAATAGTTCGGTGTAATCCCAAGCAATTTCATATTTTCCCAACTCAGCATCATCTTTAGTTTTTGCATTAATTCTGAAAGGGCGTGCAAAATTAATTTCAATTGGTTCATTATTACTACTTTTAATGACAAGTCCTGTTATTTTGTTATTTGTATCCTTAGTTGTTTCTAATACAGCATTATCAGGCCACATTTCTCCTCTTGAAATTTCTGTAATTTCAATGGCATTTTCATCATAGCCCAGTTGTGCTCTAAAATAGTTAAATTTTAACTTTTGGCTGACAGTTACATTTAATGTAGATTCTTCTCCTCTGTTCATAATAACATTATGATCAATTTCAAATCTTGGTGGTTTGTCATTTGATTCTGCAAATACATTAGTTATTGGTATCATTGTTAATACCATTATTGCTAAAATAATTATTGCTAAAATTTTTCTTGTTTTTGTTTTCATTTTTTCCTTCTTTCTTCTTACATATTTGATTTACATAAGATATTTTACTTTAGTAATTAATTGTTTTGTATTTCATTTGGTAAAATTATACCATTACATTTTTTGGTATGCAACATTTTTTTACAAATTTTGCATATAATTTTTTACCTTAATTTTTTATAAACATTAACCATAAAAAGACATAAGAAATTAATTTTTATTTCTTATGCCTGTTATTTAATATTTAAAATTTTTAAATGCTATAATAATTTTTTTATTTGTTCTTTACTTAATTTTGTAACCTGAGAAATAAGTTCTATATCCATATTTTTATTCAGCATTTCTTTTGCTATTTTAATTTTTTCTTCTTCTTTACCTGCTTCTCTTGCTCCATGCATTGAACTTTTGTATAAATATTCTGATATAAGTCTATTTTCAAATCTCTCCTGCTCTTTTGGATCACTACTTACTTGGTCTAATAATGTTAATGCTCTTTTTACTTTTGGATTTTTCTCTGCTATCATCTTTATTTTGTCCTCCTTTCCACTTATTACCCATAGCCATTGTTCTAGCTTTCTATCTACTCCTGGATTTTTCTTTATAAACTTTGGCAATTCTATAAAATGCATTTCTAAATCTTCTGTTGCTATTTCATCTTCCTTCTTGTATCCCATTTCTACATATTCTTTTTCTTTAGTTTTCTCAAATCTCATTTTTGCTATACTATGATAACTATTCCTTTTATAATAATTAAAATTTAATATCCATATTGCTATTGATGGCTTGATTTTTGCATAATCTTCTCCTGTCTTCATTTGTGTACTTATGTTTTTACACATATAAAGTGGACCTCTATCTGCTAGATTATATTCATTTGCTACTTGCATCTCTATGTCTACTATTTTATTTTCATCTATTTCAGCTCTTATATCTAATATGCTTGCTTTTTCATCTAACGTATCTTTTGGTATTTCACTATTTAATAATTCTATTTTTGTTATTTTTTCTTCTAATATTCCTTCTAGTAAATCCTTTAGTATTCCACTTTCTATATCTTTAGTAAATATTCTTTTAAATACATAATCATTTAATAAAGTCCATTTTTTAGAATCTATATTTCTATTAGTATTTATACTATTCATTATTCTCCTTTCTAGTATATCAAAAAGCCTTTTTATTTTCAATAACTTTAATGTAATTTAAAACGATTTTTCGTAAACAAATTTGTTCAATAAATAAAGTTAATTAAATATAATTAACCTAATCATAATAATTTGTTTTTTTATCTTTTTTAAAATTGGATTTTTTTAGAAATAATATTTACCAGTAAATAAATTTTGATTAAAAAAATCAAGATTAAATATATCCATATATTACCATATAAATTAAATAATATCAATACTATTTATGTATATTTTATAACTTTTCATCGCAATTTTAGACTTTTTTCGACAATTAAAAAGATGTAAACTACTTTTAGTTAATCTACACCTTCTTAATAATAACTTATATAATTTTCTATAAAATCTATCGTTTCTACTAATTTTTATTTATCCAAATATTCCTCTCTTTTTTACCGGTGGTTGTTCATTCATTGTTTGTGCTAATTTCATAAATAATTCTCTCTGTTCTTTTGATAGTCTTTTTGGTGTTTGTACTTGAACAGTAAATATTAAATCTCCTGAATTACTTGTGCCTTGCTTTTTAAATCCTTTTCCTTTTATTGTGAATTTCGTTCCAGATTGTGTTCCTTCTTCTATAGTATAGTCTACATCTTCTCCTCCTACTGTTGGGACTTTTAGTTTTGCACCTAGTGTTGCTTGTGTAATTGTAATTGGTACAGTTAGTTCTATATTATCTCCTACACGTGTGAATATACTGCTTTTCCTTACTCTTACATCAACATATATGTTTCCATTTTCTCCACCGTTTTTTCCTGGTTCTCCTTTTCCTCTTAATATTAATGTTTGACCGTCTTCTATACCTGCTGGAATGTCAAATTTTACTTTTACAGTTTTTCTTACTGTTCCTTTTCCTTTACAGGTTTCGCAAGGTTCTTTTATTACTTTTCCTGTTGCTCTACAATTCTCACATGGTCCTACAGTTTGAAATGTTGCAAATCCTCCTATAGTTTGATTTTTCTTTACTTGACCTGTTCCATGACATACTGGACATGTTTCTACACTTGTTCCTGGTTTTGCTCCTGTTCCATTACAGTCATCGCATTTAACACTTTTGTTTATTGTAAATTCTTTTTGGGTACCTTTAAAAGCTTCTTCAAAACTTATGTCTATATCATATCTTAAATCTTGACCTTTTTGTGCTGAGTTTGCACTTCTTGTTCTTCTTCTTCCTCCTCCGAAGATTGATGATACAAAGTCATCTACTACATCATCAAATCCAAAGCCACTTGTTGTATATGTATATGAACCATTTCCAAATCCGCCAAAACCATTTCCAAAGCCACCGAATCCGCTTCCACCTCCAAATCCAGAACCGAATGGAGAACCCTCTGCTGAGCCAAATTGGTCATAATTCTTTCTTTTTTGAGCATCTGATAAAACAGAATAAGCTTCTCCTACTTCTTTGAATTTTTCTTCTGCTTCTTTTCTGTTATCTGGATTTGCGTCTGGGTGCCATTTTTTTGCTAATTTTCTATAAGCTTTTTTTATTTCATCATCAGATGCATTTTTATCTACACCTAAGATTTCATAATAATCTTTTGCCATCTTGTAGTTTATGCTAGTATAAAATCTAACATATCCTCCCTTCTATTTACCACAGATTGAGGTTGGATTCTAAGTTTTCCAACCTCTAATCTGTATTTATACAAATTTATATAGCTATAAATATTATTTTTCTTCTTCTTCACTTGTTGTTTCAGTTGCACCGTCTGTAGATGATGTTTCTCCTTGTGCTGTTTCTTCAGCATTTCCTGTTTGTGCATTTGCTCCTTGAGCATTTGCTGCACCTTGTGCTTGTGAATATAATTTTTCTGATATTGAGTAAAATACTTGTGTTAAGCTTTCTGTTGTTTTCTTAATTTCGTCAACATCTTTTCCTTCTAATGCTTTATTTACTTTATCTATTTCTTCTTTAGCTTTAGATTTTTCTTCACTGCTTATCTTGTCTCCTAATTCATCTAAAGTTTTTTGACAATTATATACTAAGCTTTCTGCATTATTTCTTGCTTCTATTTCTTCTTTTCTCTTCTTATCTTCTGCACTATGTGCTTCTGCATCTTTTACAGCTTTGTCAATTTCTTCGTCTGTTAAGTTTGTGCTTGCTGTAATTGATACTTGTTGTTTATTTCCTGTAGCCATATCTTTAGCTGATACGTGAACTATACCGTTTGCGTCTATATCAAATGTAACTTCAATTTGTGGTATTCCACGTGGTGCTGGTGCTATTCCTGTTAATTGGAATCTTCCTAATGTCTTATTATCAGCTGCCATTTCTCTTTCTCCTTGAAGTACATGTACTTCAACACTTGTTTGACCGTCAGCTGCTGTAGAGAATATTTGTGATTTTTTAGTTGGTATAGTTGTATTTCTTTCAATTAATTTTGTTGAAACTCCACCATATGTTTCAATTCCTAGTGAAAGTGGTGTTACATCTAATAATACTAAATCTTTTACATCTCCTGAAAGTACACCACCTTGAATTGCTGCACCTATAGCAACACATTCATCAGGGTTTATTCCTTTATCAGGTTCCTTTTGTGTAATCTTCTTTACCATTTCTTGTACACATGGTACTCTTGTTGAACCACCTACTAATAATACTTTATGAATATCATCTGCAGTTATTCCTGCATCTTTTAAAGCATTTTCAACTGGTACTCTTGTTGATTCTACTAAATCATGAATTAACTCTTCAAATTTAGCTCTTGTTAATGTTATATCTAAGTGTTTTGGTCCTGTTGCATCTGCTGTAATAAATGGTAGATTTATTTGTGTTTGTTGTACTCCAGATAATTCTATTTTAGCTTTTTCTGCTGCTTCTTTTAATCTTTGCATAGCCATTTTATCTGTACTTAAATCTATTCCTTGTTCTTTCTTAAATTCTTCTACTAAGAAATCTATAATTTTTTGGTCGAAATCATCTCCACCTAAATGTGTATTTCCGTTTGTAGATAATACTTCAAATACACCATCACCTATGTCTAGTATTGAAACATCAAATGTTCCTCCCCCTAAGTCATATACCATTATTTTTTGGTCTTGATCTTCTTTATCCATTCCAAATGCTAATGCTGCTGCTGTTGGTTCGTTTATAATTCTTAATACATCTAATCCTGCTATTTTTCCTGCATCTTTAGTAGCTTGTCTTTGTGAGTCATTGAAATATGCTGGTACAGTTATAACAGCTTGTGTTACTGGACTTCCTAAATAACTTTCTGCATCTGCTTTTATTTTTTGTAATATCATTGCTGATATTTCTTGTGGAGAAAATTTATCTCCGTCTATTGATATTTTATCAGCTGTTCCCATTTTTCTTTTTATTGACATTATTGTATGATCTGGGTTTGTAACAGCTTGTCTTTTTGCTATTTGTCCTACTAATCTTTCACCATCTTTTGAAAATGCAACTACTGATGGAGTTGTTCTATTACCTTCTGTATTTGGTATTACAACTGGCTCTCCTCCTTCCATAACTGCAACACATGAATTTGTTGTTCCTAAATCAATTCCTATAATCTTTCCCATTTTAAATATCCTCCTTTAAAATTCATAATGGTTTAATTTATATTATTTTTATTTATGATAATTTTTATTATCATTTAAAAATTAATAACTTTGTTAATTTTTGGTGTATTTTATAATTTTGTTGTTTCTGAAAATTTATTTTTAATTATATTGGTTAGTTTGCAACTACTACTAAGGAATGTCTTAACACTCTATCCCCAATTATGTAGCCTTTTCTATATTCTTCTTTTACAATTTTTACTCCTAATGAACTGTCTTCTACTAAGCTTACTGCTTCATGCAATGATGGATCAAATGGTTGTCCTACTGCTTCTATTTCTTTTACTCCATTTGATGAAAGAACTTCCTTAAATTGCTTCATTACAAGTTCAATTCCGCTTTTATATTGTTCATCTTGAGTTGTACTTTCTACTGCTTTTTCTAAATTATCAAGCACTGGTAAAAGTTTTAATACTACATCCCCCATCACTGAGTTGTACATTCCTGTTCTTTCTTTATCACTTCTTTTTTTGAAATTTTCGAATTCTGCCATTAGTCTTTTTATTCTGTCTTCTCTGTCATCTAGTTCTTGTTTTTGTTCTTCAATTTTTGCATTTAAAATATCTACTTCTGTCTTTGGTTCATTTTCATATTTCATATTTTCATTTGTTCCTTCTTCATATTTAATGTTTTCATTTGTACCTTCTTTTATTTGTGTTTCATTCTGTGCTACTGTATTTTCATTATTTTTAGATTCTTCAAATTTATTTTGCTCATTTATATTTTCTTCATTATTCTTTTGTTCAAAATTTTCATTCTCCACTATTATTTCCCTCTTTTCCGTCTCCTAGACCTTTGTTTAATTCTTTATTTATATATTTCAGAACTGATATTACTTTTGAATAGTCCATTCTTGTCGGTCCAATAATTCCTATAGTTCCTAAATCTTTTCCAGCGACAATATTTTTAAATGTTACTATACTTAAATCTTTTAAGCCATTTTCTTCATTTCCAATATATACATTAAAATCCTCATCATTGTCAAGTAAATCTTCTATAAAATCTCTTCTATCTAGAAGTCCTAAAAATCTTTTTGCTAAATCTCCTGTCTTAAATTCTGGATTATCTAATGCTCTGTTTGCACCCTTTAAATATAGATTTGATTCATCATTTATGAGCTTTGTTATTTGATTTATTATTGGTTTTATTACATCAACTCGATAAGTCATTTCATTCATTATGTATTGTTCTATTGGTTCATTTATTAAAGATAAATATTTTCCTTTTAATTTATTATTAAATATAATATTTAAAGTTTCTACTTGTTCTGAATTTATATCTCTGTCAAATTTTATAATTGTTTCTTTGATTGTTCCTGTTTCTGTAAGTATTATTGCCATAAGCATTCTTGAGCCAAGTAGTACAAATTTTATTTCTTGTATACGTTGTTTTCCCGCATTTGGTTCTATTGAGACTGTTGTGTAATGTGTTACTTCTGAAATAGTATTTGTTGCTATCTTTGTAAGTTCTTCCATTTCATCTACTCTGTTTTTTAGTTTTGAATTTATATATTGTATTTCATTTAATGTTAGATTTTTTTCGTTTAATAACTTATCTACATAAAATCTATACCCTTTTGATGATGGAATTCTTCCACTTGATGTGTGAGTTTTTTCTAGAAATCCCTCTTTTTCAAGTTCTGCCATATCATTTCTTACTGTTGCACTGCTACAATCAAGTCCATATTTTTTTGTAAGGCTTCCTGAACTTACTGGTTCAATTGTGTCAATATATTCATTTACTATTGCTTGAAGTATTCGTTTTTTTCTACTATCTAACTCCAACTTTATCACCTCATTAAATTAGCACTCTTGTTATAAGTCTGCTAACTTTCTATATATTATATCCATTTTTAGCAATTGTCAATAGAGATTGCTAATTTTATTGTGAATTTTATGTGAAAGTAATTTATTTTAGATATAAAAACGGCATAAAAAAAAGAAAGCCCCCAAATACTTTCTTGAATTAAAATTATAATATGTATAAATAATTTCTTCTTGAATAAAACATATGTGATATAAATACTTTTTTATTTTCTTCATCAATTGTGTATAAGATAATGTAATTTTTTATTGCCATTTTATGATATATTTTATCATTTTCATCGTATTTTTCTATTGTTGCATACATTCTTGGAAATACAGACAATTCATTTATTCTGTCTAAAATATTGTTAATTAAGTTTTTAGCTTGTTCTTTTGCTTTTAAGTAAAAAACAATATAATCATATATTTCTCGCATTTCTTTCCTACATCTTTTAGTATATATAATTTTATATACTTTAGGATAAAAGCTTTTATTCTTTTCTATAATATGCCATAACCTCCTCCTTTATAATTTTTTTATTTTATCTAACTATTTTGTTCGTTCAAATCCACATTCTCTTCTTAAATACTCTACAACTTCTTCTTCTGTATAAACTCTTCCTTCTCTTATGTCTTCTTCTGATTCTAATAGAGCTTGTATATCTTCTTCTGTTAATCTAAAATCTTCATCAACTTCATTATTCTTTTGTATTCTTTTTATTTTTTCCATCTAAAACCTCCTAAATTTAATTTATACTATTAGTATAATTAAAATTTTTAATTTTACTAATGAATTTATTATATATCATTATTTTTCGTTATGCAATACTTTTTACATATTTTGTCATTATTTATTTTGTCTATTTCATTAGTTCTTATATATATAATATAAAAAAGCATAAATATAGTTATTTTCGAAATAGCCGTGTAGCTGGAGCGGCAACCCTTAGGTTAACTAGCGACAACAAGGCTTGAAAAAATAACTATATTTATGTAATTAACATTTTTACTTTGAATACTATATTTTCTTATTCATTTGACTGTATTTTTGATGATATTATGTTTACAACAAATCCTAAAATAAATAATAAAATTCCTATTACTAAAAAATATGTTACAACTGTTTCTATAATTGCAATTATAAGATGTGAAAATGCTAGATTTAAGAATAATATATTATGTATTTGCATAGAAGTAGCTTCTATTATTTTTGGAATAATTGATAATATTCCTACTCCCATCATTGATATTGCTATATATTTTAGAGCTTTACTTCTATTTATTGCAAACAATATAATTAGCACTATTACAATTGCAGCAAATCCTGCTATCATTGCTTTTTCTAGTAATCCCTCTATCTTTTGTATGGCATTTCTTATGCTACTAACATATTTAGTTGAATAAGTTATTCCTTCTTCATACAAGTTTGCAATTGTGTCTAAATATAAATCAATAGAATGTTGTTCTTCAGAGGTTACCTTTTTATTATTTTCTTTTATTACTTCATCAACATTTTCTTTTAATCTATTTTTTACAACTTCTTTATCAATAGATAAATCACCTTCGTTGTACATATAAGCAACTAATGAATTTACATCATTTCTTACTTCTTCTTCTGTTATGATTTCATCTAAAACAGATTCTTCTAATCCTGATTGAACAGTGTTATTAATGAAGTTATCTTTTATAATATCATATACTTCCTTATAGTAATTATTTTTTACTAAAATTCCTATCATAAAATCTTTTTTTAGCAAAGTTTGATTTATTACAGTTAACATAATTGTTGCAATTAATAATAGAACTAAAATTAGAGTAATAACATATGAAAATATCTTTTTTATCATTTTTTGTTTCCCTTCTTATTTATGTTTAATCTAAACTTGCATAAGCAACAAATCTATTTGTTGCGTGTCCTATACTGTTAATAGGATGGCAGGTAAATAACATCAATACTTCTTTGTCTTTTTGTATTGGAACTGAATCAAAGTCATCCATTGGAATGATTTTTGTGTCATACACTGTATATGTGTAATTTCCATAAGAAGTGTCTATATTTATTTTAGTACCAAGTTCTATTTCATGTAATCTTCTTAAAAAGCCTGCTGTGTTGTGAGCCATACACAAAATAGATCCTCCCTCTCCTGGGAAATATCCCATTGGAGATTGTCCTGCTCCATATCTTAACACAGAAAGAGAATCTCCATAATAAAGTGGTAAATTAACATCTAATGCATCTATTTTAAGTGTTGCATATCTTGTTCCATATTTAGGATAATTTTCTAATTTATTATGTTCTAAATCTATTTTAACGTCACTTTGAATTTGTTTACTTGTATCTATCGACACCATATTAATTAGCGATATTGCCCTGCTAATTGGTGCAGAAAAGAATATTGTTATAACTAATACTATTAAAAAAACATATATAAAAGCAACTACAGTGTTACTAATAGTTGCTTTCATAATAGTATTATTTTTTTCTCTCTTATGCATTAGCTCTAGCCTTATTTACTACAACTGTTGCAGCAACGGCAATAACTGCTACTACAGCTAATCCAGCAAATACTAAATTGTTGTTTCCTGTTTGTGCTAAGTTTGTATTATATGATACTGTAACTACTTCTTCACCAGCTTCAGTTGTTACTAAAAGATTTTTGTTAGAATAGTCTACAGTTACTTTTAAACCAACATCACTAGCTGCTGCTTGAACTGTTTCTAATAAGTCTTCCTTAACTTCTTTTGATACTTTAGATGTATCATAATCATACTTAGCAAGTTCAGTGTCAACTTTATTTAGTGTTTGTTCTAATTTAGCAACTACATCATCATTAAAATCAACTTTATCGCTATCGAAGAATTGGTTGATTTCTTTAGTATAACTTCTTTCTAAGTTAAGTTTCTTTACTAATGCCTCAACATTTGCTTTTAAATCAGCTTTTGTAGCTGCACTAACAGCTGTAGCTGCTACTAATAATACAATAAGTACTAACATTGATAGTTTTGCTATTTTTTTCATATTTTTTTCTTCCTTTCTTTAAATTTATAAATCAATTTTAGCATTTAAGTTTTTATTAGTCAAGTGTTTTTTATAAATTTTTTTATATTGTTAATTCTGCTTTTGTTGTAAATCTTTTCTTTACCAATATATTTAACAATTTATTTTCTTCTTTTTCTAAGTATAAATCTTGACTAATAATTTGCATTGCTAATGATTGTACTTCTTTTAAAGCTTCCATATCTTGAAATAAATTTGCTATTTTAAATTCTGGTATTCCATGTTGTTTTGTTCCAAAAAAGTCTCCTGAACCTCTTAATTCTAAATCTTTTTCTGCTATAACAAATCCATTATCAGTTTTTGTCATAATCTCCATTCTTTCTCTTATTAGGTCATTTCCGCCATTACATTTTAGTATGCAATAAGATTCATATTCTCCTCTTCCAACTCTTCCTCTTAACTGATGAAGTTGTGCTAGACCAAATCTTTCTGCATTTTCTATTATCATTAAACTTGCATTTGGAACATCTACACCTACTTCTATAACTGTTGTTGAAACCAGTATGTCTATCTCTCCATTTTTAAATCTTTCCATTATTTCATCTTTTTCTTTTGCTTTCATCTTGCCATGTAAAACTTCAACCTTATAATCTTTAAAAATTTCATTTTTGTATTTTTCGCCGAGTTCAACTGCAGATTTTAATTTCGGTGCTTCTGGATCATCTGATTCTTCTACTAGAGGGCAGACTACATAACATTGTCTTCCCTTATCTATTTCTTTTTTTACAAATTCATTTATTCTTGGTTCTAATTTTCTCGATACTGCAAAAGTTTCAACATGTTTTCTATTAGGTGGCAATTCATCAATTATTGATATATCCAAATCTCCATATAAAATAAGTGCTAAAGTCCTTGGTATTGGAGTTGCTGTCATTACTAATACATCTGGATTCTTTCCTTTTGCAATTATTGTGCTTCTTTGCTTTACACCAAATCTATGTTGCTCATCTGTTACTACAAATCCTAGATTTTTAAAGTTTACATTTTCTTCTAGTAAAGCATGTGTACCTATTACAATATCTACTTCTCCATTTTCAATTCTTTCTAATGCTAATCTTTTTTGTTTAGCTGTCATTCCACCAACTAAGCCTTCACATTTTATTTCATACTTTCCTAATATTTTTTCAAAATTGGCAAGATGCTGTTTGGCTAAAATCATTGTTGGAGCAAGTATTGCTACTTGATAACCACTTTTTACTGCTTTATATGCTGCTATCATTGCAACTATTGTTTTACCAGAGCCAACATCACCTTGTAGCAGTCTATTCATTGGCTTTTCTTGTTCCATATCCTTATCTATTTCTTCTAGTACATTAAGTTGTGCTTTGGTAAGTTTAAATGGTAAGTCATTTATTACATCTGACATGTTTATATTTTTATCATATTTAATTCCTTTTATCTCTTTTTCATTTTCACTTTTTAATCTTAATAATCCAAGTTGCATAGATAAAAGTTCATCAAAAACAAGTCTTCTTCTTGCTTTTCTAAAACTTTCGAAATTTCTTGGAAAATGTATTTGATTCATTGCTTCATTATATTCAATTAGATTATATTTGTTTAAAATATATTCAGGCATTATTTCATCTAATTTTCCTGCTAAGGTCAATCCGTTTTGTATAGCTTTTCTAATATCGCTTGCCCTAACATCATATGTTAGAGGGTATACAGGAATTATTTTTCCTGTATTATTATTTTTTTCTATAATATCAAAAACTGGAGAATTAAGTTCCTTTACTCCATTTTTAACAGTTATTTTTCCAAAAAATCTATATTTTTCTCCTCTTTTTATTTGAGTTTTTATATATGGTTGATTAAACCAAGTTATCATACAAGTATCTGTTTCATCTTTTACAATTAGCTTTTCAATACTCTTATATCTCCCAAGCATTCTTAAATTAACATTTGAAACTGCTACCGCTTCAATAGAACATTTTTCGCCATCTTGTACATTTGCTATATTTTTGATTATACTTCTATCTTCATAATCTCTTGGATAATATGTAATTAAATCTTCTAATGTATATATACCAAGTTTATTTAAACTTTTTGCTCTAGCTGGTCCTACTCCTTTTACATATTGAACTTCTTTTTTTAAATCAGTCATTTTTATCTCCACATATTTTATTTTTCTTCATTATATTATAAGATTATTGATTTTTCAAGTATTGTATTTAAGCTGTTTATTTTTTACATTTATGTTACAATTTTTAATTTTATATTGTATATTATTCCAATTTGTCTTATAATAGGTATGTATTTATGTATTTAATAGGTTTATAGACATATCCTTTAAAAATCTAAATATCTACTTTAAGGAGATTTAATAAAAATGGATGAAAATAATTTAAACTCAAATGGAGAAAATAATAACGCTTTTCAAGGAAATGATCCATATAATATGAACTCTAATCCTTATCCAAATCAAGATCCTTATGCTGGTACGAATCCTGATTTTAATCAAAATCAAAATCCTTATGCTAGTATGAATCCTGACTTTAATCAAAATCAAGATCCTTATGCTAGTATGAATCCTGACTTTAATCAAAATCAAGATCCTTATGCTGGCATGAATTCTGACTTTAATCAAAATCAAGATCCTTATGCTAGTATGAATCCTGACTTTAATCAGAATCAAGATCCTTATGCTGGTATGAATCCTGACTTTAATACTGGATTAAATAATTCACAAACTCAAACTACTAGCGACATAAATGATTTCGATAATAATAATCAGGTTTTAAATCCTATTTTAAATCCTGTTTTACCAAATGATAATAATAATCAAGTTGAAAATGTGTCAGATACTGCACCAACTTTACCCGGACAAGACTCTGATAATTCTATGACTGATGCCAACATAAATTACCAAGATAACAATAATTTTATGGACCCTAACATGAATTATCAAGATAATAATAACTTTACTGATCCTAATATGAATTATCAAGATAATAATAATTTTACTGATTCTAATATGAATTATCAAGATAACAATAACTTTGCAGATCCTAACATGAATTATCAAGATAATAATAACTTTACTGATCCTAATATGAATTATCAAGATAACAATAACTTTACTGATCCTAACATGAATTATCAAGATAATAATAATTTTACTGATCCTAACATGAATTATCAAGATAATAATAATTTTACTGATCCTAACATGAATAATAATCAGAATTTCAATCAAAACTTCGGAAATAGTAATGCTTCTGGTGATTATAACATGGATTTTGTAAAAGCTTGGATGGGAACCTTATATGACAAAGCACACTCAAAAAAATTCAATTGGTGTGCAGCTATTTTTGGAGAAATATATTTGTTATATAGAAAAATGTATTTAACTGGTTGTTTATTTGCAGTATTAAGACTTTTACTTGCTTTCTTAACAATATTCTTATTTACTAAAATTGGAGTTAGTGCATTTGCATTATTGGCTGTTGTGTTTGTAGCATTTTTACTTGTATATGGACTAGGATTTTATCCATTATATAGAAACTTTGTAAAGAATAAATTAAATAAGCTAAAACAAACTACCCCTGATAATTCTCAATTAATTAACCTAGCTTCACAAAAAGGAAATACTTCTGTTATTGCAGTTATCTTATATTGTGTCATTGTACCAATTATAACATGGGCACTATCTGCTTTACTAATAGCTGCAAACATATTAAATTTTGCTTCTGGATTTATTAATCCTGGAAGTGATATCGAGAATGAAATAAATAATGAAATTGTTGAAGAATTTGATTATCAAGATTTAGAATTTACAGAAGGATATAGCATTGAATATGATGCTCTTACATGGTTCTATGATGATACAGATAATACATTAACTAAAGGTGATTATGTATTAGCATATTCTGGACAATCTGTTACAGATATTAAATCAGTATATAACCTTGATGTTACAAATGCTAATGATAGATCTTCACTATTGAATTCATTAGTTTCAAATTTCCAATCACAAGCATCATCACTTAATTTATCTGTTCAATCAGGAACAAGTAATTTTGTTACTGGAACTTCAATTCCTAATGTATATTACTCATATATTGATGTAGAATCAGCAGATGCTATCTCTAGATACTATCTAATTCTACTTCCAGAAGATGATACATTATTCCAATTTACTCTTAATGTAAATGATACTACTGTAGATAATATGACACATACTGAAGTTATTTCAATCTTAACAAGTGCATCTAAAGTAGACAATTTAGATGAAGATCAAGATTCTTCTGATAATGGTAATACTTTAAATGATGATGAAACAGTTGGAAATACAGTAGTTAATGAAGTTGATTTAAATGATACGAATGTTGTATCTGTTAATGCTACTGTTGATAATGAAGTTGCTACAAATGAAACTGTATCAAATGTTGTTAGTGATAATACCACATCTGGAAATACAAATTTAGGAGATTTTTTAAGATAATATAAATTTATTTGCTGGTAACAATTATTTTGTTACCAGTTTTTTTATTTTTATATCAAAAAGTTATTGTTAAATTAAATATTTTATTATATAATTGGTAATATTATTTTAGAAAAGAGGGATTTTTATGGATTATACTTTAGTTAAAGATTTATATAGGAATACAGATAACTTTCTTGGACAAGAAGTTAAAATTGCTGGTTGGGTTAAAACCATGCGTAATTCTAAATCTTTTGGATTTATTGAATTAAATGATGGTACTTTCTTTAATAATGTTCAAGTTGTTTTTGATGATAAATTAAGCAATTTTGCAGAAGTTTCAAAATTAACTATTAGTTCTTCAATTATTGTAACTGGAGATTTAGTTAAGACAGAGAATGCAAAACAAGCCTTTGAAATTCATGCTAAAAATATTGAAATATATAAATTATCAGATACAGATTATCCTATTCAAAAAAAGAATACAAGCTTTGAATTTTTAAGAACTATTGCACATTTGCGTCCTAGAACAAATACATTTAATGCCGTATTTAGAGTACGTAGTCTTTTAGCTTTTGCTATACACAAATTCTTTCAAGAAAGAGGTTTCGTATATGTTAATACTCCTTTAATTACTGGAAGTGATTGTGAGGGTGCTGGCGAAATGTTTAATGTCTCATCTTTTGATTTTAATGATATTCCAAAAGATGAAAAAGGAAATGTTGATTTTTCAAAAGATTTCTTTGGTAAAAATGCTCATCTTACTGTAAGTGGACAACTTGAAGGTGAAACTTATGCAGAAGCTTTTAGAAATATTTATACATTTGGTCCAACATTTAGAGCTGAAAATTCTAACACTGTAAAGCATGCTGCTGAATTCTGGATGATGGAACCTGAAATGTGTTTTGCTGACCTTTCTGATTGTTTAGATGTTGAAGAAGCAATGATTAAATACTCTATTTCTTATGTTTTGGAAAATGCTCCTGAAGAAATGGCTTTCTTTGATAAATTTATTGCTCCAGGATTATTAGAAAAATTACAAATAACTGTTCAAGAACCTTTTGGTAGAATTACTTATACAGATGCTATAAAAGAGTTAGAAAAACACAATGATGAATTTGAATATAAAGTTTCTTGGGGTGTTGATGTTCAAACAGAACATGAAAGATATTTAAGTGAAAAAATATTTAAAAAGCCTGTATTTGTTACTGATTATCCAAAAGAAATAAAAGCATTTTATATGAAACAAAATTCGGATGGAAAAACTGTTGCTGCTGCTGACCTATTAGTTCCTGGTATTGGAGAATTAATTGGTGGTAGTCAAAGAGAGGAAGATATTTCGAAATTAACTACTAGAATGAAAGAATTAAATCTTGATGAAAAAGATTACTGGTGGTACTTAGATTTACGTAAATATGGTAGTGTTCCTCACTCTGGATTTGGTTTAGGATTTGAAAGATTTATGATGTATGTTACAGGTATGCAAAATATTCGTGATGTTATACCTTATCCACGTACACCAAAAAATTGTGAATTTTAATATAAATCTTGCAGAAATCTTTGATTTTGTATCAACGATTATATAGGTTAAAATAAAAACATAAATATAGTTATTTTTTCAAGCCTTGTTGTCGTGACGCGACCTAAAGGTTGCTGCTCCATTCGCGCTACGCTTGGTAGCGGCCAAGGCATTTTCAAAAATAACTATATTTATTTATTTGAATGTAGCATATATTTATATGAATTTTTTGGTGTTCTTATACATTATAAGCTTTATTGTAAAGTTCTATAAAATCTTCTTTAGTTACTTCTCTTGGATTTCCAGGTTTGCAAGGGTCTTCCATTGCTTTTTCTGCAAGCATTTCAAAATCTTCTTTCTTTACTCCTACATCTTTTATTGTTTGTGTAATACCAACATCATATGAAAGATTTTTTAAGCAATCGCAAAATGTTTTGATTACTTCTTCTTTAGTAAATTCTTTTGCATCTATATGAAAAGCTTGTGTTAGGATTTCTCTAAAATCTTCATATACTACTTCCCCATTAAATTCCATAACTGTTGGAAGTAAAATTGCATTTGCGAGTCCGTGTGGAGTATCATAAACTGCACCTAATTGGTGAGCCATTGAGTGAACTATTCCTAATCCAACATTTGAAAAAGCCATTCCTGCAATATACTGTGCTAACCCTACTTTATTTATAGCTTTTTGATTTCTCTCATTTACAGCTTCTGCTAAGTTATCATAAATAAGTTCAATTGCTTTCATTGAAAACATTTGTGACATTATATTTTTAGATTTAGTAATATATCCTTCTATTGCATGTGTTAGTGCATCCATTCCTGTTGATGAAGCAACTGATTTTGGCATTGAAGCCATAAGTTCGGTATCAACAATTGCTATTATTGGTATATCATGTTCATCTACACATACCATTTTTATTTTTCTTTTTGGATCTGTTATAACATAATTGATTGTAACTTCAGCTGCAGTTCCTGCAGTTGTTGGAAGTGCTATAATTGGAAGTCCCTTATTTTTTGTGTTAGATACACCATTTAATGAAACAATATCGCTTCTGTCTGGGTTAGTCATGACTATGCTTATACCTTTTGCAGTATCAATACTTGAACCTCCTCCTACCGCAACTATTAAATCAGCTTTGCATTCTTTACAAATATCTACTCCATCTAATACATTTTCAATAGGTGGATTTGGCTTTACATCGTGAAATACCGTATATTTTATACTATTAGCATCTAGTAAATCAGTAACTTTTTGACTTACTCCTACCTTGTATAAATCTTCATCAGTAACAACTAGTACACTTTTAAATCCCCTCTTTTTTATTTCTTCTGGTAAAACTTTTCTAGCACCTTCACCAAAATATGATGTTTCATTTAAAACAAATTTTTCAATATCCATACTTAAATTTCCTCCCTTAAAAAATACTTAAATTTTTAACTTTTAATGATTCAGTCTTTTTCTCTATTTTTATAAACTACTAAATTTTATTGTTCTATTCACAAATCGCAATATCAGTCAACATTAATCTTGCAAAATGATTAGAAATATATTCACCCTTACCATATTCTGAACTTGTAAAAGCCATTATAAATGGTATGTCTCCTATTTCATTTTTTAATTTTTTAGCAAATTCATCTATATTTTCTTCTAGAAATTTTTTTCTCTGATAATTTTGTAATAATAAAAATCCAGCTGGCTTACTTTTTAGTTTTTTCTTTAATTCTCTAACTGCATGTATTGGTGATGTAAACAATTCATTTTTTGAAATTTGCATCTGTATTATTGCAGTATTTGTAAATATTTCGTTTTTAAATTCAATACTATAATCATTATTGCCTTTTACTGGTTGTTTTATAACTGCTAATGTTCCATCACTTGTTTTTATTGCCATAGGTTTTAAAATTGATTCTTCAAATATTTTATCTGCTTCTACTTCTCTTACTCTCTTATCTGTCCATTCGCAATATTTTTTTAAAGCTTTTATGCCATCAATTTCTTGCAATATTTTATTATCTTTAACTTTTGTAATTACTCCAGAATTTACAGTTTCATGGTATTTACTTGTAAATATATTTTCTATTTTTTTATTAGAATAAAAAAATGCAACTGCTAATCCGTCAGTTATAATTGCATCTTCTGTAAAAATCTTTTTACCATTTTCCACAGGACTTCCACCAAAGCATGGAACATCACCAATAATATCTTTAATTCCTTTTGCATATTCTTCTTCATCTCCTGCAGTTGCAAACATAAAATAATATGATGGTGATAAATTCGTTCCAACTTTTTGCATTGCTTCCTTTGCAACAAATCTTCCTGTTTCTCTTATATTTTCAAGCTTACGTGATATGGATGTTCCTACTTCAGTTTCACTATCTCCTATTGCCATCATTCCAGCAAATGCTGATTTTGTTGGATTTATATATCCATCTGGAACTATTATTCCTTCACTTGATGTGCAACCTATAATAGGGGCAGTTCCTAAAATGGACTTTGCCCCTGTTAATAAATCTTCTTGATTATACTTTTCTGAATCATATATTACTGCTAACTTTGTTTGTATTAAATCTAACACTGCCTTTTTTGCACATACTTTTCCAGCTTGTCTAGCATTTTCATCTGTACTCCACGTTACATTTATCTTCATTAGTTAAATTTTCCTCCACACAAATTAAGAAATTTTAAATAACATCTTCCCACTGTTCTCTTATAGAGTAGATTTTTTCATCAGTTTGGTTTAATACTTCATTAAAATCTTGTTCAACTTTATTTTTTTCGTTTAATAAACCTTTAAATGTTGAAGCCTTAATTAAAAATGCCATCAATATTCCCATAAGTATAACTGTAACAACCAATGCTACTAAAGTTATTCCATTTTCATTTTTCATCATAAATCCTCTTTTTTTTAATTATTAGATAACCTCTTTTATAGCATCTCCAATAATTTTATTTATATCAGCCATCAATCTGCTAAATTCTATCTCAAAGTCAAAATATTCTTTTATATCCTTATTTTCAATTAATACATTGTAAAGCTTAGCTACTTTTAATTTTTTATCTTCTTCATCTATTTCTTGATTATTTTGTCTTTTTATCTCCATGATTTGTACTTCTTGTTTAAGCTTTTCGAATTCTTCAATCATTTCTTTTTTAGTTGGGTCAGCAAATAATTTTTCTTTTGATTGTTTTAAATTTTTATACTGAACTGAATTTTTTATCTCCTCGGCTAGTCTGTTTGTTGTATCATATATTTCCACCTAATAATACCTCCAATTTTTTATGCATATGCATTACGCTTTTTGAAACTTAATAAATTCGTAATTTCAGCTTGTGTATTTCTTGCTTTGTTAGTCTTGCGTGCTTTTTCTTGTGCTATCTTTTCTACCTGTCTTTGTGCCTCTGTTTGACAGATAGCTTGCTCATATACATAATGTGTATCTTGTGCTATTTTATTCCAATTATATAGTTCTTTTACTTTTTTTACTGCATTTTTTGAAACAGTATCACATAGCTTTTGATCAAATAACAAGCCTAAAACTGAATCTGCAATTGAATTAGCATTTCCTGCATAACTTTTCATACCAGTATATCCATGTTCAACGATTTCATTAAGTCCTCCTACATCTGATACTACTGTTGGAATTCCTGCTAGCATTGCTTCTAATGCAACTATTCCAAAAGGTTCATATGTACTTGGAAATACTGCTATATCAGCACATTTATACATCTTTTGTACTTTTTTAGAATCACAATATCCTGCAAAATAAACTTTATTTTCTATTCCTAAATTCCTTGCCTCCTCTTTAAGTTCTTCCATCATTCCACCTTTTCCACATATAACAAGTTTAGAATCATGGTAATGACTTAATATTTTAGGCATTGCAGAAATTAAATGTTGTATTCCTTTTTCATATACTAATCTTCCAACATAAAGAATAATTTTTTCATTATCCATTGCAAATTGTCTTCTAAAATCATAATCTTTTTCTATACCAGTGAAATTATTTAAATTAATTCCATTTGGTATAACATTTATTTTTTCAAAAGGAAGTCCAAATATTCTTTGTAAGTCATTTTTCATAAAATTGCTATTAACTATTACTTCTGTTGATTCATATGTAAGTAACCATTCTGAATCATTTATGTATCTTTGAACTTCATCATGTATTCCACTATTTCTTCCATTTTCAGTTGCATGTATTGTTGTTACAACTGGTATTTTATATGAATCTTTTAATGATTTGGTTGCATAAGTTACAAGCCAGTCATGTGCATGTATTACATCAAATCTTCCTTCTTGATTTATTAATTCAGATGCTTTCGCCACCATATTAAAATTTAACTGCATTATCCAATCTATAAAATTGTTTGGATGTATCATATAGTTATCTACTCTATATACTTTTACTCCTTTATCATTTTCAAAATATGGAGTATCTCCATCTCTATATGTTATTACTGTTACTTCATGACCATCTTTATAAAGTCTTTGAGATAAATCATGTACAACTCTTGCCATTCCTCCTACTATTCTTGGTGGGTACTCCCATGATAGCATTAAAATCTTCATAATTTTATGCCCCTTTCAGCATTCTTTAGTTTATTTTATATTATTTTATACATAATTTTTGTAAAAGTAAATACAAAAATGATATTTTTTTACTATTTTTTTTGTTTTTTCATAAATAAAATTTTTTTGTTTTTTTCGTCATTTTTTTCTAATTTTTTTCTTTTTTCTATTGTAAAATAATTTTTTTTGATATATCATATTATGAGTAGATTATTGATTTTACTTAGGAGGATTTTATGGCTCGAAAAACTAAAGAAGAATTGAATAAATTAAATGGAGAACTTACAGACCCAAAAACAACTAAGACAACTAAATCAATAAAAACAACTAAAACAGCTGTTAAATCAACTTCAGCTGTTAAAAGTGTTGCTAAAAAAGAGCCTGTAAAAAAGGTTGCTAAAAAGGCTGATGCTAAGAAAATTGTTTCTAAGAAGACTAAGTCTGATAAAACTTCTACTAAGAAAACTGCAACTAAGAAAGTAGCTCCTAAAGAAACTGTTTCTAAAAAGTCTAAGTCTGATAAAACTTCTACTAGAAAAACTACTACTAAGAAAGTAAATCCTAAAGAAACTGTTTCTAAGAAGTCTAAGTCTGATAAAACTTCTACTAGAAAAACTACTACTAAGAAAGTAAATCCTAAAGAAACTGTTTCTAAGAAGTCTAAGACAGAAAAAACTACTTCTAAAAAAGCACCTACTAAGAAAACTGCTACTAAAAAAGCTACAACCAAAAAAACACCTACTAAGAAAATTACTACAAAAAAAGCTACTACTACAAAAACACGTACAAAAAAATCTGAGGAAAAATCAAATGTTGTCTCTATCAACCCAATAGAATACTACGATTTACCTTATAGATATAATGAAACTATCGTTAAAGTTTTAGCGCAGAATCCAAATACTCTATTTGCTTACTGGGATATATCTGATAGCGATAGAGAAAATTTAGAAAAACAATATGGAAAATTATTTTTCTATAACACAAAACCTGTTTTAGTTGTGCATAATTTAACTGATAATTATACTTTTGAAATAGATATAGATGATTTTGCCAACAATTGGTATATTAATGTAAATGATACAAAATGTAAATATTTCGTTGAACTTGGAAGAAGACCAAAATATGAAAATCATAATGAAATTCCTGTAAACTATATAAATGTTGCATCTTCTAATACAATAGAAATGCCTAATGATCATATTTTATTTTTCAAAGACAATGATAAGATTTACTTTAAAAATATAAAAACAAACAAAATTACTGAGAAAATCTTTAAAAGCAAAACTTATTCAAATAAGCTTAGTAGAATCTACAGTAATTACAACCTTTCAGAAACAGATGATAGATTTGATTTCAAGAATCCATCTTCTCAAAATCCAACATCAAATGTTTTATAGATTTAATGGAGAATTTTATGAAAAAACAAGTTAAAGGATATGTAAGTTTTGTTCTACATGCACACTTGCCTTATGTGCATCATCCTGAATGTGAAGATTATTTAGAAGAGCAATGGTTATATGAGGCTATTTCCGAAACATATATCCCTCTTATACAAACTTTTGAAAAACTAGTTAATGAGGGGGTTGATTTTAGATTTACAATGTCTCTTACTCCACCTTTATTAAATATGCTTGATGATAAAATGTTACAAGAAAGATACATTAAATATCTAAAGAAACATATTGAGCTTTCTAAAAAAGAAATTGAAAGAACAAAGGATAATCCTAGAATAAATAAATTATCACGTTATTACTATGATAGATATTCAAATGATTTACATTTATTTAAAGATGTATATAAATGTAATATAATTTCTGCTTTCAAGAAATTCAATGATTTAGGAGTATTAGAAATAATTGGCTGTGGTGCAACTCATGGATATTTTCCTATTTTATATGTTAATGAAAAGACAATTAGAGCACAAATTGCTTTAGGAGTACAAACTTATAATAAATATTTTTCTAAGCCTATAAAAGGCTTTTGGCTTCCTGAATGTGGATATGTTCCAGAAGCTGATAAATACTTAAAAGAATTTGGTATTGAATATGTTTTAGTTGAAACTCATGGAATACTATATGCTGATCCTACTCCACTTTTTGGAACTTATGCTCCTATTGTTTCTCCTGATGGAGTTGTTTTCTTTGGTAGAGACCTAGAATCTTCAAGGCAAGTTTGGAGTTCTATAAATGGTTATCCTGGAGATTATAATTATAGAGAATTTTATCGTGACATCGGCTATGATGCACCTTATGAATATATTAAACCTTATATTGCTTCTAACGGAGTTAGAGTAAATACTGGAATTAAATATCACAGAATCACGGGAAAAACTGAGGACAAGGATATTTATGATATTCAATGGGCTTGGGATAGTGTTGAAAAGCAAGCTGGTCATTTCTTTGATTGTAGATGTAAACAAATAGAACAATTATCAAAATCTACTCAAAATCCTCCTATTATAATGTGTCCATATGATGCTGAACTTTATGGTCATTGGTGGTATGAAGGACCAAATTGGCTTTATACTCTTGCTAAAAAAGTTTATTATGATGATTGTAATTTTAAATTGATTACTCCTAGTGAATATATTGATAGATATCCTGATATGCAAATTTCAACACCTTGTCGTTCTAGTTGGGGTGCTAGAGGATATAGTGAAGTATGGCTTAATCCTACAAATGATTATGTTCACAGACATTTGCATACTGCTGGTGATAGAATGTGCTTTCTCGCTAGCAAATACCCAAATGAATCAAATGATTCAATAAAAAGAAGAATATTAAATCAATGTGCTAGAGAATTAGTTTTAGCCCAAAGTAGTGATTGGCTTTTCATAATTACCAACGGTACTATGGTTGGTTATGCTAAGAAAAGAATAAAAGATCATATTGGAAGATTCACTAAACTCTACTTATGGCTTACAGAGGATAAAGAATTAATTGATAAAAATATTTTATCTGATGAAAAATTATCTTTCCTAGAAAGTATTGAGTTAAAAGATGCAATCTTTCCAGAAATTGATTATACAATATATTGCTAATAAAAACGAGACTACATCAATTTTATAAATGCAAATGATTTTCTTACAATAAAAAAAATAGACCAGCTAGTGGAAATTCACCGGCTGGTTTATTTTTTTATTACCTTAGGATTCTTGATAATCCTTTAGAGTTGGCAGTTCCTAGTAGTTGCCAAAACTTTTCTCAAATTATGCTATTTCTTCATTCTCTAATTTTTTATTCTTAGTAACTTTCTTCTTATTTTTTTCTGTTTTATTTTCATCAATTACTATTTCAGGCTGTTTCTTATCTAGAACTGTTTCCTTAGTTATTGTACACTTTGATATTTTAGGATTAGATGGTATATCATACATAATGTCTCTCATAGTTTCTTCCATTATTGAACGTAACCCTCTTGCTCCTGTCTTTCTTTCCATTGCTCTATCAACAATAGCTTCTAGACTGTCTTCATTAAATTCAAGTTCAACTCCGTCAATATCAAATAACTTTTTATACTGTTTTACTAATGCATTTTTAGGCTTTGTCATAATTTCAACTAATGCAGATTTATCTAATTCTCTTAGTGTTGCTATTATTGGAAGTCTTCCTACAAATTCAGGAATTAATCCAAATTTTAATAAATCTTGTGGTAGTAATTCATCATATATTTTGTATTTATCTACTTCTTTACTACTTTTTACATTAGCGCCAAATCCTATTGCTTTTTTTCCTATTCTATCTCCTATTATTTTGTCTAAGCCTTCAAAAGCTCCTCCACATATAAATAGAATATTTGATGTATTAATTTGTATAAATTCTTGATGAGGATGTTTTCTTCCACCTTGTGGTGGCACTGATGCAACAGTTCCTTCAATAATTTTAAGTAAAGCTTGTTGCACTCCCTCCCCACTTACATCTCTAGTAATTGATGGATTTTCAGATTTTCTAGAGATTTTATCAATTTCATCAATATAAACAATTCCTTTTTCAGCTTTTTCTATATTGTAATCTGCAGCTTGTATTAGTTTTAATAATATATTTTCAACATCTTCTCCAACATATCCTGCTTCTGTTAAAGTAGTTGCATCTGCTATTGCAAATGGAACCTTCAATATCTTAGCAAGAGTTTGAGCTAAATATGTTTTTCCACATCCTGTTGGTCCTAGAAGCATAACATTGCTTTTCTGTATTTCTACATCTTTATTATCTTCCTCATTTCCAATTCTTTTATAATGATTATACACAGCAACTGATAAAGTCTTTTTAGCTTCATCTTGACCTATTACATATTCATCTAAAACTTTTTTTATCTCTGCAGGAGTTGGAAGTTTAACATCTTCTGCTAATGTGTATGTTTCATCATCTTCTTCATATTGGTCTGTTTCTAAAATATTTTCACATACTTTAATACATTCATCACAAATAAATACTCCAGCTGGTCCTGCAATAAGCTTTCTTACTAAATCTTGTGGTTTTCCACAAAATGAACATTTTATCATTTTTTTCTCATTTTTATTTGACATAAAATAAAATTCTCCTTAAATTTTCATTAGTTTATTTTCTTTTGTCCATGATTGCATCTATTAATCCATATTCTAATGCTTCTTGAGCTGTTAAATAGTGATCTCTTTCTGTATCTTTTTCAACCTGCTCTATAGGTTTTCCAGTTGTTTCACTAATTATTCTATTAATTCTTTCTCTTGTTTTTAACATTTGATCTGCTTGAATTTTTATTTCTGTCGTTTGTCCTGATATTCCTCCACCTTGGCCGCTTATTAATGGTTGATGAATAAGAATCTCTGCATTAGGAGTAGCAAATCTTCTTCCTTTTGTTCCAGATGTTAATAAAAGAGCTCCCATACTTGCTGCCATTCCAATGCAAATTGTTGTTACTGGACATTTAATATAATTTATTGTATCTATTATACCTAATCCATCTGTTACTGATCCTCCTGGTGAGTTTATATATAAAGATATTTCTTTATCTGGGTCTTCTGACTCTAAAAATAATAATTGAGCTATAACTAAACTTGCAGATGTTGGATTAACATCTTCACTTAAAAAAATTATTCTATCCTTTAAAAGTCTAGAGAAAATATCAAAAGATCTTTCTCCTCTTGATGTTTGTTCTATGACATAAGGTACTAAACTATCATTTAATTCTTTCATCATTGTTCTTCCTTTCTCTTTATTATATTGTTTATTAGTCTGCAATTTGCAAGTCTATTTAAACAATACAACTCACACTTTTTATTTTGTCATTTTTGCATTATCTAAGATTAACTTAACAGCTTGTTCTGTTTTTGAAGATTCTTCTAAATAAGATTTTAATTGTTCATTCTTCTCTACTTCTTCTAATTTTCTGTTATATTGTTTTGCCATTTCTTCCATTTTTTCTTTAACATATTTTTCATCTGCTTTAATCTTTTCATCTTCAACTATTTGACCTAAAACTAAGCTTGTTTTTACATTCTTTTCTGCATCAACTCTAAATTCTTTTCTCATTTCAGTTTCAGTTTTGCCAACCATTTTTAGATATTGATCTAATTTCATTCCTTGGTATTGTAGTCTTTGACTAACATTGTCTACCATATTATCTACTTCTAAATCTATCATTCCTTCTGGAATGTCTATTTTAGTATTTTTGCAAACAGTGTTTACTGCACTATCTTCCATTTCATGTTTTGCTCTATGTTCATTTTCTTCTGTCATTTTATCTTTTATGCTCTTTTTTAATTCTGCTAGAGTATCGAATTCACTTACATCTTTAGCAAATTCATCATCTAATTTTGGAAGTTCTTTCTCTTTTATTTCATGTAGATTTATATGGAATCTAGCATCTTTTCCAGCTAATTCTTTTGAATAGTAGTCTTTAGGGAATGTAACATTTATATCTCTTTCTTCATCTATTTTCATTCCTACTAATTGGTCTTCAAATCCAGGGATAAATGTATTGCTTCCTATTGTTAATTGCTGTCCTTCAGCTTTTCCACCATCAAAAGGTTTATCATCTACAAATCCTTCAAAGTCTATTGTTACTATATCATCTTTCTTTGCTGGTCTATCTTCAACTGATACCATTCTTGCATTATGCTCAGCCATATGATTTAATTCATGTTCAATATCTTTATCTGTTACTTTGTATTCAACTTTCTTTACATCAATTCCTTTATATTTTCCAAGCTTTACTTCTGGTTTTGTTGAAACAACTGCTGTAAAGATTAAGTCTTTTCCTTTTTCCATTTGAACTATTTCTATTTTAGGTTTACTTACTACATCTATTTTATTATTTTTAATTTCTTCATCATATACACTTGGTACTAAATCATTAAAAGCATCTTCATAAAAGATGTTTGCTCCATAATATCTTTCTACCATTTTGTATGGTGCTTTTCCTTTTCTAAATCCTGGTATATTGAAGTACTTGGCACTTTGTTTAAATACATTCATTATTGATTCTTCAAATTTTGCTGCTTCTACGGTAAATGTTAATTTTACTTCATTCTTATTTTCTGTTTTTTCTTGTTTTAAGCTCATTTTAATTTCCTTACCTTTCTACTTTATGTTGGTGACCCCTACGGGAATCGAACCCATGATTCAGCCTTGAGAGGGCTGCGTCTTAACCGCTTGACCAAGGGGCCATAACATTAGTTATTATACAATAAAAATGCTCCTTAGTCAACTACATCTATACAGTTTTTTAGAATTTCTTTTAATCTTTCATTTTGCTTTGTTAGATATAGATATCCAATTAAAGCTTCAAAAGCTGTTGAGTACATATAATCTTCTGCAGATGAATGTTTTGGCAAGTGGTGATTTTCTGTATTCCTTCCTCTTCTTACAATTTCTTTTTCTTCATCTGTAAGTTCTAATTTGCTTAGTATTTTTGCTTGTGCAGATGCTTTAACATACTTTATTGAAAGTATATGCATTTTATGAGGATTTAGATTTGTTTTATTACTTAAATACGTTCTTATGTACATTTCATATACACTGTCTCCAACATAAGCCCATGTAAGTGGAGACATCATATTTACTTCATTTTCATTTTTTATTACTAATTCTTCTTGAAACTCCATACTATTTTTCTCTTACTTTCTTATTTTATTAAAATTTATTATTTCTAAAAATTCTATATTTTAATTTTCTATTCTAAGGCTTTTCTAGTGATATTCTTCCCAGTTTACCCGTTCTAAAATCTGCTAATATCATATCAGATATTTTTTGTTCATTTATTCTTCCGCCAGAAAGTATTGCTCCTTTTTTTCTTGCAATTTTGTCTCTTATATCTATAATTTCTTCATTCTCTTCTATCTTTATATCATATCTTAATTCTACTTTTTCTTTATAATTTTCTACTAAATATTTTAACAAATTGTAAGATATTTCTTCATTATCAACAGCATTTTCTCCTATTGAATTTAAAAATGCAAGATTCATTGCTACATTGCTATCATTTAATCTTGGCCAAAGCATACCTGGTGTATCCATAAGTTCGATTTTTTCATCTATTTTTATCCATTGCTTTTCTTTTGTTACACCTGGTTTGTTTCCTGCTTTAGCGACATTTCTTTTGGCTAGGCTATTTATAAAAGTTGATTTTCCCACATTAGGAATTCCCAATATCATTACTTTAGCAGGTCTTCCTGTCCTTCCTTTTTGTATGTATTTTTCTTCTATTTCTTTATATTCTTCTTTTATTAAACTAATAAATTCTTTTATTCCTTTTCCAGTATTTGATTCTACTTTAATACAAGAAATATTTCTATTGTTATAATATTTTATCCAGTTATTGCTTATATTTTCATCTGCTAAATCTGATTTGTTTAATACAACAACTTTTTTCTTGTTTTTACAATATTCTCTTACATCTGGATTTTCAGTTGATTTTGGCGCTCTTGCATCTAAGATTTCTACTATTATATCTATTAGTTTTAGATCTTCTATTATTTGTTTTTTTGTTTTAGCCATGTGACCGTGGGTACCATGATAGTACGACTTTTCTAAACACCTTATCTGACTCATTTATATTTTCATTTATATCTTTTTTATTAGCCAA
>CANQLO010000003.1 GCA_947624715.1 uncultured Clostridia bacterium
TCAAGTTTATACATAGGTGAAATTTTGGCTAATAAAATAATCCTATTTTTTAGTGAAATTTTCAAAAATTATTGACAATTTGTCATTTATTTAAATAAAAATCCATTTCAGTAAATTAATTTTCTTTTGATATTCAATAAATATTTTAATATATTTTCCTATCCAATAAAAAAGATGGAAATCTTCCATCTTTTTTATTGTTTATTTATGCTATTTTTTTAACACAAATTTTTTTATTAGTACAATACCTACACCTAGTACTGCTATGCTGCTTATTGTTATTATTGCAATTGTTACTGGTTCTTGTTTGTCTTCACCTGTTGGCTTTGTTACCATTATTCTTTCTGCCCAAAATTCATCCATTTCGTTTAATCGAATTGCAGATGATGGTATACTACTTAAATCAGTTTTAACAAACTCATTACTATTTGCAATATCATTTTCATATATACTACCATTTCCTTCCTGATAATATTTATTTGTAGTTTTATCATAATATGTGTTTAATGTAAATTCTGTATTATTACTATGTACATAGTTTAAGTTTTCTGGTACTGAGTCAACATCTCTTCTTCCTGCTGCATTTGAATATTTTACTATTTCTGCTATATAGCTTGGATATGAAATTTCTTTATTAGAAGATGATAGTGTAGTTGTTAATAAAATATTTTTACTATAATCAGCTTGAAGTCTTTCTAAACTGCTAGTTGGGTTTTTACTTTGTATAATCGTTTTTATAGTAATATCTTCTAACTCTCCATCTGTACTATATACTTTTTTAGTCACATTAGAAATATCTGTCCTCTTATCAAAGCCTGTATCTGCTGTTGTTTCTACAAAATCTAAGTCATTATTTAAGCACTCTTCTATAAGTTCTACTCTAGATAATACTTCTGCATCTGATGCTGCTTTTTCTTGGTTATAATAGTATTGTCCTAAAAATGTTCCATATGTATGTGTATTTCCTTTTGTAGTTGTCTTTAACTCTTTTGACTTATCACTTAAGAATATTATATAATCTTCAATTTCATCAGTTTTATACTTATTTACTAAATTTTCATTTAAGTAATCCTCATCGCTTATATTTTTTATTACATAAGTATATGTTACTTCAAGTTTTGCTCCCTGTATTAATTCTTCTATGTCTGTTTCTACTTTCCAATAGCCTCTTTCATCTCTTGTTGCTTTTATTTCTGATAATCCTTCTTTTATACCAGTAACATTCATAGTATCATTAAGTACATCTTCTATATTTATTTTAGCATCTACTATTGGTTGTACTCCTGTTCCTGTTGGTGTTATTTTTAATCCTGTTATGTGTTTTTCTAATTCTAGTCTTGTTTGTGGTCTTTGCTTTAATCCAAAATTCATATTGTCAAGTATTTGGCTATTGTCCTCAATTTTAAACGATACTGTTGTTGAAGATTCTATAATAGATTTATCTTCTGTGTCTACAGGAATGTTAATTAAAGACGTTTCTGCACACATCCAAGTTTTTTGTAGTATATAATATTTTAGTATTTCAAAATGTGTTTCATCTAAATCACTTAATGATTCTGAAAAGTCTTCTTCTGCTATTTCGTCATTCATTTCAATAATGTTATATCTATATGCACCAATACCGTCAAAAGATTCATTCCAATAGTTTGTTAATTGTTGTTTTTCATTATTAGTTAATTCATTGTAATCTTTATTTAAAGCAGATAATGCTGAACCTAATTTTCCATCTATTTCAGTAGAAAATGCCATTACAGTTAATCTTCTTGCTTCGTTGTCTCTAGCTATAGAATTACTTTCTTCATAACCTGAGTTATTATACCATTGTTCTTGATATTTTAGATCTTTTGTTGATTGATAATCTTGTCCATTATATTTTTCTACATTTGGTGTTACATCATATGTTCTTCCATCACCATAAATATATCTAATAATATAGTTTCCTGGTATAAATCCGGTAAATTTATATTCTCCTGCTCCAAGTTCTTCACCTATATCTTGTTCTTCTTCTGAACCAGATTTTTTTATTTTTTTACTACCAGTTCTCATTTCTTGCCAAATATATTCTTTACGTGAACCATTATATTCTTTTATTTCAATAAGTTGTACTATAACATCATTAATTCCTTTTCCTTCGTCTAATTGTCCATCTTTATTTTCATCATCCCATACTGTTCCAGTAATTGTTCTTTCATTATTAGTGATTATAATCTTTATTCCTTCTCCATCATCTGTATCATCTTCTTTAGGTTCTGCAGAATGATTTCCTGGGCAAGAGTCATTATCAATTAAACCTTTTGTTGTCGTATATTCTAATATCTCTGCTATAGTTGCAACATTTAATCCTCCACTAGTGGCGATTTCATCAGGTAGACCACCGTCGTTATCACGCTTAATTTCAAATGTTATATATAATGTTTGGCCATTATCTCCAGAAACATCAAGTCCACCATTAAATTCTATTTCAGCATATCCTTCTCTAGTATTAGTTAAATCATAATCGTTAAAGTCAACAAAGTTTCCGTTATTGTCTTTCTTTTGGATTTTCATATTTTCTAAATGCTTATCATATTCATATGAAATTTTATTTACTTTCGATGTATTTCCATTTTCGTCAGCCTGAGGTATAATGTTAATTTCATATGTTATAAACGCCCTAAGTTGTTTATTTTTATCCTTTTCATTATTAATAATTTCTGTTAAATCATTATCATCAGTTTCCCCAGTTGAAACATCATAATTTTTAATTGGGAAGTCATCATAGTCATCTACCCTATAATTATAATCTGAAATATCAAATGGGAAAGTAAGCTGTGGATTATCTTGACTATTACCATTTTGTTCTTGACGTTCAATTTCATCAAATGTGTATGTGGTTTCTTTATCATTAATTGTTAACTTAATTGAATCTTCAATATTAGATAACCTTAAATCAAAGAATCTTTGTTTTATACCAAAGTCTAGATTATGTGTTGTTGCGCAATATTTGTCTGTTTGAGAATATATTGTAAAGTCTTTATTACCAGTTGCAGGGTTGTAACCATTAATTTCGCCTTTTAAGTCTGCAATGTCCCCATTTTCGCTATGTGCATACTCTAATTTAATACTATTGTTAGCACCGTTATTATTAATTGTTGTAAATTTGTTATTAAATCCTGATCTGTCTAATTCACTAGCTTTAGAAACTCCTCCTTGAACTGCTTGATACTCAACTCCGTTATATTCAAATCTAATTATGTATCCACTTTTTCCTCCACGATATTCAATTCCTTTAAAACTATAGTAACCAGCTGCATCTAAATTATCAAAGTGTCTAGTTTCTGATTCAGGATCATTAATATGATCACCTTGAAGATCTGCTCCATTATGAGGATTCAACATTACACCATTATTTGCTGATTCATTTGTATATGTATGGTTTATAGCAGTATTTGTATCTTCGTCTTTGTATAATTGTACTAGTATATCATTTACACCTTTATCGCCATTACCTTTATTTCCATCAGGTGAACTTACATTTTTGCTTCCCCATTGTCCATCTAACCATACTTGTCCACTTAAGTCTATTAATGGAACGTTTTTAAGGTTGAATGTTACATCATAATTTGTACTAGTTGTTTCTGCTAAGTCTTCTACGTTTTTAGTTACTGAACCCACTGTTATTTTGCCATCTTTAGAAGTTGGAGTTTCAACAGTTAATGCTTCATTTCTAGTTTTTCCAAAAGTTCCATATGTAATATTAAATGAAACTATTCTATCAAGTTCTTTATAGTAGTAATCGATTACTCCATCTTTGTTCTCATCTTTTCCCGATGGTGCCTTTGTTTCTGTTACAGTACATGTAACATTTTTTTCTGTAATTACTATATCTTTTAATAAGATCTCACCATTTGAATTTGTTTTGCAATTTACTTTTGATCCTGTTACTAAGTAATAATCGCCAACTATACTTCCTGATGAATAATTAGATGTTACACAGTCTTTATGTACTTTTAATTCTTTTACTTTGTCGCCAAAATCTAAAGTAAATTCAGTATTTGGTAATGAAGCTCCTGTTACACTATCTGTTTTGTGTAATTTTAATTCTTCTATAACATTATAGTCAATTGCATTAATGTCAAATCTTCTTCTGTCTTTACTATATTCTATTGTTACACCATCTGGTTTTTTATCGCTTTCTCCTGATATCTCTCCTGTACTTGGATTGTATTTATAACTAATTTCTATTGGAGAAGATAATAGTTTTAAACCAGCTTTTGTTTCGATTTCTTCTATAGTTATTTTTATAGTTGAAACTCCTGATGTATTTAAAGGCTCTAATCCATTCAAATAAATATTACCTTCAGAATCTGTAATAATAGTTTTATTTTCAGGATCTGAATAATATCTATCAAAATTTATTCCTTCTGATACTATTGTAAATTTAGCATCCTTTACAGGTTCCTTTTCTAAATAACTACTCTTATGTAAATATATATCTGGTAATGCCAATCCATTTATTAATGTTACATCAAGCTCATTTTCTTTGAAATTAGCTTCTTTAAGAATTACACCAGATTTTTTAGTTATACAATAATGAAGATAATCTTTGTTACAACTATTATGTTTTCCTGCTTCATATTTAAACACTATACTAACACTAGCATCAGCAGGTAATACATATGGTTGTGGTACAGAAGTCTCTTCTAATATTACTGTAATTTCCTCTCCTAAGTATTCACCAATATCTATATTTTCAATTTTAATTTTACCATTATCATCTGTTACATAAGATTTAGTTTCAGCTATAGTTTTATTTTTTGTTTTTATTGTAACATCAAAATTTGCTTTAGAAATTGGTTTTTCATCTGAACTCATTTTACTTAAGTCTAAAACCAAAGATTCAGGACATTCTAATATTTTTATATTTCCATTATCAATTTTTATTGCGTCTTCATTTTTTGATGTAAACTTTACATTACCATCTTTATCTGTAGTTTTAGTTACAGTTGTTTCTGGAATATTTTTAAATAGGTTGATTGCTACTTTTGTTTCCTTAGCAATAATTGATGAATCGACGCTTTTTGCCCAAACATTTTTAATTTTAATTTCGCCATTAGAATCTGTAACTACATTAATAGTATTACCTTCAACAGTTACTGTGCCATTTCCGTTAGAAGAATAACCTTTTAAGTATTTTTTATCAAGCTCAAATTTATATGCATTATCAATAGTAATAGTAAACTCATATCCAGCTCCTAATTTTTTCTTCCCAGTAGGATCATATTTTTGTATTGTTAAAGGCCAAGGTTTTGGTGTATTTACTACTTCCATAACGACATCACTGTCAGAAGTACTTTTGCTTTTTAGCTCATCTAAAACTTTAATATAAGCATTATAATTTTCACCAGATTTCTCATTTATTTCTTTACATGTCAAACTAGATAATTTTTCTACATATTCATTAATTTTAGTTTTAATCTCATTATGTTCTTTATCAGAACAAATAGCCATATTGTCTATGTAGTAAAAACTTTTTGTTTCATTTAGTTTTTCATATAAATTATTATCTGATTCTTCAGCCTTAATAGTTATTAAAGAATAACCTATTTTAGATAATTGAGCTGAACAGTTTAAGCAATAATCAGCATCAACAAATGTATCCTTGAATTCATCTGGATCCTCGCAATCTATACACCCATGTTTTTCAATATCGTAAACAGAATTACTTACAACTAGTTCTTTACCATTATCATTAAAATTATCCTCATTCAATTTTTCAGCGTCTAAACCAAGTTTAGCAGCAATTCTAAGTAATAATCTTGAATCCTCTGCAGTAATTCTTCCATCACAGTTAACATCTGCAAGATATGATTGGAACTCAGTAAGATTTTCCAAACTAGCAGCAGCACGCAATACAAGTCTAGCATCAGCTGCAGTTACTTTTCCATCTAAATTTACGTCTCTAATAAATTCCTCTTCACTACATATATAACCATCTTGATTTATATCAGCTAGAGTGCAAATATTATCATTTTTTGGTTTTTCTCCACCTGTAGCAAATCTCAAAATTAATCTAGCATCAGCTGCAGTTATTTTTCCATCCAAGTTTACATCACCGATTGGGTAATAATCCAATACTTCCACAGTAATTTTTCCTTCTGAGTCAGTAATTGCTTCTGAAATATATACTTTTCCATCTTTATCTCCATCAGCATGAATAGTTCTTTGGCGACCACTTACTGTAACTTTGTTTTCACCTGTTACTGTTTTTTCACCATCTGGAAATTTCATAACTTTTTGCCCACTACCATTGTTAGAAATGTAGTCTTCAAGCTTGCCATCTACATATATGTTATCACCTATCATACAAATTCTACCTAAATTTACGTTTAATTTAAATTTTATATTAGATAGTGGATTACCTTCTAAATCTACTTTTCGTAAAACTATAGTCTTTTTAGGATTCTCTTTATTTGTAATAGTAATAGTTCCACTTCCATTCTTAATACTCTTGCTACAGCAACTGTTATCAGAACCCGTAAAATTCCATGTATCATAGTTATCATTTGGTGAATAATCATATTCTGCATCCCCAATCATTGGTATATATCCATCGGCAGTATCAGTTTCAATAATTTTAACATGAATAGATTTTTTAATATTAGTTATTTCTATTTTTCCATTTGTGTCTGGTGTTACATCTTCTGCAATAACTGTATTACCTACAACAGTACCTTTTCCCGCTATTTTAACACCTGTATCATTTGTTATTTCTATTGTAAATTTTACTTTACTATAATCCTTAGCATCACCTTCAAATTTTTTCTGTATAACAAGTTTACCCGGTTCTACATCGTTCTTTATAGATAATGTAGCAGTATTATTATCATAACTCATTTTGTCACTATGTTTATCTGGTGCTACGCTTGTAACACTACCAGTATTAGTATTATATTTTACAGTTAAAGTAATCTCATCAGACAACTTTTCATAACTATTTGGAGCATATTCTTCCTTTATTTTTATTTTAAATGTTCCAGTATTATTTTTTGGTTTGATATTCAATGTCCCTAAGTTACCATCATTAGAACTTTTAAGACCATTCCAAGTAGTACTATTCACAGTACATGAACTTAGTCCTTTAATTTCTCCTACATTTTCACCAGCAGTAACTGAAAAACCTACATTTGAAACTCCCTTACCAGAAATACTATTAATTTTCTTTAGTTTTAATTTTACTTCTGGAGACTCTCCATTCTTATTATATACATCAACAATTAAAAATGATTGTTTTGTATCTCTTCCTTGATATGAATACTTTCCCATTTTACCTATGGGTTTAAACTCTTCTTCACCTTCAAAAATAGCAATAGCTTTTTTACATAATTCTCCACACGATGAATCGTTTTCAAAATTTTTATCTTCATTTTTTATACCTTCGCCGTGAAAGAAACCTGAACCAAATGTATCCCCAGCGTGAGCTAACAATCCCCACATCGCTTTTTGGTATTTATCAGCACTATTAGGATTCATCAAGTCATTTTTTCTATCAGATGATTCAGTATTAGCCATATAACCTATATAAGCTAAGGCTGCATAGTGTCTGTAAACAGGCGAATCAGATTTGTATTCATTACCTTTTTCCATAACATTACTACCAGATCTACGCGAATAAGAAATCATTTTATCATCATCTGTGAATTCAAAATAGTAATTTAGCAAATAATCTCCACCATTGTAAAATGTATAATCATGGTTCATACAATATAGTCTTGAATCGCTCCAGTTAGAATAAGTTATTCTAATTTTTAGCGCTGTATTTCTCGCATCTTCATCTAAATCGGGAATCCTAGCAAAAGCACTCGGAACTAACAGAAATACAATAAATATTGTTATTAAAAAAATGTATAATAATTTTTTATTTTTCATATTATTCTCCTCCTAATACTTTTTTATCTATTAAATAAATTCCTGCTCCCAATATAGCTAAACTTGCAAGAACAATTCCAATATACATTGCTGGGCTACCTGTTTTTATTGAAATTATTAATTCTGCTTTTGAATAGTCATCTTCAGCCTGTTTGTTGTTTCCAGCTACAGAGTCAAATTCTTCTATTCCCTCTAAGTTCGTACTTGTTCCTATTTCTGCTATATTTGTTACTGTTCCTGTTTGATTATTATTTATTGTTTTTGTTAATACTAATTTTACTCTTTCTGTTTCTCCACTTTTTATTGCTTTTTTACTTAGTGCTCCATTGTGCAAGTTTCCGCTTTGATCTAAATACCAATCTGAATTCATATCTGAGCTAAATGTTAAGTCTTTTGGCATATAGTCCATTAAATCCTCTACATATCCATCTACATCTCCTTCATTTGTAATATCTAATGCATATTCTATTAATACTGTAGATCCATTTAAATATTTTGCGGAAATTTCTACTTTTGTAAAGTTTGTATCATTTTCAAAATTATATGTTGTAGTTCCACCTTTATTTGTAACAACAACCTTATTTATGTATTTGTCTAATCTTAAGTCAAATTTTCCATTTTGTATTAAACCTATATCTATGTTTTGCATATCTTCACTTTCTAATTTTATTGTATCTGTTATACCTGCTAATGTTTGTTCATTATTTATTGTTATTGTTTTACTAATTGCATCAGAGTTTGTTTCACTTGTTGCACCTTCTACCTGATATTTAGCAATTGTATATTTATTTGTATCGTATACAAATGCAACAGTATAGGTTCCTTTTGTTAAATTATTAAATTTATAGGTTCCTGTAATTGTTGTTAATGTTTCTATATTTTTTTCGTCCTTATCTTTTACCACATTTCCTTTTTCATCTAATAATATAACTTTTACATCTTTTAAGAATTGTTCATTATTATCTCTTATTCCATTTTTATTTTCGTCTAGCCATGCTAAACCAGAAATTGAATATGTTTCTTCTGGGTTTGAATTTTCTCCTGGTGTTGGGTCTTCCCCTGGTGTTGGGTCTTCCCCTGGATTTGGATCTTCTCCTGATTCTGGATCTTCTCCTGGTGTTGGATCTTCTCCTGGTGTTGGATCTTCTCCTGGATTTGGGTCTTCTCCTGAATTTGGATCTACCCATTTTTCATTTATTATTGTATTAGTTATTTCATTTGACGCTAAATATTCTTCATTTGGTAAATCTATATATACAATATTACTTATTTCTTTTTGCTCAACCTCATCATCCAAATCAAAAACTACACCACTTATTTCTAAATTAATAATATCCTCAGGTGCTAAAATAATGCTATCGTATTCAACAGTATTATTATTAAAAGAATCCTCCTCATAAATTGTTTCCCCATTAAATGTAACCTCTAGCCCTCGAAGTTGTATAAATTCAGAGACCTTATCCCATAAATGGAATCTACAACTTGATTGGCCATTATTTTTTATGTCAATTTTGTAATTTATTTTTTCACCTTCACGAATTTGTTCATCATTAGAACTAGATAAAGTAAACTCTAGATTTATCATATCTATTGTTGAATTAATTATATTAGTTTCATATTCCTCTGTATCTGCAATTGTTAGTATAGCACTATTATTTATAGCTATTTTATCTATATCCTTTGAAGACTTATCATTTATTCTTACCTCAAAACTTATTTGTTTTGTTTCATTTCCATCTAATTCTGCTATATTATATGTTATAATATTTTTTTCACTATCAAATACCCAATCTTTGTTATATTCTGAATTTTCAATAAAAGCTGTATTTTCTGGAATATATGATGTTATTCCAACGTTAGAAATTTTATCACTTGTTATATTTTTTGCAATAACAGTATATATTATTGTATCATCCTCATGTAAATCTAACTTTAATCTATCAAGTCTTGTTAATAAAACTTCTAATTGTGCTGTTTTTACTTCTGTTGGTTGTGTAGTAATGTTTGCAATTATCTCATTTTTTTCATCTTTTAAGTTAATTTTATTTTGTATTTGTTTTATATCTTTACCAATTTTTATTGTAACCTCTTGCTCTGCTACTTTCCCTTGTTCTAATGAATTTATTTGCCAAGTTTTACTTTTTAGATTTAAATCATCTGTAAATTCTACTCCAATATCATCCGCATAAGTAAGCTCTGTATATGTTGCTCCTTCTGGTATTATATATTCTAATTGTAAATTATTTAAAGTTTCCCCACTTACATTTTTTACACCTATTACATATGTTACTATTTGACCTTCTCTTAATGTTTCTAATGTTGTTTTTGGTGTTACAGATAATTCTATAGAATTTGAATTATTTGTTGTTATTGTTGTATAGGCATTTGTTTTATTTACTTTATAATTTATTTCTTTATTTAAATTTGTTTCTCCGATATTATAGTTAATTTGTATATTAGATAATACTTCTCCTTCTGCTGATTTTTTCATTAAAGCATTTTGACTTTCAATATTTATTTCTTGTGCTTTTTCAATTTCGCTATTTCCTACTATTTTAAATGCCTTAATTTTCGAATAATCTTCTACTTCTGTAATCCAACTATCTGCATTAGTGTTTGCATTTTCTTGCTCTGAATAGTAAACAGTAGCATTTTCTAAATTTGTTGTTATTTGCTGAGTTAAATTTGTTTTTACTGTTCCTGTTATATTTACATCTTTTATACTTTCTCCATAGTTATTTATTATTCTGGTATTTATTAAAGCTGTTGTTTCTCCTGGATTTGCATTTGCTATTATTTCGTCATTATTTATTTGCTCTACTTTTTCTTTTCCTATTGTAATAGAATTTTTTGTTAGTAATCCTGTTTTTGATTGAATTTTTAATGTGTTTTCTTTTTCTATTGTTTCTACATCATTAATACATGTAGTTTTTATTGCTACATTTTTATCTGCCATAAATTGTTCTGCTTTTACTTTTAAGTCTATTACAATATTTGCTCCGCCTTGTGCAGAACTTGTATTGTATTTTGTTTGTTTTCCTTCTATTTCAATATTAATTACTTTATTTCCATTTTCACTTTCTACAATTTCTGATGATTTTATTTCTAATTCTTCGTCTAGTAATGCAATATTTTCTTTTTCTACTTTAGTTATTTCTTTTGGTAATTCTATATTAATTATTGGATTGCTAAACATTTTATTTTTAGGATTGTTTGCTTCTAGTAATACATTTAATCTTAATGTATTTTCTGTTTGATTTGATATTGTGTCTTTATCTGTAGTTACATCTACTGTTGTTACTGGTTCTAATAAGTTTGCTTCTACTTCTGAACTTTTATTTATTGTTTCTGATAATTCACATTGCACTTGTGTTTGTATTTTTGTTAGTGTTTGTATTTCTTCTTTTGTAACAGGCGCAATAATTGCTTTATAATTTGTTATTTCTAATTTTCCTTCTTTTACAGGCACACTTGTTTCAATTGTTATATTATCTACTTTTTGATTATACTCTACTGTAATGTTTTCTTCTGATACTTCTGAAAGTAATATTTCTTGTATTAAATTTTCTCCATTATATATTTTTATTGTTCCATCTTGTCCTAAAATATCCATTGCTTGTGCTTTATTTATTAATGTACTTTTGTAATATGTAGATACATTTCCATCTGTTACTATATCTGTCATTTCATTTATACTTATTTTATTAGCAACATTAGCATAAGATATGTATAAATCATATTTTGTTACATAGTCTGTATCTTGTCCAACATACATATTTCCTTTATATATGTCTTTTGTTATATATTTTGTTATATTCATTATTCCTTCTTTTTCTGATGTATCTTCTACTGGTGTTTCATCTTCTTTTTCTACTGTTTTATTTAAAGTACCATATACTTCTATTGTAGATTTTGCCTTTGATACAAATGAATCTAAGTTTACTTCTTCTCCATATATATATGTTACTATTATTTCATCTATTGCATCCTTTTGCCATTGCACTGTATTATTCTCGTCTGGTTCGTTTGTTAATTCTACATATGTTTTACTTTCTTCTTGATTATATTTCCAAAAACTTGCTATATTGTTATTAAAATCTATACTGTTCTTTTCATTTGTTGCTCCTGTTTGATATGATATAACTTTTACTTCTTCTGGCTCTTCTCCTACTACTGGATTTTGTATTTCTAATTTTGTTGTTTTTACTGGTGCCTTATTATCTGCTATTTTACTTTTTACTAATAATTGTATTATTCTTTTGTTTTCTCCATTTATATTGTAAATTTTATTTGTTATTATTTCTTGTGAAAGTTCAACTTGCTCTTCTGTAATTTCCTCTGTTGTCCAATTTATTTTTACAGTTTTTGCTGAATCTACATTTTCTATAGTTCCATCTTCTTTAACATATTCTCCTGTTAACTTTATTTGGCTTTCCATGTTTAATAAACTCAAATTATAATTTAAGTCCTTACGCGCTATAATTGGTATTTCTACTACTGTTTTATTTTCTTGCGATACTGTTCCAAGATTTTTTTCAAATACTTTTTCATTTTCTTTTGATTTAAAATTAGAATTTGAAAAATCTATATGCGTTTTTTCTAGCTTACCACTATTTTTAACATTAACCATTACATATAGCTTTAAATCTTCTGAATTAATATCTTTGCTTATTTCTTTTACATTTGTATCGTTTCCATCTAGATATACATTGAATTCAACATTGTTAATGTTTGTATTAATATCTTGATTAGCTATGCTAATTGCTATTGATTTAAACATAAATGAACATAGTAAAGCAAAATTTGCAAATGTTAATGTTATAATTAATAGTGTTGCTAGTATTTTTACATTTGTTCTTCCTGTACATATTTTTTTAAAATTATTAAACATAGTAGTTCCTCCCAAATAAATTTTTATATGACTATAATTATACTAATATAGCATTATTTTTACATTTTTATTGAATATTGTCAATATATGCGAATTTTCCTAATAATATTTATGCCACAAAAATACATACGGAAACACATAATAGCTTTTTTTACTTTAAAAAATTACATTTTTATGACATTTTGTTAATAATTTATTTTTATATATAAATCGATAATATATGTATTATCTATATTTTATTATATACGCTTATGTAAACTTTTTCAAGGGTTTTACACATTTTTTTGCATTTTTTAACAAAAAATAGATATAGCTATATAAAAGAAAATAAAAGAGCAAATTGCCCTTTTATTTTCTTTAGTATAATTTATTATATATTACACTATTTTTTGATTTTTTTCAATATGTTTTATCCAGCTTTTTTCGACATTTTTTAGCATTATTTATAAAGTTGCTTTTTTATTTTTATTATATTATCTAATGTCTGCATATACCCCTCTTTATAACAAAATTCTAATTTACTTATATTAAATGGTTTTACATCTTTTAAATCTATTTCTATTACATAATCACTTATTTTTATAGATTCTCTTATTAAATTTTCTGTCATTAAATCTAATGACTGCATCGCAATGTTATATATTGTGGTTTGTTTTCTTGGAGTTTTTGATTTAAATTTTATCGAAATTACTTTATCTACTCCTAATCTTTTTACTTGGTTTGCTGGTAAATTATCAAATATTCCTCCGTCTACAAATTGATATTTTTTGTAATCAAATGGAGCATACATACCTGGAAAACTAGAACTTGCTCTTACTGCTTTTCCTAATTCTATGTCATGTATATATTCATCTCCCTGTAGATTATTACTATTAGTAAATATTATTTCTCTATCTGATATTAAATCTGTTGCTGGAATTGCTATTGGAAGAGTTATGTCTTTTATATTTTTTATATTTTTAAGTTTTCCAGATTCACTAATTGCAACCTCTATATTATAACTTGAAGTTAGTCCTCCTAATTTTATTCCTTTTGACTCCTTTTGTCCACTAAATATGTATTTTGGTGATATTGCCATAACAGACTTTGAAAAATAATTAAATAATTTTAACATTTCATCTGTTGTATATCCCATTCCCAAAAGTGCTGTAACTATACTACCCGCAGAAGTTCCAGATACCGCATCTATTTTTATTCCATTTTCTTGCAAGGCTTTTATTGCTCCAATATGTGCTGCTCCTCTTACTCCTCCGCCGAGCTAATGCTAAACCTATTTTCATAATTATTCCTTCTTTCTTTTATAAATTGGAGTTTGTATAATGGTATTTGGTGTTTGGAATTTGGAATTTTGTGTAGGGGCGGACGACCCTGTCCGCCCGCAAGAAACAAACCAATTGCAAACGCCGTAGGGGCGGGCCTTGTGTCCGCCCGATAAAGCAAATCAATAAATTAAATGCAAACTTTGTAGGGATCTTGGCGACTCTGTCGACCCGCAAATGGACCGCCCCCAATGGTTAATTTAAGGTGAATTCAGGACAGTCCCTAGAATTCCCCTTACACAAACTACAATTTATTTTTAATATTTTAGTTGTTCTTCCATATTATATACTATTTTACCTATAATTTTGTCTGGTACTATTTTACTTAAAATTCTAATTGCTTTATTGCTTATTCCTGGCAAGATTATATATTTTCCTTTAAACATATTGTCTATTGCGTATTTTGCTACATATTCGCTTGTCATTAGTTTTGTTTTGAATTTTACATTTGCTGTTTCTATAAATGGTGTTTTTATTGGTCCTGGACATAATACGCTTATTTTTATATTTAATTTTCTTTTTTTTATTTCTTGATATATGCTTTGTGTTAATTTTAGTACATATGCTTTTGTGGCATGGTATGTTGCCATATGTGGTCCTGGCATAAATCCTGCTATTGATGATACATTTAATATGTAGCCACTATTTTTTTTGCACATGTTTTCTAAGTATAGTTTTGTTAATGTATGTACAGCACATACATTTGTATTTATCATATTTAATTCTTTTACTAAATCTGTTTGTGTAAATTCTCCAAAAGTTCCAAATCCAGCATTATTTATTAGTATATCTATATCTTGTGCTTGCTTGTATACTTCTATGCAGTTTTCTGCATCTGATAAATCCATACATATTATTTGTGTTTTTGTTTTTATTTCTCTTTGCACTTCTTCTAATTTTTTTTGATCTCTTGCTACTAATACTATGTCTATTCCTTTCTTGCTTAGGTATATTGCCATTTCTTTGCCTATTCCAGATGAGGCTCCTGTTACTAATGCTTTCATTCTTGTTCCTTCTTTCTATGGAAAAATAACGCGTTCCCTTCTCCTTTTCTTTTTTTCATTTCAATTTATTATATCAGATAATTGTAAAAAATAACACTTTTTACTTTATTTATTTTAATTTTTGTTATATAATTTTACCAATATTCATTGGGGGTACTTGAATTTGAAAGATTTTGGTTTAAATGAAAATGTTATTAACAGCATTAAAAACGTTTTTTGTAAATATCCAGAAATAGACAGGGCTTGTATTTTTGGCTCTCGTGCAAGAGGAGATTATAAAGAAACTTCTGATATTGATATAGTCCTTTATGGAGATAATTTAACTCATTCATTAAATACTAAAATTTTTTATGATTTGGAAGATTTATATATAATATACAAAATTGATTTAATTAATTTTAATTCTCTAAAAGATGATGATAAATTAAGGGAAAATATTATAAATGAGGGAGTTGAATTTTATGCCAAATAATTTAATTCAATCTTATGAAGTATTTAAAAATGCATACCTGAAATTAGAACAGTTTATAAGTGAGGATGATTCTTCTGAAATTGCAAGGGCTGGTATTCTTCATGCTTTTGAATTTACATTTGAATTATGGTGGAAATTTTTACAAAGATATTTAGAAAGTATGTATGTCCTGGAAGAACATGGTCCAAGTAGTGTTATTAAAACAGCATTTCAAAATGGAGTTATAAAAGATGGACAGTTATATATGGATATGTTAAGAGACAGAAATTTAATTTCACATACATATAAAGAAAATATGGCAGAAGAAATTTATTTAAGAATAAAAAATGAACATATTAACACATTAAAATTATTTGTAGAAAAGTTTAATTTAATATAGATGGGAGAGATTTTATGGATTATAATCATAAACAAATTGAGAAAAAATGGCAAAATTATTGGGATGAAAAGCAAACTTTTAAGGCGGTTACTGGTGATAAGAAAGAACCTTATTATATATTAGTAGAGTTTCCTTATCCTTCAGGTTCAGGTCTTCATGTTGGTCATGTAAGGAGTTATACTGCACAAGATGCTCTTGCTAGAATGAAGAGAATGCAAGGATATAATGTTTTATACCCAATGGGTTGGGATGCATTTGGAGCTCCTGCTGAGCAATATGCACTTAAAAACCATATTCATCCAAAGGATGCTGTAAAAGAAAATATTAAAACTTTTAAGGGACAAATGAAGGATCTAGGTTTTTCTTTTGATTGGTCTTGCGAATTTTCTACAACAGATCCAGATTATTATAAATGGACACAATGGCAATTTTTGCAATTCTACAAACATGGAATGGCATATAAAGATACTATTCCTGTTAATTGGTGCCCTACTTGTAAGTCTGTTTTATCAAATGAGGATGCAGCTGGTGGAGTTTGTGAAAGATGTGGCAGCACAGTTGTTCAAAAGGAAAAATCTCAATGGATGCTTAGAATGAGTAATTATTCAGAAGATTTATTAAAAGGTCTTGATGATACCAATTTTGCTGATAGAGTAAAACTTGGTCAAATAAATTGGATTGGTAAATCTACTGGTGTTGAATTAGATGTTGAAATAGTAGGTGGAGGTAAATTTTCCGTTTTTACAACTTGTATTGAAACTGTTTATGGTATTACATTTTTTGTTATTGCACCAGATGGAAAACTTATAAAGGAATTAATGCCTAGGGTTAAAAATAAGGAAGAAGTTAATAACTATATTAAAGAAACTGCAAAAAAATCTGCTATGGATAGAACTGAACTTAATAAAGGAAAAACTGGTTGCAAAATAGAAGGAATTATGGCTATTAACCCTATTAATGGAAAAGAGGTTCCTATATTCTTAGGTGATTTTGTTTTAGGAGATTATGGAACAGGTGCTGTTATGGCTGTGCCTAGTCATGACCAAAGAGATTTTGAATATGCTGTAGAGCATAACCTAGAAATGATTCAAGTTATAGATGGTAGAGATACAACTGATAGTGCATTTGAAAAACATGATTATTTAGGTAAGGGTTGCAAACTTATAAATTCTGATGAATTTAATGGTCTTACAGTTGAGGAAGCAAAAGAAGCAATTACTAATAAATTAGTAAATAAAGGAATTGCAAGACGTGTAAATAATTATAAAATGAGAGATTGGATTTTTTCTCGCCAAAGATTTTGGGGTGAGCCAATTCCTATGATTTATTGTGAAAAATGTGGATGGCAACCTATGAAAGAAGAAGACTTGCCATTACTATTACCTGACGTTGCAGAGTATGAGCCTACGGAAGATGGAGAAAGCCCACTTGCAAACATCGAATCGTGGGTAAATACTACTTGTCCACATTGCGGAGGACCTGCAAAGCGAGAAACAGATACTATGCCTAACTGGGCTGGTTCTAGTTGGTATTTCTTAAGATTTATGGATCCACATAATGATAAAGAATTTGCTTCTATGGATGCTATGAAGTATTGGAATAGAGTTGACTGGTATAATGGTGGTATGGAACATACTGCAAGACATTTATTGTATGCTAGATTTTGGGTTCAATTTTTATATAACATCGGCTTAGTTCCTAAAAAAGAAATGATTTGGACTCGTGTTAGTCATGGTATGGTTTTAGGTTCTAATAATGAAAAAATGAGTAAATCTAAAGGAAATGTAATTAATCCTGATGATATAATAAAAGAATATGGTGCAGATACATTAAGAATTTATGAAATGTTTATGGGTGATTACACACAAGATGCTCCTTGGAGTACAGATTCTTTAAGAGGTTGTAAACGTTTTATAGATAAAGTTATTCGTTTGAAAGATAAGGTTGGAGAGGGAGAAGGCTATTCTAAAAAATTAGAACCTATTATCCACAAAACTATTAAAAAAGTAGAAAACGATTTGAGTACAATGGCATATAATACAGCTGTATCGGCATTAATGATTTTAGCAAATAGTTTTGATGATGAAAAAAGCATTACAAAGGACGAATATCATTTACTACTTACTTTGCTTAACCCAATCGCTCCTCATATTACTGAGGAACTAAATGAATCATTAGGATTTAAACCAATTTGCGAATCTGCTTGGCCAACATTTGATGAATCAAAAACAATTGATTCAGAAATAGAAATTCCTGTTCAATTAAATGGAAAAGTAAAGGCAACTATAAAAATTGCATTAGATAGTGAAGAAGGTGTTGTAAAAGAAAAGGTTCATAGTGAAGTTGCAAATCTATTAGAAGGAAAAACTATTGTTAAAGAAATATATGTAAAGAATAAGATTTATAATATAGTAGTTAAATAAAAAATTGGGGAAAAAGGGGCCAGGCCCCTTTTTCCCCAATTTTTATTTTATTACTGATTTTAGCTTTTTGGTATTTAAATTAGTTCTATAAAAATCTTTTCTTGAGCAACCTGCTCTTCCGCTTCCGGCACATGCACAGGCACAACTACTTGCGCAGCTACTGTGTGCACAAGCACAACTACTATGAACACATCCTCCACCATAAAAGCCTCCGCCATAAAAGCCTCCACCATAAAAGCCTCTATGCCTATAGTAGCCTCCGCCACCCATTCCGTCCTGCTATTAATATTATAAAAGCAAGAACAAATATTATAATGTATATTACAGTATAAGATGAACCATTCGATTTTTTTTGTGATGTTAAAGCAGAAAATACCTTTTTATCATATTTTACTTTAGCTGTTAGTTTTTCACCTTTTGCCATATATGTTTTATTCCATATTAAATAATTACCTTCTGTTTTCTTGGTATTGCTAGATTTTACTTGGTCTTTATTCCATCTGATTGTCATATTATCTATTTCTGCATCTGTAAACCATGCTGGTGTTACATCATATTTACATTTTCCCCATGATACCTTATAAATGTATGGCTGATGTATTGAATATTTAAAAGTAAATTCATCTCCTTCATAGTATTTTTGAGTAAAATCAATTCTTACATAAGAACCACTATATGCCTTTATGCTTTTTATGTTACTACTAAGTGCTGTTGGTGTATTAAAATATTCATTTGGTGTTCCAATTTTAACCCATTCTAGCGGTCCTTCTGTGGTAGAATCTAAAACATCCCATGTTATTTCATATGTAATGTCTAATGAACCATCATTCATTCTTGGTTCCACTGTTACTATATAATTGGTAATTCTATCTAAATCTGCTGCATAGACTTTAGTATTTATACCTAAAATTACAAAAGCAATAAACATTAATATTAATACTATATATTTTTTCTTCATTTAGCAACCTCCTTTTAATGGGCATTTTCCGGGTACCTTTTGCTGAATATTTTCTATTTTTTTTGCATTTAGGATTATTCCATATTTTTTCCCATTTTGTATTTAGCATATTTCCTAATCCAGCTTTCTCTCCTAGCCAACTTTGGCATGGTACTACTTCTCCATCTGGAGCTATTGCCATATTACTTAAGCATGCGCCACAGCTTGGTATATCTAGACCTAATTCTCTTAATTTATTCTCTTTTACCCAACCTGGTGATGTAAAACTTATTTCCATTAAATTATCCTTTGTATATTGACATGCTTCTTTTAATATATTATATAATTCCTCTTCTGATAGCTGTGTAGATTTTGATTCTTCCGTTTTTGCATTTCCTGTTACTATTAGTCCTGAACAAGATACATATTTTACACCTAGATTATGCAAAAATTTTAATGTTTCTACATAGTTTTTGTTTATTGTACAAAGTGGTGTATTTATACTTAGTGGTAAATCTGCCTCTATTGCATTCTTTATTCCTTGTAGTGTTTTTTCAAAATTGTTTGCTCCAACTAATTTATTGTGTTCTTCTGGATTAGATGAATAGAATGTTATTTGAACACTATCTAAGCTTGCCTCATATAATTTTTTACATAGCTCTTTTGTTAATAGCACACCATTTGTATTTAATCTTGTAACAAACCATTTTGAATAGTCAATAAGTTCTACTAAATCTTCCCTTTTTGTTGGTTCTCCTCCTGTAAATGTTAATTGTGGTATACATACCTTTCTACATTTATCTATTACCTTTTTCCACTCTTCTGTTGTTAGTTCTTTTTTATCTGCATAACTTTGTCCTGCTGCATAGCAATGTATACATTTTTGATTACAATTCCAATGTCCATCTTTTGTCATACTACTTACCATTAAATCCATTCTATGTGGTGCTTTCATTTTACTTGCATATTTTCCTATAGATATTTGTCCTATTTTTTCTTGTGGCTTCCTTCCTTCTGCTATATTTATAAATACAGATAATATTCTGTTTAAGTCTTCTTTTAAGGTTATTCTTCCGGGTTTTCTATATATTTGTAAGGCTTTGTTTACAGTTGTATTTACAACTTTTTCTAGGTCTTTTTCTGTAACTTCTTTTCCTTTAAACCCATTAACCTCTTTTATAAATATTGCAAGTAATATTGTCCAAGATAAATTTATTGGCAATATGTCTTTTCCATTTAATATTACAACACTTGGAGTTGCTTTGAATGGGTTGTATTTCGCAGGTACTAAATGTATTCTTACAACTCCAGGTTCGTATGGATTTAAGCTTGTGTGTAATACTTCCTGTAAGTTTTTCTTATAAAATTTTCTCTCCTTATAATTCATTTTTTCCTCCCATTTTTATATAAACTTTTATTTTAAATATTCTATAACATCTAGTAATGAATTACATTTCTTTAGTATTATTTTTTTGTTTTCTTCATTTGGTTCTAGCAAATCTGGTATCATAATTACATCCATTTTTGCACTATTTGCAGCTTTTATTCCTGCATTGGAATCTTCTAATACAAGGCATTTACTTTGTTCTACTTTTAACTTTTCACTAGCTTTTAAAAAAATATCTGGATTTGGTTTTCCTTTTATTATTTCATCACCTGCTACTATTATTGGAAAATGCTCTAATATATTAGCCTTTTCTAATAATACATGTATAAAATTTCTGCTAGTAGAACTTGCAATTGCTTTTGGTATATTGTTTTTTTCTAAAAAGCTAATTAATTCTAATAATCCTTTTTTTATTGGTGTTCCATTTTGTTCTAAATACTTAAAATATAAATTATCTTTTACTTTTCTTACTTCATCGTAATCAAATTTTTTTCCTAATTCTTGTTCCAATATTTTCCTTCCGTCTTCTCTTTTTAGTCCTATTACTTTAAAAAAAATCTCTTCTGAAACATCTATACCAAATTCCTTGCATGCTTCTTTCCACAATTTTTTTGTAAGTCTCTCTGTATCGAACATTAAACCATCCATGTCAAATATAATTGCTTTATATTTATTCATTTTCACACCTCAAAATATATTTCAATTGTTTACTATTAAACACATAATTTAAACCAGTTATGATTCAGGACAGCTCCTTTTTGTTTAACAACAAAACAGGGACTGTCCCTAGAATCATTTAAAGTATTCTACTCCTGATTCAAATAATTTTTGATCCATGTTTCCTGGTACATTCAATATATTTCCTCTGTAACATCTTTCTGAGTGTCCCATTTTTCCAAGTATTCTTCCGTCTTTACTTGTTATGCCTTCTATTGCATATACTGAACCATTTGGATTGTAGTTTATATCGTAAGTAGCATTTCCCTCCATGTCTACATATTGTGTAGCTATTTGTCCGTTTTTTATTAATTCTTGCATTACTTGCTCGTTTGCTACAAATTTTCCTTCTCCATGTGATATTGGTATTACAAATTCATCCCCCAAGTTTATTTTACTAAACCATGGTGATAATTTTGATACTACTTTTGTTCTAACTAGTTTTGATTGGTGCCTTGCTATATCGTTATACGTTAATGTTGGCATATCTTGATTTGCTTCTAGAATTTCTCCATATGGAACTAATCCTAGTTTTATTAATGCTTGAAATCCATTACATATTCCGGAGAATTAATCCGTCTTGCTCATTTAAATGTTTATGTATTGCTTCTTTTAACCTTGGATTTCTAAACACTGTTGCTATAAATTTACCTGATCCGTCTGGTTCATCCCCTGCGCTAAATCCTCCTGGAAGCATTATTATTTGTGCCTCGTTAATTGCTTTGTCCATTTCTATAATTGAATCTTCAACATCATTTTCCCTTATATTTTTAAATACTATAATTTTTGGATCTGCTCCTGCATCTATAAATGCTTTTTCTAGGTCATATTCACAGTTTGTTCCTGGAAATACTGGTATAAATACTTTTGGTTTTGCTATTTTCGCGTGTGGGTGGGAAGGCACAAGACCTGCCCCTACATTATTTGTTCCATCAAATAAAATATTTTCTATTTTATTCGTATCGCCGAGAGCGTCGACCCCTACATTTACTTTAGTTGGGAAAACTTTTTCTAATGGTTCTTCCCATATTTTTATTAATTCTTCTAAATCTAGTTTTTCGGTTTTTGATATTATAATTTCTTTTTTCTCTATGGTACTACCTAAAAGTTCCAATTTATCTATATTTAAGTCTTCTTTTGCTTCTATTATAAAAGAGCCATAACGTGGTTTAAATAAGCATTTTTCTGTTTTAAATTCAAACCCTATTTTGTTACCCATGCACATTTTTGTTAAAGTATCTGCTATTCCATATTGCCTTATTGTAGCAACTGATATAGCTTTTCCTTTTTGTATTAATTTATATATTATTTCATAATTTTCTTTTAAGTCCTCAAAATCTGGTAAGTAATTGTTATCTATTTTTGTTTTTAACATATATACTTTTGAATTTGATTTTTTAAATTCGTTTGATACTACTTTATTTGTATCTACAACTCCGAATGCAGAATGATACAAGTGTTGGTGGTACATCTAATTCGTTGTATGAACCTGACATAGAATCTTTTCCACCAATTGATGCAAGTCCTAATTTTTCTTGTACTAGATATGCTCCAAGTAATGCTGCTAAAGGTTTACCCCATCTTGTAGGTTCATTTCTTAGTTTTTCAAAGTATTCTTGAAAAGTAAACCATGCTTTTTTGTAATCTCCTCCGCAGGCTACATATTTAGTAAGTGAATCAATAACAGCATAAACTGCTCCATGTAGTGGGCTAATTTCAGATAAATATGGGTCATATCCAAAACTCATTACTGTTCCTGAATTTGTATATCCTTTTAATGTAGGTATTTTTGCACACATTGCCTCTGCTGGAGTTAATTGATATTTTCCTCCAAATGGCATAAGTACTGTTCCTGCTCCTATTGTGCTGTCAAATCTCTCTACTAAGCCTTTTTGTGAACAACAATTTAAATCTGATACTATGCTTTTCCATAATTCTACTTTATTGCAGTTTTGACCGTTCGTTTTTATGCAATCTGAGACTCTTGGGGAAAAATGGACCAGGCCCCTTTTTCCCCCGAAATAGTTTTCTAGGCCTTCTGGTTTTTCTATTTTTGCATTTGCCGTTTTTACTGTTCCATTAGTATTTAAAAAATCTCTTGATAAATCAACAATTAATTTTCCTCTCCAATACATTTTCATTCTTGGTTCTTTTGTAACTTTTGCTACTACTGTTGATTCTATGTTTTCTGTTGATGCTAATTTCTGAAATTTTTCTATATCTTTTGACTCTACTACTACTGCCATTCTTTCTTGTGATTCTGATATTGCAAGTTCTGTTCCGTCTAATCCCTCATATTTTTTTGGAACTTCACTTAAATTTATTTCTAATCCATCTGCAAGTTCCCCTATTGCTACGGAAACTCCACCTGCTCCAAAGTCATTACATCTTTTTATTAATTTTGTTACTTCTGGATTTCTAAATAGTCTTTGTATCTTTCTTTCTTCTGGCGCATTTCCCTTTTGTACTTCTGCACCACAGCTAGTTAGTGACTCCGAGTTATGTGCTTTTGATGATCCTGTTGCTCCTCCACATCCATCTCTACCTGTTCTCCCACCAAGTAACACTACTACGTCTCCTGGCTTAGGCACTTTTCTTACTACATTTTCTTTTGGTGCTGCACCTACTAATGCTCCAATTTCCATTCTTTTTGCTACATATCCTGGATGATATATTTCTACTACTTGTCCTGTTGCAAGTCCTATTTGATTTCCATATGAACTATATCCACGCGCTGCTTCATTTGTTAGTTTGATTTGTGGTAATTTATTTTTCATTGTATCTTTTACAGCTACTGTTGGATCACCACATCCTGTAACACGCATTGCTTGATATACATATACTCTTCCAGATAGTGGATCACGTATTGCTCCACCTAAACAGGTTGCTGCTCCTCCAAAAGGCTCAATTTCTGTAGGATGGTTATGTGTTTCATTTTTGAACATTATTAAATATTCTTCTGGCTTTCCATCTACTAATATTTCTGCTTTTATACTACAAGCATTTATTTCTTCTGATTCATCTAAGTCTTTTAACATTCCTTTTTTCTTAAGCTCTTTTACTGCAATTGTTGCAACATCCATTAGACATATATCTTTTGCTTTTTTATTATCATATACAAATTCTCTTGATCTTTTGTAATCGTTGTATATATTATTTGCTAAATCCCAATCTATTTCTACTTTTTCAAGTTTGCTTAAAAATGTAGTATGTCTGCAATGGTCTGACCAATATGTATCTATCATTTTCATTTCTGTAATTGTAGGATCTCTTTTTTCTATATTTCTAAAGTAATTTTGACAGAATTTTAAATCTTCCATATCCATTGCAAATCCATATTTATCGTAGAATTTTTTAGAGTCTTCATCTGTCATGTTTATAAATCCAGAAACTATTTTTACATCATCTGGTTCTTTTTGCTTTTCATCTAAGGTTTTTAATTTTTCTAATGTGCATTCTCTTGAATCGACTGGATTTATTATATATGATTTTATTTTATCTATATCTTCTTTAGTTAAATTTCCTTTTAGAATATATATTTTTGCGCTTTTTGCTATAGGTTTTGTTTTTTCTGTTAATATTTGAAGGCATTCTGATAATGAGTTTGCTCTTTGGTCAAATTGTCCTGGCAAGTATTCTACACCAAACACTTTATCTTCTTTTTCAAAAGGATATTCTTCTTCAAAGCATAAGTCTACTTGAGGTTCTGAAAATACTGTGTTTTTTGCTTGGTCAAATACTTCTTTGCTTATACCCTGAACATCATATCTGTTTAATATTATAAGGTCATTTAAATTGTTTATTAAAAGGTTTTCTTTTATGTCTGCTAATATACTTTTTGCTTCTATATCAAATCCTGATTTTTTTTGTACATAGATACGTTTTACCATATTACATCCTCCTTATATTTGTTAAATAAATTTTTATTTGAGCATCAGTCTCGTGATTGGAATTCGAATTTTGGATTCCTTGCCTCGGAGAATTTTTTCGCAGTCCCAAAAATCCCCAAAATTGGCAATTTTTAGGGACAGTCCCTAGAATTACTCCTCACACAAACACCAATTTTTACATTAAAATTTCTTTGTTTCCTTCTACAACTTCCCCTATTATATATGCTTGTTCTCCTGCTTCTTTTAATATATCTATTGCATTTTCTACTTCGTTTGAAGGTACGATTACAGCCATTCCAATTCCCATATTAAATGTGTTGTACATGTCTCTTTCTGGTATATTTCCTCTTGATTGTATTAATTTAAATATTGCAGGTACTTCGTAAGAGTTTTTATCTATTTTTAATGATACTCCTTCTCTTAACATTCTTGGCATATTTTCATAGAATCCCCCACCTGTTATATGTGATATTCCTTTTACTTTTACTTCTTGCAATAATTTAAGTATTGGTTTTACATATATTTTTGTAGGTTTAAGTAGAGCTTCTCCGACTGTCATTCCTAATTCTTCTACATATTCATTTATTGTTTCTTTATTTATATTAAATACTTTTCTAACTAGTGAAAATCCATTTGAATGTACTCCTGATGACGTAATCCCTATTACTTTATCTCCCACTTCTATTGTTTTATTATCTATTATTTTCTTTTTATCAACTATGCCAACACAGAATCCTGCTAAATCATATTCATCTTCTGGATAAAAGCCCGGCATTTCTGCTGTTTCTCCACCTATTAAACTACAATTTGCTTTTTTACATCCTTCCGCTACTCCTGCTACTATTGTTGCTACTTTTTCTGGTATGTTTTTTCCTAAAGCCATATAGTCTAAAAAGAACATTGGACTTGCTCCTGTACATATTACATCGTTTGCACACATTGCTACGCAATCTTCTCCTATTGTGTCATGTTTGTCCATTAAAAAAGCCAATTTTAGTTTTGTTCCTACTCCATCTGTTCCTGACACTAAAATTGGTTCTTCCATTCCCATAATTTGTGGTGCATAAAGTCCTCCAAATCCACCTATATCTGATATTACTGAATTTGTATATGTTGCCTGTACTGCCTTTTTCATTAGTTCTACTCCTCTGTATCCTGCTGTAACATCTACTCCTGCATCTTTATAACTTTCGCTAAAACTTTTTTCCATTTTTTCCTCCTTATAATCTATAACTGACTATATTGTTATTTTATTATATTATATAACGACATTTTTTTCAATGGATTTTTATTAGGTTTTTAATTGTTTTTTGTCAATTTTTTATTGGCATATTTTTACATTTTGTATATAATCTTTTTGGAAATGAGATTAATCAGATGTGGTTTTGCCTCCTTAAGGGAGGTGAGGCTTATGATAGATACATCATATTTATTAGCAATTATATACATATTATTTTATGCTTTAATGGGAATAACTATCATAGCAGTTGCCTTAATTATTGTATTAGCAATAATTTTGAGCAAAGGCTAATAAACCAATAAAAAACGCATCTGTGATTGTTACTGCGGATGCGTTTTAACATAATGTAATGGCAAACCACGTTTGTGGTTTATCATTTCTATTTTTATTATATCATATTTTATTATTTTGTAAATACCTTTTTGGCAAATTGTGCAATTAATGCTTTTGTTGTTATACCTTGTTCTTCAAACATTTTTTCATGTTCTGTTATAATATTATTTTCCCATATTGGATTTTTATTTAGGTCATTTGTTATAGAAATTATTTTAAATCCTGATTGCTCAAAATATTTTATGCTTGCATTAAATAAATTTTCATCATCTGTTTTAAAATATATTTCTCCACCTTCTTTTAAAAATGTCTTATATTTTTCTAGTTGCTTTGGATGTGTTAGTCTTTTTTTGTTGTGTCTTGGTTTAGGCCATGGATTGCAAAAATTTATATATATTCTTTCTACTTCATCTTTTTTGCTTAATATATTTTGTATTATTTCTATTTCATATGCTGTTAAAAGTACATTATCTATTTCTCTTTCTACTTCTAAAAATTCCTTTTCTATATTTCTTTTTGCTAAACCTAATACCTCACTTTTTATATCTATTGCTAAATAATTTATCTCTGGATTTTTAGAACTTAATTTTGCTATAAAACTACCTTTGCCACATCCGTAACTCTAAATGCATGGGTTGCTCTTTTCTTTTAAATGCTTGATTCCATTTTCCTAAATATTTAGTTGCATCATCTATAAAAAATTCTGCATCTGCTAGTTCTTGCCTAACCCATGGTTTTCTTCTCATTCTCATTTTTTGTTTCCTCTTTTACTATTTTTTTAGTCCATTTATCTATATAATATCTACGTATAATTGCTAAGTTTGTAAACATTCTTCCTACAAATACTACTATTGCTGCTAAGTATATATCTACATTCAACTTTACACCAAGCCATGTTAAAAGCATTGATAATATTGCATTTCCAAAGAAACCTGATATAAATACTTTAAAGTCAAAATTTCCTTTTAAAACTGATGTTATTCCTCCAAATACTGAATCTAATGCTGCAATTATAGCTATGGCAAGGTATCCAGAATACGTATAAGATATTATTGGAGCATTTAATCCTATTATTGCACCTAATATACATCCAATTATAATTGCAATTATAACCATTATTCTCCCTCCTTTATATATTCCATATTTAAGTCACCAGTGTATTTATTAATTAAAATATTATCTTCTCTTTTTAGGTTTACGTCTTTTCCTTCTTCTAATTTTGTATCTATATATCCATATTGTTTTTTAGATAACCCACTTTCTAAATATGTTGGGTTACCTATTGCTTTTACTTCATATGGTGATACCATTCCTTCTCCATTAACACTTATAAATGTCTCACCTATATCTACTATATATGAATCATATACGATTCTTTGACCATTTATTGATATTGCTTCTGCTCCAGCTGTTTTTAATTCATTTAATAATATTCTTAAATCTTCTGCTGTAATTTTTTGAAAGTTAGTATCTGTAAGTGTTACTATAATTCCGTTCCCTTTTACATCATTTTTTCCTAATAAATTGTTTTGTTGCTCTAATTCTCTTCCTAAAATATCTGAAGCTTCTTTATCTGTTGCAATTGCTTCATCATATTCTGCTATTTTTTTGTTTGTATCTTCAATTTGCTTTTCTATTTCTTCTGATTTTTGTTTAAAATTGCTGATTTCTGATTTGAGTTCATCTTCTCTCATATTTTCTAGTGATGTAATATCTGTTTGGTTAATTGTTTTAAATTGAATAAATATTACTGCTGTTAAAATTAAACACATTATTCCAATAGTTATTACAATTGTAGCTTTTCCTTTTTTCAATTATTTATCACCTCTTGTTATATACTCATAACTATATATTCCCTCATATTTTGGTATGGTTATATTTTCACTTCTTTCTATTGTTATTACTACTCCTTCATTTGCCATTAGCTGTAAATATCCTCCTGGTCTTGATAATGCTCCATCCATTCTTTCAGGGTACCCTATAGCTTTTATTTCTATTGGTACTCCTACCATTTTTCCATTTATTCTTATTATATTACCGTCACATATTATTGAGGATGTATTTACAATTCTTTGGTTATTTATTGATATTGCATCTGCTCCCGAGTTAAACAATTCGTTTACTATGTATAATAAGTCCTCTGCATGTACTAAATATCCGCTTATATTTATTACTTCTTCGCTATTTATTTTTCTATTTTCATCTAATTTTATTATTATTCCTTGTCCAGATACTTCTGTTAATCCTAACAGTACCTGATTGTTTTTTATTTCTGTTTCATTTTGTAAATCTTTTTCGTTTTTATTTGATGCAGATTGTCTTACCTGTTCTAACTGTTCTTCCTTATTTTCTAGTTCTTTATACAATGCGTCGTATTTTCCTTGTGTTGATATAAGTTCATCTCTTAAATTGCTATTATCCTTTAATGTACTTCCTACATTTTTTGTAGCAGACTCTATAGTATTTATTTGTATAAATATAGACATTACTAATAACATACATACTATTCCGAAGTACTACTGCTACTTTGTTTTTATTCACTTCAATTCACCTCTTTTAAACTTTTTCTCTAAATATTATTTTTTCTGAGTTCTGAAAATATATCTCTCCTGCTTTTCCTTTTTCTTGTTTTATTACTTCTTCTATTCTTAACATTTTTATATTTGCATTTTTTATATCTCCAAATTGTACACTTTTATTTTCACTTTCTATTACTAATTTATAATTTGTTTCATCAGTTATATCTATACTTGTAATCGTACTTAAAAATGACTTGTCTGATGCAGAATTTATAATTTTTATTACATCTTCTAATTTTTTTAAATCATTTACTACTAATCTGTTTCCCTCTTTTATTTCTTCTGTAGGAGTTTCGTATCCAGTAATAATAGGTACTTGCAATGGTGTATTTGATATTTCTAACATATACCCCTGGTTATTTATATATACATATGCATTATTAAATTTTAACATATATGTAGGCTTTCTTTCTGTTATATCTAATGTTACAGTTCCATTAAAATTTCTTTTTATTTTAACATCTTCTATATATGCATTTGTTTTTAAATTATTTTTTATTATTATATTTGTAGTTTTAAACATATTTGTATCAATTTTTAAAGTAGATAAATTTATAATTTCTTCTGCAGATATTTTATTGTTATTTATTACTTTTATTTCTTTTATATTAAACAAACTAGACATCATAAATAATATAATTGTGGCAAGCATAAAAATAATAATGCATGTCCATTTTACAATTTTTTTTGTTTTCTTTGGTTTCTGTTTATTTACATTACCTTTTTTTTCATCTATTTTTTTAGATTTTTTATTTGTTTGTGTCTTTTTATTTTTTTTGTTGTTCTTTTTATTATTAGTTCCTTTAGCATTCTTCCTTTTTTGTTCTGGTGCTTTAGGAGTTAAGCCTATTATAATTTCATTATCTAAATTTATTCTTGAATCATTGTCATTTTTCTTAATTCTACTTTTTTTATTTTTTGATTTGCTTTTTGTTTTATTATTATTTGAATATAATAAGTCAACAGTTTGTCCTTTAGGTTTTCTCATGGTATTTCCTCCATTTTATTTTGACACCAATTGTTTACATTATGCAATTATTATTACTCTATATAATTGGGGTATTTTAGCATACCTTCACAAGTGGCGAACGACCATTGGTCGCCACTACTTGTCCGTTCTTCAAAGAATATATATTATAAGATAAAATATATTTAGTAAGCCTTCGAAGATCGGGTCGACAGAGTCGTCGACCCCTACATTTCTCTACTATTTTAATTTTTGGTCTGAATTGATATTTTTGCGCCAATTTTATTTAACTTTTTATCTAAATTTTCATATCCTCTTAAGATATGTTCTATATTGTTTACTGTTGTTTTTCCTTTTGCTATTAAGCCTGCTAAAACAACTGCTGCTCCTCCTCTTAAATCTGTTGCTTCTACTGTTGTAGCGCTTAATTTTCTTACACCTTTTATTATTGCTATTTTTCCCTCTATATTTATTTTTGCTCCCATTCTCTTTAATTCGTTTGTATATTTATATCTGCTTTCAAATATATTTTCGACTACTACTGATGTCCCTTTTGCTATACATAGCATACTTGTAAATACCGATTGCATATCTGTTGGAAATCCTGGATAAGGCATTGTTTTTATATCTACTGCTTTTAATTTTTTAGGGCTTTCTATTATTATACTATTATTATCTATTTTAAATTTACAACCACATTCTTCTAACTTATTAATTACTGGTACAATATGTTCTGTTTTTATATTATTTAACTCTAAAGTTCCTTCTGTTGCTGCAGTCATGCAAAGTAAGGTTCCAGCCTCTATTCTATCTGGCATTATATTGTAACTAACATCTTTTAATTTTTTTACTCCTATTATTCTTATTACATTAGTTCCTGCACCTTGTACCTTTGCTCCCATTTTGTTTAAAAAATTTTGTAAGTCTTGTATTTCTGGTTCCATTGCAGCATTAGTAAGAATAGTTTCTCCGCTCAGCAAATACAGATGCTAAAATAATATTTTCTGTTGCTCCAACAGATGGGAAATCTAAATGTATTTCATTTCCAATTATTTTATCACATTTGCATTTAATATATCCAGCCTCTTCCTCCATTTCTACACCTAATCTTTTTAGTGCTTTTAAATGTAAATCTATTGGTCTTGACCCAATATCACATCCTCCTGTTTGTGATAGTTTGTGGGTACATAAATTTCAAATGGAAGGCTATACCACCATTTTCGTACAATTCATTATACATCATATCATTTAAGTTATACAAGTCTTTTTCTTCTTTTGTTATTTCATTTTTGTCAAATACAACTATTTTATCAAAAATTAAAGATAATTCTTCTTTTGTGAGTCCATTTTTCTTAATATCTTCTATTGCTTTAAATATTAAATCTTCTTTATCTTCTAATTTATTTAAAGTATTGAATTTGCTTTCTACTTCTTGCATTCTTTCTTTTTCATATTTTATCTTTTTTTCTAGTTCTTGCTTTTTATCTTTGTATATAAATTCTGGTATTAGGTCATTTAACTTGTCCTCGTATACCTGTTTAAATTGTTTTTCTAATTTTTCTAAAGTTTGTTTCGATTTGTTTAAGTCCTTTTCAAGTGATGATTTATTAGTTGATATTGCTTTTGTGTTATCCATTACGAAACTTTTAAATTCCGGATTACTTACTAAATTATCTATATAGCTATTAACAATTTGGTCTAGATATTCTATTCTCATTCTGTGTGGTGTGCATCCATAATTTGGTCTAATATCTTTTATTGCGCCTTCATTACTATATTTTTTGCATAAATAACTATCTGGTCTTTTTCGTGTACCTGATGTTCCTTTTCTTTTATACATTGGAGTTCCACATCTTCCACAATATAGAAGTCCTGAATATAAATTGTTTTCTGTATCTACAAATTTGAATCCGTTATTGTATTTGTCACTTTCCTTTTTTCTTTTCTTTCGTATTTTTTGCACTTTTTCAAATAGTTCTTTATCTATAACCCCCTCATGATGATTTTCAATTATTGTCCACTCTTGCTTAGGCTTTACTCTTGTTTTTTTAGATTTAAAACTTAATTTTTCTGTATGTCCTCCAACATAGTCTCCAGTATATCTTCTATCATCTAAAATTCTAACAATGTGTTGTGCTTTCCAATTTGCTGTTTGTTTTGCATTTATAAATCCTCTAGCTTGAGATGGTGTTGGTATTCCTTTTTTATTTAAATAAGTTGCTATTTTTTGATATCCCCAACATTTAGAATATAATTCAAATATTTCTTTTACAACGGCGGCAGTTTCTTCATTTATAACTAATCTCTTTCCATCTTTGTTATATCCATAAATTGCTTTTACAAGTAAATCTCCTTCTTCAATTTTGTGTCTTAAATTTCTTCTAATATTTTTACTATCATCTCTTGCCCTTCTTTCATTAAACCATGCATATAATCCAAACATTTCCTCATTGTATTGCTCGTCTTCAAATATTATTTCAACATCTTGATCTTCTAAATATTCTACAAATTCTAATGCTTCCCTTTGATTTCTTCCAAGCCTTGCAGAATTTTTAAAAACTATTACATCTATTTCTTTTTTTCTTGCTCTTTCTTTTATATCATCAAATCTACTAAAGTCTGTTCCACTTTTGTCATCGTCCATTATAATATCTACAATGTTGGTATATCCATGACTTCTGCAGTATTTTACAAGTAGATCCCTTTGTGTTTCTATTCTTTCATAATTTTCTCCATAGTCGTCTCTGCTTTCTCTGCAATAGATTACTACTCTTTTTTCATTATTTTGTTTTTGCATGATATACCTCCAATTTACTATATTTAAACCAATGTATCAATAACATTTTATTTTTGTGTCGTTTTATTGTTGCTATTATACGTTAAAAGTTCCAAAATTTCAAGTTATTTACTTAAAAATTTTAGAACTTTTTATTTGTAACTACTTTCTTTTCTTTTTATTGTGTGCTATACTAATTATACTTACAATTAATATTATTATAGTTCCTAACATTATATATGGTAAATTATTATCCTTTGTATTGGTTCCGTATATCTTCATTTCCATTATTGTCCATATTATTTTTTTCATCACTCCAAATGCCAAGTTTATTATTTTTAGCCATTTCTTCACTTTCTTGTAATGTTCCTGCATATTTATAATTATTTTGTAACATATAATTCTCAGCTAGTCCATTCTCCACTAAAAGATTTTGCAACAATTCATCATCTACCCATATCCAAGCTAAGTATCTATCATATTTATCTTTTTCATTTGATGAGCTATCAAATTCTAGTTCAATTTTATTTGCATTTTGGAGTTTCTCTTTCGTAAAATTACTTGCTTCTTTTCCCCAAGCTTCCTCACCAATCTCTGGATCTACTGTTTCTTTTGTATTTATTCCTAAAAATCTCACAGTAACTTGCTCTCCATTCATTTCAAATTTTGCAGTATCTCCATCAACTGTTGAAACTAATTTTACTTTTACTTTATTTGTACTATTTCCAGTATTATTTTCTATTTTGTTAAAATTCTCATCATAATACACAGCTGGAGCTATAATAATCCATTTTTGATTTTCTTCATCCCATTTTACTTGATGATAATGGACTATTCCATCTTCTTTGTGATAGCCATAATATTTTCCATTATATTCAGTTATGTATTTTGAATTTTTATCTTTCCAACCTGTAATATTACCACCGTGTGCTAAACTTATATTAGATATACTCATTATTAATATTACAATAATCACTATATTTTTTAACTTTTTCATTGTTACCACCTAAAAAAATTATATCATAAGGAGGATTTATTTTGAACGATTTTTTAAACTTTTCATTAAATAGCTTAAATTTACTAGATAATCAAATTCATGATAAAATACAAGGCAGTTTTATTGATAATTTTATTCACGAATTACAAGATTATTTAGAATTGCAAACTAACAATAAAATATTAGAAAACTTGCCAAAGAATACCAACCTTCATTTTGCAAAATTTGAAGGTGATTATGCAGTTTGTTTTGATTATTCAGCTAAAACTATATATAATATTCCTAAATCTTATATAAATGGAAATACTCCTGAAGTTGGAGATGCAATAAAAATTGTATCTCCTAAAGATTTTCGTGTAGATTATACAGGAATACCAGCAAGTCCAAACAATATCAATAGTCTTTTAAATGAATGTAGTTATGATTTTCTTTCTTCAAAAATAAATGTCTTGCCAGAATATTATCAAATTTCTGATATTGGTGTAGATTATGCTGTTTGTAAAAACATTAATACCAATAAAACAGAAAATATTCCCATAGATGATGTTCCTAAAGGTGCTAAAAATGGAGATACTTTAATGTATAAAAATGGAGAATTTATTAAAAAAAATAACAATGCTTAAGGGTAAGTATATTTTTCTACTTGCTTGATATCATTTTAACACCTTCCTGATGTTGGAAAGGTGTTTTTATTGTTCCGTACCAGAATTTAACTTTCTTATATCTTTAGCATTTTTATCCGATACAACCTTTTTTCCTGTTTTTCTTTCTAGTTGTTCTCTTGCAATTCTTGCAATGTTACCACCTTCTTTAACAGAATCTTCTGCTTCCTTAAACCCTTTTTCTTTTTTGCTTTTTGAAATTTCTGTAGAAGATGTTTCTGCTAACATATTTAAAACTAATTCCATATTTGTCATATTATCTCGTAAATTTTCCTTTTTCAATCCTTTTAAATTTTTATATTCTTTTACTGAATAACCACTCCAAGCCTGTGTTAGAATATTTGTTAATATTGCAAAATCTCTGCCTGATTCTATTCCTTTTTCTTTTAATTCATCAGTAAATTCTTTTCTAATATCAATTGTTTTTAATCTTTGATTTATCCATTCCTCTGAATATCCTTTTTTTCTGTATATATCCAATGCTCTATTAATTGCTATTTCTGGGTCATATGCTTCATCTATTCTTTCTTTTCCTACTTGTGCCAACCACAATTTAAAAGGTTCTGCTTTCTTAGAAGGAATTGATTGAATTAATCTTAAAATTTGCTCTATATTAGCCACATCAGTTAATCTTAATTTCCCATCATATGCTATCATTTTCAACTGGTTACAATTTGTAACCGTTTCATTTCCCTCCGTTAATAGTCTATTTTTTAACACTTTCCAATAAGTTCTTGCTTTTTGATAATCATTCTCTGTTAAAACAGCAACAACATCTACTACTGAAAAATACCATTTTTCTTCTTCTTCATCCCATTTAACTCTAATCTTTTTATCTTCAAATAATTTTAATTCATTATCTTGTCCCATTTTATACCTCTCTTTCTCAAGTTGTTTAGAAATTGCCAGCAACTCAAAATATTTTTTATTTCTTCTATTTATATCATATTTGCAACTATTTTTCAATACTTTTTGCGAAACTTTGTTCTTATTTTTTATTTATATTTTTGTTTTATTCTATCAGAAATAATATCGGTGAATACCTGTTTATAATCTTGAACATCACCATCATTTGATCTTGGACAAATAAATACTGCAAATGGTAATTTATCTTTTATCTTTTTATCTTTATTATCCTTTGCCTTTTCCAGAGTATTCACCTACCTTTCCATCTTTAAATTATATTGCTTTAATCTTTGTCCTTATTACTAAAAGCTACAAGTGGTAAATACCCATATGAGATTTGCCCTCATTCCTGCTTTACAGAACTGTCCCTTTACATCACGTTAGCCAGACAGAAGTTTCATTATTTGTACTTGCAACTTGTTATTCAATTTTCAATGTGCTATAAATAGAAAATAGCTATATTAATGTTTTATTTTCTATCTTGATAAATTGATTATAAGATGCTAAAATACTATTGTAAATAGATTTTAACAAGTCTATAGATAACTTAAAAATTAAAATATCTATATTCTATTTTTTTAAGTGGAGGAAATATTGATATGGTAACGAATTTCGCAATTAACAATAACAAAATTATTATAAAGAATAATCGGAGAATATTTTGGTGCAACTCGTGATTTTGAATATGATATTGGAAATAAATTATATGAATTTGCAATAATGGAATACTCTGACTTTGATAAATTGAAAAAAATTTATACACAATTGATAGAACTTATATGTACTGCTAAAGAAGCAAATACTATTGATGAAAAAATGGATTGTTTCTTTAAAATGTTTCAAATAGTTAGAGCATGTTTGGAATTTTCTCCATATACTCATTTCTATACACAAGTTTTAATAGATATAATTGTAAAAACATATAATACCAAAGTATTTAGATCAGACCTATTATTTAAATCTGAAATTGGTGTTTTTATTGAAAATCCTAAATACTCTCCTAATGAAGTGTTTGAAAACTGGGAAGAAAATGAATACACTATTCAACTTATTATGCACGAATTTACTCAAGAAATAGATAAGATATCAAGTAAAAAGCATAACGAATATATGAAATTTTTTGAAGAAATAAGAGATTTACTTGTCCAAAATTTTATGGAGAAAAAGGCTGATTTAAAAGAAAGATTAGAACGAATTAATAAATATTCTAATAACTCTATTGTAAGAAATTTAAGTACAGAAGAAAAACTTTATCTATATGAAGCAAAAAGAGTTTTTGATATACACTATGTTAATACTAATCCTGCTCATAGTATTTTTTTAGATACCAAATTTAAAACAAAATATATATGTGATGAAGAATTATCGCTTAAAGAAAAAAGATTAGATATAGAAGATATTGTTAGACTAATGAAAGAAAAAAATCTTAAAGTTCAAGAAGTTTATGAGTTACAAAGTACAGAAGAACAAATTAGATTTGAGTTATTTAAAATAATTCAAAATAATTTTACTATCAATAAATGTGAAAATTGTGGAAGATTATTTATACCAACTACTACAAGCAATAATCCAAATCAAAAAGGTAGGAATGACCAAAAATATTGCAATAATTTATATTTAGATACAGGAAAAACTTGTAGAGAAATTGGAGCTTTAAATAAGCAAAAAGAAAAAATTAAAAATAGTCTAATTTTAAAAGAATATACTAGAGAATATAAAAGGATGCATGGATTACATTATAATCACACAAAAGTTTTTAAAGAAAAGCAATTTAAAGAATGGTCTAGAAAAGCTAGAAATTTAAGAGATACATATACAGATGAACAATTAGAAAATTTTAAAATAGAGTTGAATAAACTAAGTAGTATATATTTGACATTGATTAAAATATGACGTACTCCCTAAAAATAAATTATAATTAGATAAAACTTTAATTACTTTTCTCATAAAAACATTAACAACGGAGAGACTGTTCTTATTCTCTCCGTTGTTCTATTTATTATGTTAATAACCAATTTCCTTCATAATGTCTTTTACTGTATCTTTGTAGGTTTCATCTACATCAATATAAACTAATGTATTATCTATTCTTGAAACATATTTATATTTTCCATTAGTCGTTAAAGAATATGTAGCATAATTGTTCATGCTTACTGTTGAAGAAGTAGAAGCATTTGTTTTTTGTGATTCAAATTTTGTTTTATTTGTATTATACATACTTATCGCATTTTCTTCATTAGATAATTCATAAAACTCTATTTGGTAACCACTTTTTTGTGCTGCATAAGATTTTGTCATTAAACTTCCATATTGTGAAAATTGGCTTGTAGTATCAGTCATTATATAACCTTTACTCTCCATTGTTGTATTAAATGTATCTGCTGTTATAGGTGTTTTTTCTTTATTTAGAGAACTAAATACTACTAAAACTATACCAACTATAACTACTGCTATTATTCCAATTATTATTAAAGCCTTTTTCATATTTTACACCTCCTTTCGCAAATTTAATATTATACTATATATTTATTTTTTATTTCCAAATAATATTGAAATACACATATCGTTAATATTACTAGGTTTAGTAAATATAATAAACATTTTTTCCCAACTATGTTAAAATTTATTAGATTTAGGAATTATTCCTTCCAATCTTATGAGTAAAATTTAATATTATTTTTAAAAATGCAATATACTTCCTTAAGTATATTTTATTGAATTTCCTTATTAAATTCTTCAACTTGTCTCATCACATATTCCATAACATTTTCATTGTTAATATAATAATCAATTATTTCAGAATCTTTTTCTGTAAATATATTTATTTCATTTTTATCTTCAGTAAATCCTTCAGTAAATAGAAGTCGATAAAGCTCTTCATCATTTTTATTATAGAAAATAAAACTATATGGTTCTACTCCAGTTGCATCATCAGAAATGGATAAATTATGTTGTTCTATTGAATTATTATCTATATTATTTAATATTTTTGAAAGTTGATTATCTAATTTTTTATTTTCGTTACCATAACTTAATTCAATATAACTAACATCTGTCATTTCTTTTAGAAAAGCAGATTTATCTTGATTCGATTTATTTTGTTTATTGCTTTTAGAAAAGCATAAAATTAATATTAATAAAAGTATTAATATTATAAATAAGCATATAATAATGTTTTTTTTCTTTACCATAATATTTTTACACCCCTTTCGCAAATTTAATATAATACTATATATTTATTTTTTATTTCCAAACAATATTGAAATTACACATATTATTAATATTATTATAAAACAAGTAATAAAATTAGCTTTAGTAAATATAAGTGCAATTACACAAAAGAAAACTATACAATAAAAAACATATTTAAATCTATTTTTTTCTTGCCATTCTACTTCTTTTTTATATTTTTCATCGTTTTGACATTTTACAGAATCACTTAATTTTTTTATTCTTTTAAAATCTGTTGCTAATGCTCTCCCCTCTGGCAATACATATACCGTTACATCAAGCGAGCTTAAATATATAAATGGATTTCCATTTACGCTTTCAGTGGTAAACTGCTCAATTTTATTTGAATATGGATTTTTAAATTCAACTATAAGATATATTATCTCATACCAATTATCCTTAGGTATCAAACCTGGATATCCTTTTACTACTTTAATATCTTTAATTATTCCTTTTGTTTTTGTGCCATTTTTCATAAAATATTTATATTTTTTTTTAATTTTTAGCGTTTTTATCGCAAATCCTACATATATTAATGTTATAATCCCCAAAATTCCCATAGTTGTTTTAAAATCAGAAACAAAATAACCTACCAAAAATAAAAAAACAAAAAATACTATTGCCCATTTAGTAAAATTTTCGTTTAAAAAACTCCATACCTCATTAATGTATCTAAATTTAACTTTTATTAACATTTAAATTCCTCCTTGTAAAACTCCTAATAACAGAATTGTAAAAGAAGCAATTGCAAATAAAGCCCATAGCACATTTAGTATTGTATAAACTTTCGCCTTGCTTATTTTCATATATCTTTCGTCAATAAGTTGAAGTTTTGTTATCCTTATTCCTAGATAATTCTTATCTACATAAGCTATTTTAATACTTGTCCATACTAGTATTCCTTCTTTGACTATTACTTTGCAAGATTGGGATATAATAATTCTTTTTTCCCATCTTGACTAGTATTATCATAATATAAAATATATTTTTTTGCAATACATTTTCGGGTTTTATTTAGATATATCTTAATAAGTTTTAATGGTATTAAGTTATTTATACTTTAACTTTATAATTTATATATAAATAATTTTTATATTATCAAGTAACATAAAAGGGAGGAAACTACTATGACTTCAATGGAATTAGTTGGACTTAATACAAAATGGTATAGATATCAAAATAATCTAACTCAAGAACAATATGCCAACAAAACAAAATTTAAGATGGCATATATAAGTGTTATTGAAACTGGAAATGCTAATTTAACTTGTAAAAATATAGATTTTGTTGCAAAATCTTTCAATATAAAACCAGAATTATTATTTAATGAAAAAACTGCTAAACTTGCTCAAAAGTTACCTACTAGAGTTGATATGTATAAAAGGAAATAAACCATTTTAAATTTATTTCCTTTTATTTTAGTTCAAATTATCTTTCTAAGTCCCATTCTTTCTCTTTTTCTTCATGTCTTATTTGTTTTTCTGCATCTAATAATGCATGATTTTCTTTTTCAAAATCTCTAATTAAATTATCTTCTGCACCCATATCAAATTTTTTACAAATCCATTTTATAAACTTTTCAATAGTTTCCTTAAATTTATCTATTACTTTATACAAATAGTTATTTTCCTTTTCTAATTTGTGAATTTTGTTTTTATATTCCCATTCTAAATCAAATGTTTTATTTCCAAAATCCTTTTCTAATTGTTTAACTTTATTGTGTAAATTCTCATTATCCGCAAGTATTGAATTTTTTTCTTTTTCATATTTTTCAGCTTTATTTACTAAATTTACTTGCTTTGATAGTTCCTTGTGTAAAATAATATTTTCTTGATATAATTTATTAATTAGAGTATCTTTAGGTTTTATAATCTCTTTTTCTACCTTTTCTCTATTTAATTTTATTATTTTAATATCGTTAATATCAGGTACATCTGGCAATTCAAGTTTAATACTATCTAATACTTTTTTCGTGTTTTCAAAATTAGTAATTTTCTTCAAATCTTCTATTTTTTCGTGTTTTGTACCTGTTTCTTCTATTGGCAAACCTCTTTCTAAATTAAATCCCTTTGAAGTAATATCATCATAAAAAGTATTTTGCAATTTTCTATAACTATCTCTACCTTTCCAAAAATCTCTACTACATACCTTATCAATTTCATTTCCATCTTTATCTTTTGTATGAACTACTGGAATAAATACTAAATGCATGTGTGGTGTTCCTTCATCTAAATGAACAACTGCCGATATTATATTCTTTTCTCCTAAATTTTTGTAATTACATACAAATTTATAACTTTCTTCAAAATATCTTTTTGTTTCTTTTTCTCCAATACTATCAAAGAACTCCTTATCTGATGTAAAAATCATTTCACAGATTATAATACTATTGCTTTTTATATGACCTTGCAAATTATTTTCTTTTCTTAATTTATCAAATTCTTTTATATAACTTAATTCATTTTTCTTTAAATAATAATTCAAATATGTTCTTTCTGGATCAATATCTTTATTTGTATGTCCTTTTGTTTTTCTTTCATTATGAACATACCTTCCTTTGGCTTCATTTCTTGTTAATTTTTCATTTCTTACTATCGCATAACTCATAATCTCATTTTCCTCCTTCTTTGCTTAAGATATTCTTTGAATGTCTAACATACTAGACAAACAAGTTTGTTCGTATGGCAGGGCTTATGCCCCACACCCCATTTCATAAAAAATACTTTTTCGTATTTTTTATGTTTTAGCCTAAATTTGCTTTATTGCAATTTTAGGCTAAAAAAATCAGTTACCTAAGTAGTATTTCTACTTCAGCAACTGATTTTATATATGCAAATGTCTGTATTTATAAAAAGGCTCTTGTATTTGCATATAATTTAGTAAAGTCAAAGTCTGTATAATCTCGCTGTTCAAAGTTAGCTATATTATTTTTATTGCTTTTTCTTCAAAGAACTTATTATCTTTGAAACTCTATCGGAGGTTACATTCACAATACTTGCTATATATTTATTGCTTGCAAAGCAACTTCCTGTTCCATCACTTAAATATAAAATTATTGATAATATTAATTTTTCTTTATCTGATAATTGTTCATCTAATAAAATTTCTACTGGTATCCATAAACCTTTTAATTTTTGTTTGTTCATATAATCCTCCTTTCATTGAATTTTGCATAAAAAAAGAAGGTACAACTTTATTAATTGACCTTCTCACTATACTTATTATTTGTAGTTAATTTAATCTAATATAATTTGATATAAAAAAATATTTAAATTCATACCAATATATTTTCATTTTTTTCTTAAGATCTAAATCATTTATTTTAATCTTTAGCAAATCCATTACAGATGTTTTCTCTCCTGTAAAATCATATTTCATATTACAAATAATTTTGCCCACTAAAAACATTTGCTTCATTACTGCTGGATTTTCCTTGTTTTTAAAAATTTCTTGCATATAATTTCCTATATATTTTAATGTTAATTTAGAAGAATACATATAACTATCTTTTTGAATTAGTTGAATTGCCATTGTATCTGTAATTTCAGCAGGTTTAACTAAATTATTATCTTCCATAATTCTTTTTGTGTTATTCTTTTTATACTTGCTTATCGTACTATTATAATCACAAAATAATATTGAACACCAAACATTTAATATTTCTTGTTGTATTTTAATACCTTCTTGCTTAAAAAATACTGTTGTTTGCTTTTTTCTTTCATTAGAATTTGTTAAAAATGCTGTAATAAATGCAACTACTATTGTAACTAAAATTTGAATAATTGTTACTATATTTGAATCCATATTTTTTCTCCTACTCTCCATTTTTTACCATTTTAGCATAAAATTTAGAATTTAACAAATTATTTAAAAACTTTTTAATTTCATTTAATACTCTTAATCCACTCATTTATCTTAAACTTGTCCGATGTATCAATCAAATATCGCAATCCCCTGGATACGAAAACGTTGCATTTTTAAATCTGGCAAGTATTGCACCCGCAAGAACTACAGATGATCTCATTTGTCTCATCAAATCATCTGGAATTTCATGCTTATCCATTTTACTTGAATCTATAACTATTTTACCATTTTTTTTATCTACTTTGCAACCTAAAATACCTAATATTTTTAAAGTTATTTGCGTATCATGAATATTAGGTACATTATATAATTTACTAATACCGCCATTTAAAATGCTCGCAGCTATTATAGGAAGTGATGCATTCTTAGATCCTGATACATTTAAACTACCTTCTAGTGTTTTTCCACCTTCTATTATGTAACTTGACATTTTTCTCATCCTTTCTCGTATATATGTTTTTGCTATATTTTATGAAAGGTTTACAAAAATGGTTACAACTGTATAAACATTATTTTGTCTTTTTTGTAGTTATCAGAAAAATTGAACTTGTTTCTTTTTCTTTTAATATGTTAACTATTATTTATATACTTTTATAAAATAATTAAATAGCACTTGTTTTCTTATGTAAATTGATATATAATAGTTATTGTAAGACTTTATCCCTTGTCTATTACAAATAGTAAGGGAACCTCCCTTATTATTTGATTTATATAAATTGAATTTTAAGGAAGGAGGGTACCCTATGTCTTGTAATAATTGTAAGAAGTCTCCAGACTGTTTACGGGAAATCTGTTGTGGAATCTGTCCTGAATTTTTAGATTGCCCTTTCAAGTGTCCTTCTTGTAAGCCAAATAAAATTCAGGAACAGGAAGATCAAGAAGATTAAAGGTACCAAAAGAGAATGCTAATGTTAGCATTCTCTTTTACTATTTATGAGAAAGAGTATATTCCTTTTTTTCTCCTATTGACTTTTTTAGGTATTTATATAATAATAAATATGTTCTTTTTAGAAAAGAATATATTCTATTTAAAGGATGTGATTTTTATGTCTAAGTCAAAAGTTGATGTTGTTTTAGGTGGCTTCTATGGTGATGAAGGCAAAGGAAAAATTATTGACTATCTTGGTGCAAATGCAGATATAGCTGTTAGATGCTCTGGCGGTAATAACGCAGGTCATACTATTGAAGTTGATGGCAAAAAATATGCATTTCATTTAATTCCTTCTGGCATATTAAATAAAGGAACATTAGCTATTATTGGTAATGGGGTTGTTATTGATCCAAAAGTACTAATTGAGGAAATGGAAAATTTAAAACAAAACGGAATTTCTGTAGATAATTTGCGCATTAGTGAAAAAGCACATATAATTCTCCCTTATCACGTTGAAATGGACAAACTTTTAGAAGAAAATAGAGGTATAAATAAAATAGGTACTACTGCAAGAGGCATTGGTCCTGCATATTGTGATAAGTTTGAAAGATGTGGAATACGTGCAGAAGATCTAATTTCTGATAGATTAGAATCTCTTTTGACTATTAATATAAATAATAAAAATAAAATATTTGAAGCATATGGAAAAAGTCCTATTGATTTAGAGGAAACCATATCAAATTACAAAGAATATGCAAAAATCTTAAAACCTTATATAGTTGATACTATTAATTTATTACATAATTCATTAGATAATGGGAAAAAAATACTTTGTGAGGGTGCGCAAGCAACTCTTCTTGATATTGATTTTGGTAGCTATCCTTATGTTACTTCTTCTAACCCTTCTATTGGTGGAGTTTGTACTGGTAGTGGCGTTAGTGCAAAAGATATTGGTGAAGTTTATTGTGTTGTTAAAGCTTATTCATCAAGAGTAGGTGCTGGCCCATATGTTACTGAGCAAAATAATGAAATAGGAGATTTAATTCGTGAATTAGGACATGAATATGGTACAACAACAAAAAGACCTAGGAGATGTGGTTGGCTTGATTTAGTGGCTTTAAAATATGTTGTTAGATTAAATGGTGCTACGGGCCTTGCTATTAATCATATTGATACTATTGGAAAATTAGATAATATTAAATTATGTACAGCATATAATTATAATGGTGAAGCTACAACTAATTTCTCTACTAATAACGACTTTTTGAATAATTGTTTTGCAATTTATGAGGATTTTGATGGTAATTTTGGAGATATAAGTAATTGTAAATCTTTTGATGAGCTTCCTGAAAATGCAAAAAAATATTTAAATAGAATTGAAGAATTTGTTGGTGTTCCTGTTAAATTTATTGGAACTGGTGCTGGAAGAGAAGATATGATTGTTATATAAATTGTAGTTTGTAAATTTCTTTTTGATGATTGAGAGCGTGTGGACGTGAGGAAAAAATTTATTTCGCAGAAATGGGATTTTTTCCTCCGTCCTAGCGACTTTGAAAAAGAAATAAACCGCTCCTAATGGTTAATTTATATTTTAACTCGTTCATCCCAACCACGCAGACACTGTAAAATATAAGATTGCTGGCGCTAATCTTCTATTTAATAGTATCTAGCTAGTCGGTCCCCACACAAGCTCACTTCGTAAAATATAAATTAACCATTTCGCGCTTCTCTATTAGTAGAAGTCGGCCTCTACACAAAATTCAAAATTCTAAATGCCAAACACAATCACACAAACTATAATTTAGACCTAGGTAGGTCTTTTTTTGTAACCTTTTTTATTTATTTGAATATGATATTATATTAATACATATATTTTATTAGGAGGGATTATTTTGAATAATACTAATAATTTTGATATGGCAAAAATGATGGCTATGCTTTCTAAAATGGATAAGAAGGATTTGGAAGCTGGTATTGCAAAAGCTAACCAAATTTTACAAACTAAAAGTAAAGAGGAAATTTTAAAAGAAATAAATAAAAATAAATAAGGAGATTGATAGTTTTGAATAATGATGATATGTCAGATGTATTTGAAAAACTAAATAACATTGCTGGTAATAATAATATTTCTCCTGATATGGTTAATAATTTGCTTAATATGTTTAATAATTCTTCTAACTCTAATAATTATAATACAAGCAATTCTAATAATTACAATTCTGAAAATAACAATTTCAATAATACATCTACATCTTCTAATTCTCAAGATAGTACTTTTAATAATAATGGCATAGATTTTGAAACTATTATGAAAATGAAATCAATTATTGATAAAATGAATGTAAAAGATGATCCACGCTCTAATTTATTGCAATCTTTAAAGCCTTATTTAAATGAAAATAGAAAATCAAAAGTTGATCAATATATCCAACTTATGAATATGAGTAAAGTATTAGAGGTTTTTCCCTTTATGGGTGGTGAAAAGAAAAAATGATAGATAATGATTATTATACATTACCATTTGGAAATAAAGATGATTGTTTTGAAATTTTTGGAATTAAACTTCATTTTGATGATATTCTTTTAATATGTCTTTTATTTTTTTTATATAATGAAGGTGTAAATGATCAGCTTTTATTCATTTCTTTAATTTTACTTTTATTGTCTTAAGACCAAAAAAAGTGGCTATTGACCACTTTTTCTAAAAATTGTTCTTAACTTAATTATATAAATATAATTGTGGATTTTGTGCGGTACCATTTACTCTTATTTCTAAATGTAAATGTGGACCTGTTGAATTTCCTGTTGAACCAACCGCTGCAATTGCTTCTCCTCTTGAAACTGTTTGACCTACTGTTACATATAATTTACTGCAATGTCCATATACTGTTACAACCCCATTACCATGTGATATTTTTACACAGTTTCCTAATCCATAACTATCCCATCCTGAAAATGTAACTGTTCCTCCTGCTGCTGCTGCAATAGTTGTACCTGATGATGTTGCTATATCTAACCCTTTATGATTTCCACTTGATCTTGTTCCAAATCTTGATGTAATTATCCCCGAAACAGGTTTTATTAATCCTATTCCAACTACTTGCGATGATGGAGTTGCTGAAGATATAATTCTTTGGCCATTATATGTTGAATATGCACTAGCAACAACAGTTTTTGGTTTTACATATAATGATGTAATTATAGTATCTTGATTTGAAAATTCTTTAAGTTCTGTTGAGTGAACTTGTATATATGCTATATCATTAATGTTTGTACTTTTCTTTTCTTTTAATTTATTAATTACTTCTTCTGCTTCTTCCTTTGTTGAAACATAATACTTTTCTTCTGATTTTTGAGTTATTGCATAATATTCATAATATGTTGTTCCTGAATTTTTTACTAATTCGAATATTTCATCATCATTTGTATTGTTCTCTTTTTTTAGTAAGCATAATGAGTATTCTGGTAAACTTTGTATATCTATAAATGCTATATTGTTTTCATTTTGATTTTCAATGTATTCATTTATTCTCTTTTGTAGTTTACTTTTATTATTTGTATATCCTATAAACTCTCCATTTAATGTAACACTATACATAGGTTTATATACTAATGTTATTATTCCGATTATAATAAATATTGCTATTATAAGTAAAAATGTAAATTTTAAGGAACTTCTTATATGCACAAACAAATTTTTAATATTTCTTAAAATTTTAAACACTCCTATCTATTTAGAAATTTTACTTTTATATTTTACCTTATTATGGTTTTTTTGGCAATTTTAATTAACTCTTATTTGCAAGTTTTATATTACGGATACTAGCATTTGCTCTTTTTTTCTTTACTTTGCTCTTAAATACTCCTTATTTTATAAATTCACGCATCTATGTTTTCCGTAAGTAAATTGCGTACAATCATACGTCCTTGCTTTACACATTTTTGTTACTATTAAACTATAATAAAAATTAGAGGAGAATACCATATTTTCTAACCTCTAATTCCTAATTTCTAATTATTAATCTCATTTTTTACTTTATCTATTTCTGTCTGTGAAGCTTGTGAGGCCGGTGTATAATATCCCTTAGCTTGTGCTACTTTAAAAAGTTCATACTGAAATGACTCACTATTATCTCTTATTTGTTGTATAGCCTGTCTAAGCCCGCATATTCTCTGTTTCTGTAATAACATCTTGATATGTTGAAAGCTTAGATTTAACATTTTCTAAAATATCATTAACCATATATTTTTCTTCCATTTTACCCTCCATTCTAGTATTTGTTATTTTTAATTTAAGAATGTTAATAATTTTTGTTTTGTATTTAATGAATCCTGTGCTGCTTTTGTAAACATTTGCTTTATTTGCGGATCCACACATTGTGATGCATATGTGTTTAATTTTTGATATGTTGTATCTTGTGTTCCAATTAGATGTCTTAAATTTTGTAGTTCTACTTGACTAAGTTCTGCCACTAAAAATCATCCTTTCATATTTTATAAAATTTAACACATATATTATCTGCTATTTTTTGAAAATTATACAATTTTTAAATTTAATATATTTTAATTATCGCGCTCAAATGTACCTGTAAGAAAATTACATAATTCGCCTGAATATACATAACTTTCGTCATTACTTCCAACCCCTTTAATGTTTTCTTTAACTTCATTAAGGATTCTACTAATTTCCTCATTATATTCATGTGATTCAAGAATCCCTCCAACACCATTCGAATCCCAGATTCCAACAACCGTCCCAGAAATCGGATATTCCATATTAGACATATCCAAATCATGAGAATAATACCATCCCGAATCTCTGTACTCAGTCATGTTATTGAATACGTTTTCATAATCCCCTAAAGGATAGGCAAATTCTGGAATATCTTCATCTTCTTCCTTATAATCTAACCATACAAAATCAATGGCTGCGCACGGTGCATCAATTTCATTCTTTCCCAATAAACCAATTTGCCACATTCCATTGTTTTCTTCATTTGTTATAAAAATAAATTGAACATCATCTTCTCCATATGAGTTAATTTCATCATTTGGTTCTATTCCTGATAAATCCTTAAATGTTACATTTGTCCATTTATCACCTAAACGTATATCTGTAATATTATTATTTTCACCATTATATTCTTTTATTTCTGCTGTTTTTTTGTCTATTGTGTATGTCTTTCCTGTTTTATTGCTCTTATATTTTCCATCACTTTCTTTAGTAAATCCATCTGGTGTTTTCATATTGCTAAAATTGACTCCAGTATCTGGATCATATGCTACTATTGCTACTTCCATTAATTGTTCCTTTTCTATTTCTTCCTGTGTTTTACTCATTGCTATTTCCGCTTTTTTAAATAATCCTCCATTTAGTGCTACATTAATTGTTACTCCTACTAATATTAACATTACTATTATTGTAATTATTAATGCTATTAATGTAATTCCTTTGAAGTCGGAATTTAGTGTTTGGATTTTGGAATTTGGATTTGAGTATGCCTCTGGAGTTTTTTTAGTATGTTCTCTGAAGAGTGGGCGGAAAGTCGCGTCCGCCCCTACGGAGTTTGTAATTATTTTTTTGTTAATATTTTCTCTTTTTGGGGCGCCCAAGGGTTCGACCCCTACAGTGTTTGCATTGATTTTGATACATCTTTTTATTTTCTCTTTTAACATGTGTTTTTTCTCTCCTTCTTTTGTTTATTTTCTATTTCTATGAAAGAATATTATCACATGTTATTTTATTTTTTAATGTTTTTTATGTTTATTTGTAAATATATATTTTGTTGTTTCTTCTTCGTTTATATTTTACATTTCTAATTTATATCTTTTTGCGGGCGGACACAAGGCCCGCCCCTACAGCATTTGCAGTTATTTTATTTTTTCGGGGTGTTTGTTTGAATTCTGTAGGAAGCTTGTCGATTTAATGAAATTTCTTAAATTTTCATTAAAAAATTAAAAGCTAAAACAATTATTTTTTGACAAATGAGCATTCATTTTCAAAAAATAATATTTTAGCTTTAGTTTAACATAATAAAAATTTATACACTATTGTTGACAAACCCTATTTTTCCTCTAGACAAAATCTCCGTTCCATTGTCTACTATCAAAATTATAATACTTTGGATTTCTACTGTGTGCCCACTTTTTTGCATACTCTACTGCATTTAATCTATCATAATCTACCTCTTGCAATTCTATCACCTAAAATATAATATGAAACATTTAAAAAATAGGCAATAAAATTTTGTTTCTTTACTTTTGAATTTTAGAAATTAAACATAAATTACAGCTCGAACCCCTAGAGTATCGGGAGCCCAAGAGCCAGATCGCGAGTAAAACAAACCATGACTGGCATTAATATAGCTCCCACCTACAGTGCGGATATAGAAACATACATTAGAACCGTTGCAATTTACACAAGGAGATGCTAGCCAATAAGATCCTGAAGCTAAACTTCCTACTGCTTTTTTATGTTCATCCGTTAACCTATAAGAAAAGTAATCATATGTTAGTTCAATATCTTTACTTTGATTATCTGAATTTATTGTGATTACTTCTCCTACACTATCTTCTTTTATTTTATCTGGATATTTTACAAATGTTTGAGTTGCATAAGTAGTATCTATACCATTTTCTGGATATTCGCTATCAACCGATGCTTTGTTTTTATAATATACTTTCCTATTTGTTGTATCATAATAATATCGGTATACTTTTCCATAATCACCATTAATTTTAGTTAAAAAGTCCTTTCCAATTATACCATATATATCTTCTATTGTTACGCTTCTTGCACTGTTTATTCCTGTTCCATCTTTCGCTGCTTGATTTAATGTTTGCACTGCATGTGCATATGACCATACTGCAATATCATATTCACTTGCATTTTTTTCCAAGTGATCTGTTACATTTTCATTCGTTGCTCTTGAGTCTGTTCTTCCTAAAGTTACATTATTTTCAAGACTTGATTTTGAGACTAATTTTAATTTGCCATCTTCTACTCCTAGTACTTCCCATTCTCCATTATATTTTCCTTCTGGAACCCCAGTTTCTCCTAGCAATTGATGTATTTCTTCACTACTAAGTGGCTTTTCCTTTGATACAGTTTTATTGTCTTTTGTATATGTTCCATCTCCATTATCCACCCATGGTTTCTCTATTATTTCCCCATTTTTTGTTACTAAAAATGCATTTCCTTTTGGTGATGTTACTGTATATGGTCCTTCTTCTTCTCCTATTACTGTCCATGTGTTACTTAAATCGTATCCTAATTTTGTTTTACTTATTATTCCTGTTTGTTCATCATATGCTGATGCTATGGCCGCCATTAATGTTTCTTCTTCTATTGCTTTTTGTGTTCCCTTTGTAGCTGTTCCTGCTTTTCCAAACAGTCCTCCATTTAGTGCTATGTTAATTGTTACTGCTACTAATATTAGCATTACAATTATTGTTATTATTAGGGCTATTAAGGTTATACCCTTGCGGTCAGAGGTTAGAAGTTGGAGGTTAGAAATAAGATTTGAGCGAGTCTTCGTAGTGGTTTTAGTAGTTCCTTCGAAGTGCGGGCGTACGAGGGTCCCGTCCGCACTACAGTTAATTCTGATTTTAACATTTGTTTTTATTCTCTCCTTCTTTTGTATTATTTACTTTTATTTCTTACTTTATGTGTATTATAAGTTATATGTTTTTCTTTGTCAATAAGTTCTTGTCTTTTAAAATATAAATTTTTCTTTAAAGATATTATCATATACCTTTTTATTTTTTAATGCTTTTTATGTTTATTTGTAAATATATATTTTGTTGTTCCTTTTTCGTTTATAATTTATGTCTTTGTGCGGGCAGAAAATCGTGTCTGCCCGTACAGCATTTGCAGTTATTTTATTTTTTCGGGGTGTTTGTTTGAATTTTGTAGGAAGCTTGTCGATTTAATGAAAATTTTAAATTTTCATTAAACAATTAAAAGCTAAAACAATTATTTTTTGACAAATGAGCATTCATTTTCAAAAAATAATGTTTTAGCTTTAATTAGTTTATTTTTATATTTATGTATTATTGTTTGTTTTATTTTATAAAATTTCCAAATTTGCAAATTTTGCCATTAATCGCTTATGTCCAACTTTTTCAAAATTTATATCTAATTTTAAATCTTCTCCTTCTTGCTCTACAGAATTTATAATTCCTTCCCCAAATTTTTTATGTAATACAGTTACACCAATTTTATACATGCTTAAATCCACATTTGTTTCATTTTTATTTATATTGTTTAAAAAGCTTTCGGCTGTTCTAAATGTAAATGCTGGCTCTTTCTTAGTAAATTTATCATTAAATGCTTTTGTTTTTATTTTACTTACTGTTCCATATTCCCATTCATATGTACTATCTTTTTGTTCAAATAAATCATTTTGCTTTGTTTGTTCATATCCTTCTAGTAGTTCTTGTGGTATTTCTTCTATAAATCTTGATACTTTATTGCAAGATGTAGAACCAAATATTGTTCTTTGTTTTGCATATGTTAAATATAAATATTCTTCTGCTCTAGTTAATCCTACATAGCAAAGTCTTCTTTCTTCTTCTAATTCCCTTTGTTCTCCTATTGATTTATAACTTGGAAATATTCCATCTTCCATTCCTACTAGAAATACTACTGGAAACTCTAGTCCTTTTGCACTATGCAGAGTCATTAATGTTACTGCTTCGTCCGTTTCTTCTAAATCGTCAACATCACTTGCAAGTGTTATACTTTCTAAAAACTCTGGAAGTGTATTTTCTGCTTCTTCTTCTTCAAATTCTATTGCAACTGTTAAAAATTCTTCTAAGTTTTCAATTCTATTTTCCGCTTGTGCAGAATTCTCTAATTCTAAAGCTTTAGTATATCCGCTTCTATTTAATGTTTCTTTTATAAGGTCTGATATTAGTATATTATCTTTTTTTTCTCTTAAATCTTCTATTAATTCTATAAATTCTCTGGAGTTTGCAAATACTTTATTTAATCCAAACTCATCTGCTTTTTTTATTACATCATACATAGAAATTCCGATTTACTGTTGCAATTTCTTCTATTTTTTCTAGGCTTGTTTTTCCTATCCCTCTTTTTGGTTCATTTATAATTCTTTGCAGACTTAAATTGTCCGAAGTATTTTGAATTAATCTTAAGTATGCTATAATATCTTTTATTTCTTTTCTTTCATAGAATTTATGCCCACCTACTATTCTGTATGGAATTCCTTCTCTTACAAGTATTTCTTCTATACTACGAGATTGAGTATTCATTCTATAAAGTATAGCAAAGTCAGAATACTTATAATATTCCGCTCTTCTTAAGTGCTCTATTTGTTCTGCAACATAACTTGCTTCGTCATATTCATCATTACACATATGTACTTGTGGAAGTTTTCCTTCCTCTTTTTCTGTCCATAGGTTTTTTTCATATTTTTTTGAATTGTTTTTTATAACAGCATTTGCTGCATTTAAAATGCTTTTTGTTGATCTATAATTTTGCTCTAGTTTTATTATTTTAGTTCCTGGAAAATCCTTTTCAAAATTCAATATATTAGAAATATCAGCTCCGCCTAAAAGAATAAATTCCCTGGTCATTATCACCTACTACTGTTATATTTCCATGTCTTGCTGCAAGAAGTGTTATTAATGTAAATTGTGCTTTATTTGTATCCTGATACTCATCTACCAATACGTATTTAAATTTTTCTGAATAATATTCTAAAACATCTGGATTTTCTGTTAGTATATTTATTGTGAAATTTATTATATCATCAAAATCTATACTATTATTTTCTTTTAGTTTTTTTTGATATCTTGCATATATTTCTGCTATTTTTTCTTTTCTATATTCTCCATTTGCCCTTGCTAAATATTGCTCTGGTGTAAGCATTTCGTTTTTTGCATTGCTTATTTCTGAGAGTACACTTCTATCTGTAAATATTTTATCATCTATATTTAATTCTCTTAAACATTGTTTTACGAGTGTCCTTTGGTCTCCTGTATCGAATATTATAAATGAGGTTTGATAACCAATTCTATCTATAAATCTTCTTAAAATTCTTACACATATAGAGTGGAATGTTCCTATCCACATATCATTTGCTACATCTCCAACTAAGTTTTCTATTCTTGTTTTCATTTCATTTGCTGCTTTATTTGTAAATGTTATTGCAAGAATTTGCCATGGTTTTACATTTTTTTCTCCTATTAAATATGCTATTTTATGTGTTAATACTTTTGTTTTTCCGAGAACCAGCTCCTGCAATTATAAGATTTGGTCCTTCCGTATTTATTACTGCTTCATATTGTTTATCGTTTAACCCTTCTAATATATTCATTTGTTTACTCCTTTGATTCTTTAAGATTTATCTTTTATATTTTCCTCTACAAACTACAATTTATATTTATTAAATTATATCCATTATTCTGTTTATACAATTTTCTATTTCTTTTGCACATTTTTTATATACATCTAACCCATATCCCCAAGGATCTTTTATATCTAAATCATTTTCTGGATATCCGAGCATATTCCTTAATTGTAAATATTTTATCTTTTAGCTTAGGATACATATTTATAACATTATTTTTATGTGCTGTTGTTGCACAAAGTATTACATCCATATTTTCAATGTTTGAATTTCTAATATTAGTTGCTCTATGAGTTTTTAAGTCTATTCCATATTCTTTCATTGTTTCTATACCTTCATATGTTGGTATATCTCCATTTTCTGCATATATTCCACATGAATATACTTCAATATTTTTATTTTCTTCTTTTGCTTTTTTTGCAAGCATCATATGCGCCATTGCACTTCTGCATATGTTGCCTGTGCATATAAACATTATTTTCATTTTTCCTCCTGTAAAATTAATTTTTTTCTATTATATTAAAGAAATTAATGCAGTGTTTCTTCCTGCTTTTTCTCCTTCTTTTCTATATGAGTGAATTATATTACTATTACATACAGTACAAATTTTGCTGTCAATAATATTTTCTTCTAATATTCCCTCTTCCTTTAATAAATTTTTGTTTATTTCTACTGTATCTATAAAATAACTTTTTGATTCTTGATTATATTTTATTATATCATTTATATTTTTCATATATTTAAATTGATTATAGAAAATATCTTTTACATCTTGTTTTACTTCAAAATGACACTTTCTTATTGTTGGTCCAATTACACATATTATATCCTCTGGATTACAATTATATTTTTGTTTTAAAAATTTTATAGCATTTTTTGCTATTTTTTTTGTTGTACCCTGCCAACCTGAATGAATATTACCAATAATATTTTTATTTTTATCAAATAAATAAATTGGCGTGCAGTCTGCAAATGTTAAAGATAAAATTTTATTTTTTTCTTTTGTAACTAATCCATCTATATCTATAAATTTCTCATTAAAAATTCCGTATTTCTTTATTAACTTCTTTTATATTGTTTGTATGCGTTTGATACGGTCTTATTATATTTTTACTGTCTAACTTTAATAATTCACATACTGATTTATAATTACTATCTGCCTTACTTTTTATATTTTTATATGTATCATTACTTCCAAAATCAAGCGGTTTTAATGTAAAAGCATGTGTTAAAATATTATTATATTCCAATAATGCTTTAAATTTTAAAAGTTTTACATCTCCATCTTGAATAATTACAGTTTCTTTACTCTTTATCATTTGACTTTCTACTATTTCTTTTATATTTTTTATATGATTTTCTATATTAGAATCATTATTATTTACAATTACATAATTTGAATTTTTTATATAAAAGTCATCCTTTGGCTGTGATTTTATTCTTGATTTTGCAATTTTTTCATCTATATTATCTCTTTTGCATATTCTTTTTACCTTTACCTCTTCATCTGCTATAACAGATATTACTATATCGCATATTTCATTTAACCCACTTTCTATTAAAAGCGGTGCATCAATTATTTGCATTTTACTTCCATTTAAATTAACTATTTCTTTTATTTCCTCTACTACATATTTAAATGTAAGTGTATTTAACCTTTCTCTTTTTTTATCATCTGCAAATATTATTTCTGCAAGCTTTGCTCTATTTATTTCCCCGTTTTCTAATAAAACGTCTTTTCCAAACTCTTTTACTATTTCGTTAAAATACTCCATGCCTTGCTTTGATATTTCTTTTGCAATTTTATCTGCATCTATTAAATTTGCATTATACTCATCTTTTAATAATTTACTTATTAAAGTTTTTCCACTTCCAGAATTTCCTGTTATTCCTAATATTTCATTCATATTATTCTCCTTTTTAAAATGTCAATTAGATAAATTGTAGTTTGTATAATGGTATTTGGTGTTTAGAATTTGGAATTTTGTGTAGGGGCGGGTGCATTTGGTTTGTTGTTGTTTGCAATGGTTTATTTCTAATCTCTAACCTCTAAATTCTAACTTCTAAACCACAATTTATTTTAAAGAATTTAATAATTCTTCTATTGGTCTTGGTACAAATTCACTAATATCTTTGTTATTACTATATAACTCCATTACAACACTAGAAGATAAATATCCTAATTCTCCTGCCCTAAAATAGCATGTATCCATTTTCGCTACTTTTTCATTAATTGCTGATATATTCTCTTCGTATTCATAATCTGTACCATTTCTTAACCCTCTAATTAATATATTTGCATTACATTCTTTTGCTTTATCAACTGTTAATCCCTCATATAATACTACTTCTACATTATTTAAATTTTCCTCACTTACTGTTTTTTCTATCGCTAATTTCATTTTATTTTTATCAATTCGCTCTATTTTATCTACGTTATATCCTATGCCAATTATTACTTTATCAAAACACTTTGCTGATTTTTTTACTATTGCTAAATGTCCATTTGTAAATGGGTCAAATGAACCTGCATAAAATCCTATCATTCCCATAATTATGTCTCCTTTTGCACTATTTATAATTTTTCTAAAATTTCTTCTTTTGTTTCGTTTTCTATATATGAATAGCTATTTGTTCTTGGGTTAAATCTACAAATTGTTCTATATTCACAATATTTGCATGAATCAGTTTTTGTTTTTTTATTGTATACTGGTTTTATATCTATTTTTCCACTTAATATATCTTTTGCTATATCTTTTATTATTTTTTCTGCTGTTTTTTGTAATTTAGTAAATTCCTCTTTTGATATTACATTTGATTTTGATTTGCTAACATTTCCGTCTTTATCTACATATACTGGTATTACATTTGATGAACCTTTATCTAATGTTTTGTCCATTTTTTTAATTATATCAATATCTGCTAAAATCATACCATTCATTTTAAATCTTTTCTTTAATTCTTCTTTTATTTGCTCTTCTGTTTTGTTTTTATCTGATTTAATTATCGGGTCTATCATTTTAAAATATAACATTCCCGCTGGCAACTTATTTTCTTTTTCTGATACAACACTATCTAAGTATGTAATTAGTTGTATTTGAGTTCCTGAAATTAATTCATTTAAATCTATATTTTTATCTGAAGATTTATAATCTATTATCCTTATATATTGCCCTTTTTCTGTTTTAGCAACATCTAATCTATCTATTTTGCCTATAATTTCTACATTGTCTATTTTTCTTTTAAATTCTATTTCATTACCTAAAATTTCAAAATCACTATTTTGTATTTGAAATACTATATATTTTATAGATTGAATAATTACCTTTTTTAATCTGTTTGTTAAAACTATAAATCTTGGATTACTTGTAAATATGTAGTTTTTACTTAAATTTAGTTTTTGGTTTATTATATCATTTACATCTATTTCTATTTCTTTTTCTGTTATATTTTTTACATCATTTACATTTTCAAAAAATGTATCTATTATATCATGCATAAATGTACCTGTGTCAATTGGTTTTATTTTTAAATCTTCATTTTCTTTTAGTTTTAAACCATATTTTAGGTGAAATGAAAATGGACATTTTCTATATTGTTCTAGCCTTGATATGCTTGTTTTTAATACATTACCATATAATCTTTTTATGTTTTTTTCTGATATATCTTCTGGATTGTTTTTATCTTCAAATCCCTTTATTGCTTTTTGTAATTTTATATTCCAATTTTCATTATTTTTATACCAATTATATACGTTTGACCAAATATTGTCTACTTCCTCATTATTTTCTAATTTTCTAATATTTACAAGTAAATCCTTAAATGTTGCTTTTGAAGTACTTATATTTGTTTTTTCCTCTAATATATTACTTTCTTCTTTTAAATTAGGAAATATCTTTTTTATTTTTGAAATTAATGTTGATGGTCTAATAGCTTTTCCATCCTTATCCGAAGAAGAATAAGATAAATATATATTTTCCTCTGCTGTTGTAAAAGCTTTATATATGTTGAACTGTTCTTCATATAAATTGTCTAATGTTCCTTTTGCTAATTCTATTCCATGTTTATTTAATATTTCCCTATCTTTATCGTTTAAAAATCCCTCACTAGTATTTACTCCTGGAAATACTCCATCATTTAATCCTAAAATAAATAATGTTTTTATTTTATGGCTTCTAGACCTTTCTATATCTCCAATTATTACCTGGTCTATTGATTGTGGTATTTCTCCAAATTGGCTAACTTCTAATCCAGATTTTAATATTTCTCTGTATTCCTCAAATGTCATTTTTTGTTTACCAAATATTAAAATTATTTCGTCTAAAATATCCATTAATATATTCCAACTAGCTACATATTCATTTGCATATTCAATTTCTTTTTTAATTTCTATATTTTTTAGTTTGTTTTCTAATTTTTGTCTTATTTCATTTTCTTCTAAAAACTCATATAATTGCTTTGTTATATCCTCTGCTGTTTTTTTATTTTTTAGTTTTTCACTTAAATTTATTAATGGATTTACAATTATTTTTCTTAAATTATTTAATTTTTCTATATCTGTATTTAAAGAATCATATTTCCAATCTTCTTTATACCACTTGTTTCCTCTTATTCCCCATTTTCTACAGTAATTTTCTAATTTATACATATCACTTTTTGTTATATTGGTAAATCCTGTTTTTATGTATGTCCATATTGCATCAGATGACCAGTTTTTTACATATATATCAAATATTGCAAGTATATATTTTACTAGAATATTATCATTTAATTCTTTTTTTATATCTATAAATACTGGTATTTCATATTTTGGAAATTCTGCTAGAATTGCGCTTGTATAATTATCTATATTTTTTGTAATTATTGATATATCTTTATATCTTATATTTTTTTCTCTGACTAATTTATTTATTGTTTTAGCAACCTTTTCTATTTCTGCATAAGGATTTGCACAAAGTGATAAATGAATGCTTTCTACATCTTTATTGTATATTTGATTTTTGCTTTCGTATATATTTTTTTCTAATACTTGTAATTCATTGTTTTTAAATCTATACTGTTTATTTAGTTCTATAGCATTTTCTATGTTTACATTTGCTTGTTTTGCACGGTCTAATAACTTTTTTGCAACTTGTTTATTTGAATAAAATATATCACTTTCTGGTTTTTTTACTTCTTCTAGTTTATCTATACACATTGTTATTGATACTTGTTTTGCTTTTTTTAATAATTCTTCTATTATTTCATATTCTTGCACTGTAAATCCAGAAAATTCATCTATATATATTAAACTATTATCAAACATTTTACTATATTTTATTTGCTTATATAAAATTGTAAGTATATCTTCTTCGTCTATATAGTTATTTTTAATTGTTCCCTCATAGGCAGAATATATTTTATTTATATCTTCTAATTTAAGTTTTAAAAGCATGTCTTCTGTTTTATCCATCTCTTTTTGGAGTGTTTCGGTATTAATATCGTGTTTTTTTAATTCCGTTATTGTTCTTAAAGCTAAATCTATTTCGCTTGTTCTTCCCAAAAAATTTAATTTTGTTTTGTTTTTATTTACAATATATTTAACAAGCATTGCTTTACCTGTTTTTGTTAGATTTGTTTTAGTATTTCCACCTATTTCTATACTTACTCTATGTGCTAATCTTTTAAAGCTAAGGACTTCTGCATTTATTGTACTACCTATTTTTAATGTATCTAGTAATCTTTTTTCTGTTGCATAAGAAAACTGCTCTGGCACAATAATATATATTTTTTGTGCCAGATTATTTAATAGTTTTTGTTTAATTTCATTTAGACAAAACTCACTTTTACCTGTACCTGCTCGTCCATATATTAATCGCATTCCCATTTATATTTATGCTCCTCTTCTCCAATAAAACAAATACTGTTGTGCCATTCCTGCCAGATTTCCGTATTTTTTTCTTGCTAGTTCTTCTATTTCTTTTTTATTTACTTTTGTTTCGTCTTCATTTTTTATATAAAGTTCATTCATTACTCTTCTTACCCATACATCAATTGGAAAAACCTCTAATTTTTTTAAAGTAGAAAATAACATTATGCAATCTGCAACCTTTGGTCCTACCCCAGGAAATTTTAACAATTCTTCTCTTAAAACATTTACATCTTTTTCATTTTGTAATTCATTTAATTTATTTTTATTTTCATTTATTCTTTTTGTGGTTTCATATACTCTTATATCTCTAAAACCTAATCCGAGTTCTCTAAGGTCTTGTACACTTGCTTTTGATAATTGCTTAGCACTTGGAAATGTATAATATTCTTGCCCTCTCCAAATAATTTTATTTCCATAATTTTTAGACAATCTTTCTATTATTCCTTTTATTCTAGGAATATTGTTATTTGCTGAAATTATAAAAGATATTAACGTTTCCCATAAATCTTGATTTAAAATTCTAATTCCTTCTCCATATTTAATACTAGTTTTTAAATAATCATCGATAGATGATAGTTTTCTTTTTATGTCCTCGTAATTAGTATCTAGATCAAAATATTTTTTGCATTCCTCCTTTATATCACCACTGCATACTCCGGTAAATATAATACTTGAATTTTCTTTTTTTACATTTATTACATTTTGTACAAATACTCCTGTATAACTTCCATCGTTTTGTTTATTCCATCTAAAACATTGTCCGCAATCAAATATATGACTTGGCTCAAATGACTTACAATTTTCTAATATATATTGCTGTTCCATTACCGCTCTCCTTTTATTCTACAAATTTATTATATTATTTTTTTTATCTTTTGGCAACTACTTATATTTTTGTAAGGCTTAATAATTTTGCTTTATAAATTGAGAGGAGCGTGTGGACGTGAGGAAAAAATTTATTTCGCAGAAATGGGATTTTTTCCTCTGTCCTAGCGACTTTGAAAAAGAAATAGACCTCTCTTAAAGGTTAATTTTTTTCAAAGCGGGCGGACACGAGGCCCAGTATTTGTTTAATGAATAGTGAAGATTGAATAATGAATAATTAATTCTTCACTGTTTGAAGGTGAATTCAGGACAGTCCCAAAAATCCCCAAAATTGGTGATTTTTAGGGACAGTCCCTAGAATTCCCCTCACACAAACTCCAATTTATTTGCCTATATAGTTACATATTTTTTATTATTAATTGACATTTTATTTTTATTATATTATTATAATATTAGTTAAAGGGGATGATAATTATGAAATATATATGTGATATATGTGGATTTGTTTATGATGATGACAAAGAAGCAGTAAAATTTGAAGATTTACCAGATAACTGGGTTTGTCCAATTTGTGGTGCTGGAAAAGATTCTTTTTCTAAATCAGAATAGTAAAAAGGTTTTGGGAACTGTCCCAAAGCCTTTTACTATTACACTAAGTTTCTACATACCCATAGATTATACATGTTGCATAAATTGTTACACTTCCTACAATTGTGACATTTTTTACAAGAGTGGCAATTCTCACACATATAACAATACTTACAATAATCAGATACATAGCAATTCTTGCAATTTTTGCATTCATAGCAACCACTACATGCTTTGCACTTCTTACATAGTACGCAGTCATAGCAATTATCACAATCAATGCATCTTTTACAATTATTACAATCATTGCAATTGTTACAATTTATGCAGAATATACAATTCGTACAATACCGGGAACCCCAACAAAAAAAACATTTCTTGTTTTTGAGTATTAGATTCATTACTTGGTCTGTGATAAGTACCAATCCTAAAATCCCTACAACTCCTAATAAAATCCATAATACCATTATCCTTACCTCCTTAATGTTAAATTTCGATTATGGATTTTGCTAACACCATGGCTAGCGATACGCTTATTATATTATATTTTACATAACATGTCAATTTTATTTTTGCAATCACCTGTTTCAAAAAATTCTTTTATATTTTCGCATGTATCTAATGCTATTTTATTTAAAGCTTCATTTGTAAAAAATGCTTGATGTGATGTTACCACAACATTTGGCATTGTTAGTAATATTGAAAGTTCTTCATCTCTTATAAAAGAGTTAGACATATCATTTAAGAAAAACTCTTCTTCGTCCTCATATACATCTAATCCAAGGCCTCCAATTTTTCCTTCTTGAAGTCTTTTTATTAAACTTTTTGTATCTATAAGCTTCCCTCTGCTTGTATTTATTAATACAACACCATTTTTCATTTTGTCTAATGATTCTTCATTTATCATTTTATAGTTTTCTTCTGTTAATGGACAATGCAAAGAAATTATATCCGCCTCTTTATATAATGTATCTAAATCCACATATTCAAAATTCATTTGTTTTGCTGTTTGTTGGTTTTGGAATTTATCATAAACTAATACCTTTGTTCCAAATCCATTCATTATATTAATAAATGCTTTTCCTATTTTCCCTGCTCCAACAACTCCAACTGTTTTTCCATGTATATCAAATCCTAAAAGTCCATTTAATGTAAAATTATATTTTCTTGTTCTTTGATAAGCTTTATATATTTTTCTATCAATACTAAGTAACAATGCAACTGCGTGTTCTGCAACCGCATATGGAGAATATGCAGGGACTCTAACTGCCATTAAGTTATTATCTAATTTTTTTACATCTACATTATTAAAACCTGCACATCTTAGAGCTATTAGTTTTACATTACATTTCTTTAATATATTAATTGTTTTTTCATCAACCACATCATTTACAAATATACATACAACGTCATATCCTTTTGCAAGCGGTGCCGTTTCGCTATTTAATTTTGATTCTAAATATGTTATTTCATATCCGTAATTTTTATTATATTCATCAAATAATTTTCTATCGTATTCTTTTGTATCAAAAAATGCTATTTTTATCATCAAAAAACTCCATTCTAATAATTAATGCTTTTTGTATATTATGTGCAAAGTTATTTGATATATTCCTCCAAAGCTCTAGCTAATTGATCTGGACAAGATGTTGACTTAAATCCACATGGTATTCCCTTTAATTTTTCTATTACATCTTTTATTTTCATTCCTTTAACTAAATTTGATATACCTACAGTATTACCAGCACACCCACCTACTATTTTTACTGATTTTACTATATCTCCTTCTATGTCAAATATCATTTCTCTAGAACATACACCTTCTGGTTTATATCTGTATTCCATACACCATTCCTCCTTATATTTATTATCTTAATTTATTTATTTTATATTAATACTTTTACTTGTTTATTAGTTAATTTTATAAACCTTTCTAAATCTTCCTTTGTTCCAATAATTTCTCCATAATGTATTGGAACTATTATTTTTCCATCTATTTTATTTGCTAAATCTGCTGCTTCTTTTGCATCCATAGTAAAAGTTCCTCCAATTGGTATAAATGCTACATCACATTTTACCTTTTGAATTTCTTCTATATTATCAGTATCTCCCGCTATATAATATTTAATTCCATTTAATTCAATTATATATCCTACCCATTTATTTTCTTTTGGATGAAATTTTTTGTTTTCGTTATATGCTGAGACTGTTTCAAATTTTATATTTTTTATTTTATACTCATTATTTGGTTCTACAATAATAATTTGATTTTGTGGTATTCCCATAAGTTCAAGACTGGATTTAGTTTCTTGTACTGTAATAAAAACTGTATCAATTTTTGCCACTTTTAATATATCTTCTGTACTAAAATGGTCATAATGAGAATGTGTTATAAATATAAAATCTGCATCATGTGTTGTTTCTTTTATTCTAAATGGATCAATATATATAGTTTTATCTTTTTGTATCTTTATTGAACTATGGCAACTTATTGTTACTCCCTCTAACATAGATATCTTTCTCCTTTCTATTTTTCTTCCAGAATTTCTACTTTACAGTTATTTGCATCTAATCTTACTTTTGCTCCTATTGGAACTACTATATTTTCACAATCATGTCCAAAATCATCACATTTAAGTATTGGGAAACTATATCCTTTTAAGTTTCTCAAAAATACATCTTCAATTTTTATACTCTCTGTATCTCCATGATAATGTCCAATCCATAATGCCTTTATTTTATCAAAGACCCCATGATATTTTAGTTGACCTAAAAATTTATCTGCTAAGCCAAAACTCGTCGACCTTGAATATACTTCTAAAAATAAGATTTTATCAGTTAAATCTGGAAAATATTCAGTATTTAATAGATTACACATGCTAGGCACATTTCCTCCAACGATTATACCTTCTGCAATACCTTTTTGTAGTGATTTATATGGTTTATTCTTATCTACCTCACCTAAAGTACCTTCAACTAATATTTTTTTAAACTGACTAAGTTGAAAATTCTTTTCTTCTTTACATCCTAAATCTATCATCTCTCCATGATGATATGTAATTAAACCTGTTTTTGTATAAATAGCATTTAAATAATTTGTAGCATCACTGTACCCACAAATTATTTTAGGGTTTTCCTTTATATTTTCATAATCAATTAATCCTAAGCAGTTAAAACTATTATTCCCTCCAAGCGCTGAAATTATTGCCTTTACTTCTTTATCTGCAAACATATCATTTATGTCAGATGCCTTTTCTTCAGGTGTTGCAGAATAGCCATATGTATTTTTATATATATTTTTTGATAATTTTATTTTAAATCCCATTTTTTCAAATATTTTAATACTATTATTCATATATGTTTTATACTCTTCTGTAATCGGCTCTGATGGTGCAACTACGCCTATTGTATCTCCTACCTTTAACTTCTCTGGAACCATAAAATCACTTCCTTTTACTCCTTTTAAATTATATATGAATATATAATTAATTACAACATGTTTTTGTCTTGAAGTGAATTTTTTATTACAGTTCAATAGGTAATAAATAAATTGTGGTTTGTGTGTTTCAGGTGAATTCAGGACAGTCCCAAAAATCCCCAAAATTGGTGATTTTTAGGGACAGTCCCTAGAATTTCCCTCACACAAACTACAATTTATAGAGAAAAACTAGGATTTCTCTCTTACATTAAATATTTATTGTATAGCATTTTTTGCAAATTCATTATTTACTATTATTTCATATGGTGCTTTTTCTGTAAGTTCACCTGCTTCTTGCATTACTGTTTGTAATCTATTAAATGCTTCTTCTTCTAATACTGGTGTTTCATTCCAAGCATCTATATCTTTATAACTTTGTATAGATTTTTCAAGCATATCTAAATCTGTATCTGGGAAAAAGCTTTGTATTAATTCGGCAATTTCCCTTGCTGTATGTTCTTTTACCCACACCTGGCCTTTATATATTGCATTTGTAAATCCTTGAATTATTTCTGGATTATTTTCTATATAACTTTTACTTGCAAAATATGCTGTATATGGTATTTCTCCCGCTGCCTCTCCAACAGATGCAACAATATAGCCTTTACCTTGTGCCTCTGTCATAGATGCTGTTGGCTCAAAAAGTGTTACATAATCTGCATTTCCTCCTGCAAAAGCTCCAGCCATAAGATCAAATTTTATGCTATCATCTAGGACTAAATCCTTTTTTGTATCTATTCCATTTTGTTTTAATACATATTCAAATGTCATATAAGGTACTCCACCTTTTCTACCTGGAATAATTGTAGAACCTTTTAAATCTGTCCATTTAAAGTTATTATTTTCTTTTCTACTTACTAAAAATGAACCATCTCTTTTAGTCATTTGTGCAAATACTTCTATATAATCTTCTTTTCCTTCGTTATATACATATATTGCAGATTCTGGTCCGAGCAAATCCTATATCACTTTGACCGGCTAAAACCGCTGTCATTACTTTATCTGCACCCTGTCCAGTTGTAATTTCTATATTTAAGTTTTCATCTTTAAAATAGCCATTAGCAATTGCAACATATTGTGGTGCATAGAATACTGAACGTGTTACCTCATTTAATCTTATTGTAGTCATTCCAGTTTCATTATTATCTCTATTTTTTAATAGTGAATAACCTAAAATTCCTCCAATAACTACTAAAATTATAAGTAAACCTATAATATATCTTTTCAAATTTAAATCTCCTTTCTTTTACACCATTTAGATAAATTGTTGTTTGTAGATTAGAATTGATTTTCAAATCTGTAGGGGCAGATTCCATATCTGCCCGAAATTTATCTGTTTTCGGGCGGAAATTGATTCCGCCCCTACAACATTTGCAATCAATTTAATTCTGTGGGTCGCCCAGGGGTGCGACCCCTACAGCGTTTGCACTTAGTTTTTTTGCCAATTTCTTTTGCGGGCGGACAGGGTCGTCCGCCCCTACAATGTTTGCAATTAATTTGTGCTGTTTTTCTTGCGTGCGGACACAAGGCCCGCCCCTACGGCGTTTACAATTAATTTGTTAGTTTGCTTGTTAAAAGAACCCCCAATCGCTTCGCGACAGCCCCCTTAGATAAAGGGGCTATATTATGCAGAAAATCTAGTCTCCCTTATTTAAGGGAGATGTCAGTTCGAAGAACTGACAGAGGGTTCTAATCAAATAACAAACTACAATTTACCCAAACTTTTTTGTTTTTAAAATAATTTTTTCTAGTAGGACTACTGCTTCGTACATAATTGCAGCAACTAGCGCAAGTATTACAACACTTGCCATTACTAAATCAAGCTGGAATACTTGCCCTCCATAAACTATTAAATATCCGAAGGCCAGCTTTAGACACTAAAAATTCTCCTGATATTACTCCAACTAATGAAAGTCCAATATTTACTTTAAGAGAATTTATAAATGTAGAAATGTTGGCAGGTATAACAATTTTAGTAAGAATTTGAAATCTACTTGCATTAAAAGTTCTTGCCATTTTAATTTTTTCACTATCTGTATTTAAAAATCCATTTAATATTTCAAGTATTGTAACTATTAATGAAATTGCAAGTGCCATTACTATTATTGCAGATGTTCCTGCACCTACCCATATTATAATAACCGGTCCTAAGGCAATCTTTGGAAGGCTATTTAATACCACTAAAAATGGCTCTGATACTTTTGATAAGAACTTTGACCACCATAGTATTATTGCAATTATTACTCCAAGTATTGTTCCTGATAAAAATCCAACTATCGTTTCATAACATGTAACACCTAAATGTTTTAATAATCCATTTTGTGATAAATTCATAAAAGTTTTAAACATTCTACTTGGCTGACTGGTTATAAAGCTATCAATAATTCCCTTATTTGCTAATATTTCCCATAATGCTATAAATAAAATTACAATTGTAATTTGGGTTACAAATATACTTGCTTTTGTAATAGTTTGCCTTCTTAAATATTGTTTTCTTTCACTTGAATTATTTTTCTTTTGCATCAACATCAAGCTCCTTCCATAAACTATCAAAATATCCGCTAAATTTAGGGCTTTTTCTTGCATTCATTGGATCTCTATTTTCTATTTCAAAATCTATTTTATAAATCTTTTTAACTGTTGCAGGTCTTAACTTAAGTACTATTACCCTATCTGACATGCTAATTGCTTCTGATATATCGTGTGTTACCATTAAGGTTGTTATATTTTCATTTTTTAAAATGTTATATATATCTTTTGTTACCATTATTCTTGTTTGATAATCTAATGCAGAAAATGCTTCGTCCAATAAAAGTATCTCTGGTCTTACTGCAAGTGTTCTAATTAGTGCAACCCTTTGCCTCATTCCTCCTGATAGTTGTGTAGGATATTTGTCTTTAAATTCATAAAGATTATATTTTTTTAATAATTCTTCCACATATGTTTGATTTTCCTTTGTTTTTTTATGTGTAATTTCTAACCCAAAAATAACATTATTATATATTGTTCTCCATTCTAATAAACTATCTTTTTGTAACATATATCCAATTTTAGATGACACATTCTCTGTTTCGATATTGTCAATATATATTTTTCCACTTGATTTTTTTTCTAAACCTGCAATTATTGATAACAATGTAGATTTTCCACATCCACTTGGTCCTATTATGCTAACAAATTCTCCCTCTTTTACACTAAAATTTATATCTTTTAAAGCCTCTATTTCCCCATTTTTTGCTTGGTATGTTTTGTTTATATTTTCCAACTTTAATACTTCTTTCATTCTGTTTCCTCCTACTATATTAATAATATATTCTAAATTATGTAGATTTGTGTCGTTGCTAGTAATTAATTTATTAAATTGTAGTTTGTGAGTTTCAGGTGAATTCAGGACAGTCCCAAAAATCCCCAAAATTGGTGATTTTTAGGGACAGTCCCTAGAATTCCCCTTACACAAACTACAATTTTTTGTTTTTTCTTGTATATTGTTATTTAATGTAATATAATCTATTTAGATTTTTAATTTTAGGAGGAAAAAATGGACAAAAATATTGATGTAGCAATTATTATGGGAAGTGATTCTGATTTACCCATAATGAGTGATTCTGCTAAATTTTTAGAAGATATGGGCATTTCTTATGAAATGAAAATATTGTCTGTTCACAGATGCCCAGATGAAGCAATTAGTTATGCAAAAAGTCTTAAAGAAAGAAATGTTAAAGTAATTATAGCTGGTGCTGGTGGTGCTGCTCATTTGCCTGGAATATTTGCAGCAGTAAATACTTGCCCAGTAATTGGTGTTCCTATCCACTCTAAAACTTTAAGCGGTGTAGATTCTCTTTATTCTATAGTACAAATGCCATCTCGGAATACCTGTTGCAACAGTAGCAATAAATGGAGCAAAAAATGCTGCAATTTTAGCTAGCCAAATAATTGGAACTTCAAATACAGAAGTACAAAATAAGATATCAAACTATAAAGTTTCTTTAAAAAATGGAGTTATGAAAAAAGATGCAAGATTACAAGAAGTAGGTTACGAAAATTATTAATTAAATAAATTATAGTTTGCAAGTTTCTTTTTGATGGTTGAATTCAATTATTATAATTAAAAATCTTCGGTTTCCTCGGCTTCGTCTGCGTGTTTTATAAATTCAGATTTTTTAATTATAATAATTGCTTGAATTTCGGCATATAAAGTAAAGTCTTTAACTTATTTTGTCGATTTAATGAAAACTTTTAAGTTTTCATTAAACGGTTTAAGCAAAATCATTGTTTTTTGAAATTAATGAGCCGACAGCCCATTGAGGCGGGGGAATACCCGTGAGCTTGGAGGCCTTTAATTTCAAAAAATAATATTTTGCTAATAATAAAATGTTAAATTAAAAAAAGTTATACAAACTACAATTTGCGAATATATTATAAAATTTAAGGAGGTAATTATGAAAAAAATTAGTAGTGGTAAAGTTCGTGAAATATACGAAATTGATGATAATAAACTTATGATGGTAGTTTCTGATAGAATTTCGGCATTTGATTTTATTATGCCAAATCCTGTTTTGGATAAAGGAAAAGTTCTAAATAAAATATCTGAGTTTTGGTTTAATTTTGTTTCTGATATTATTCCAAACCATATAATTACAACAAATTATGATGAATTCCCAGAAGAATTTAAAAAAGAAGAGTTTAGAGATAGAAGTATGCTTGTTAAAAAGTTAAAAATGCTTCCTGTTGAATGTATAGTAAGAGGATATATTACAGGTTCGGGATGGGCTGAATATCAAAAAAATGGTACAGTTTGTGGAATTAAACTCCCTGATGGATTAAAAGAATGTCAAAAATTAGATGAACCTATTTTTACACCTTCAACAAAAGCAGAATTAGGTGACCATGATGAAAATATTTCATTTGAAAAAGCAAGTGAAATTTTAGGAAAAGATTTAGCTGAAAAAGTTAAAAAAGCTACAATAGATATTTATAAAAAATGTGCTGATTATGCACTTACAAAAGGTATAATTATAGCTGATACAAAATTTGAATTTGGTTTAGATGAAAACGGAAATCTTGTTTTAGGTGATGAAGTTTTAACTCCTGATTCAAGTAGATTTTGGCCAGCAGATGATTATGAAGTAGGAAGAGGACAAAAAAGTTTTGATAAACAATATTTAAGAGATTGGCTAAAAGATAATGGTTATAGAAATAATCCGCCAGAAAAACTTCCTGAAGATGTACTTACAACTACAAGAAATAAATATATTGAAGCTTATGAAAAAATAACAGGAAAGAAATTTTAAAATAGCCAAAAGGGAGTTGTCCCCTTTTTGCTTGATGAAAGAATACACAATCGTGACTTTGATGATTGTGAAACTGTTGTTCAATATCATCATTACTAAAAAAGAGAGCAAACATGAGATTTTCTCTATTTGCCCTCTTACTTTTTATTATACATTTACTTCTACATTTTCATTATTTATTAAATCTTTATATTTTTTCAATACAGGATTTACTTCTGTTTCTATAAAGTCTTCTACCTGATGTTTTGCCCTTCCACAAAGGTTATCAGGATTTAATATATTTAATATCTCTTCTTTAGTTAATCCAAATGTCTCATCCCCAGCTATTCTATCTACTAAATCATTTGGCTTTCCAAATTCTTTTACTTGTTTTCCTGCCTCCATTGAGTATACTCTTATTTTTTCGTGCAATTCTTGTCTGTCTCCACCTTTTAAAACTGCATTCATAAGAATTTCTTCTGTTCCCATAAATGGTAATTCTTGCATCATGTTTGTTTTTATTACATTTTCGTATACTACTATGTTTGATGTTATGTTTGCATAAAGTATTAATACTGCATCTATTGCTAAAAAGCTTTCAGGTATACATATTCTTTTATTTGCTGAATCATCTAATGTTCTTTCTAGCCACTGAGTAGCTGTTGTTATTTTTGTATCGTTTGCTAGAGATATTACATGTCTTGAAAGTGAGTTTATTCTTTCACTTCTCATTGGGTTTCTTTTGTATGCCATTGCAGATGATCCTATTTGTCCTTTTTCAAATGGTTCTTCTAATTCTTTTTCGTGTTGTAATAATCTCATATCATTTGCAAATTTTGATGCACTTTCAGCTATTCCTGAAAGCATGTTTAATACCATAGAGTCTAATTTCCTTGTATATGTTTGTCCAGATACTGCAAATACTTTTTCAAAGCCCATTTTTTCTGCAATTTTTTTGTCTATTTGTTTTACTTTTTCTTCGTCTTTAAATAATTTCATAAAACTTTCCTGTGTACCTGTTGTTCCTTTACATCCTAAAAGTTTCATTCTTGTTTGAACAAATTCTAACTCTTCTAAGTCTTCAAGTAAATCTTGAAGCCATAATGTTGCCCTTTTCCCAACTGTTGTAAGTTGTGCTGGTTGAAAATGTGTATATCCTAAACATGTTGTTCCTTTATATTTATCAGCAAAATTTTTTAGATTATTTATAACTGTAACTAATTTTTGTTTTACTATTTTTAGCGCTTCATTCATAAGAATTACATCTGTATTATCTGTTACATAACATGATGTTGCTCCTAAATGTATTATTGGTTTTGCTTTTGGACATTTTGTTCCAAATTCATATACATGTGCCATAACATCATGTCTACATTCTTTTTCTCTTTTTTCTACAACATCATAATCAATATTATCTACATTTGCTTTCATTTCGTTTATTTGCTCGTCTGTAATGTCTATTCCTAGTTCTTTTTCAGTTTCAGCAAGTGCTATCCAAAGTTTTCTCCATGTGGAATATTTAGAATTGTTAGACCAAATTTTATTCATTTCCTCGCTTGCATATCTTCCTGAAAGTGGTGTTACATAAATTTCATTGTTCATTTTATTTTCTTCCTTTCTTTAATTAAATAAATTATTGTTTATTCATTAGAAAATTCAGGACAGTCCCAAAAATCCCCAAAATTGGTGATTTTTTAGGGACAGTCCCTAGAATTTTCTTTAGTCAACTATTACTAATACTGTTTCTAATTTAGAAAAATCTACTGCTGTTTCTACTATTGCGTATCTATCTGTAATGTTTTTTGAATCTATTATTTCTGATATTTTACCAATTAAAAGTCCTTTAGGATATATGCCTCCTATTCCAGATGTTTCAATTGTATCTTCTAATACCAAGTCCGCATCTGTTGGAATGTACATGAGTTTTAACGTATTTGTACTTCCAAGTATTCCTTTTACAATTACACTATCTCTAGAGGTACTAATTGCAGAACTAACACTTGTAGCAGGATCTATTATTGGTTGAACTTTTGCAGTTTTATTAGTAACTGCAATTGTATATCCAACCAATCCTTCTGATGTAATTACTGGCATATTTACATCTATGCCATCATCAGTTCCTATATTTATAACCATAGTTTCGCTTAAATTGCTTATATCTCTATTTATTATATATCCAGGTACTGTTGTATATTCTGAGTATTGTTGGCTCATATTATTATAACTTCTTAATGTTGCATTTTCCGCTTTTATAATTTCTAATTCTTGTAATTGTTCTTCTAATTTTTTATTTTCTGCTATAAGTTTTTCATTTTCGGATTTTAAATTATTAATGTCCTCAAAAAATGCGTTATTACCAGTTATTTTATTTTTTAAATATGTTAATCCATTTTGTATAGGCATAACTAATTTGTTAAAAAATCCTTCTACATTTGAAAATTTACCAATATCTATATTTGTTAGAAAAACTAATACGATTAAGATTATTACAGTAATTATTATGCCTACAATACTTATTTTTTTGTTTTTATACACTGCTTATCTAATCCTTTCTTTTTAGTAATATTCTATTTACGTTTTCTTGCATTAATTAGTACACTTTTTAATCTTTCCAAATCTTCTAATGTTTTTCCTGTACCTTTTACAACACATTCTAAAGGATTTTCTGCAACATACACTGGCATTCCTGTTTTTTGACTAAGTAGTTTATCTAAATTTTTAATTAAAGCTCCTCCTCCAGCAAGTACTATTCCTTTTTCAACAATGTCAGATGCAAGTTCTGGAGGTGTTTTTTCTAATGTATTTTTTACTATTTCTACAATTTCATTTATTGAATCTTTCATTGCTTCTTGTATTTGAGGTGATGTAACTATTATATTTCTTGGTAATCCATTACTTAAATCTCTTCCTCTAATTTCCATGCTCATTTCTGTCATGAGAGGTGTTGCACAGCCAATTTGAATTTTTATTTCTTCTGCTGTAGTTTCTCCTATAGCTAGTCCCATTTCTCTTTTTATATAATTAATTATATCTTCATCTAATTCGTCGCCTGCTATTCTTAAAGAATTACTTACAACTATTCCTCCTAAAGATACAACTGCAACTTCTGTTGTTCCTCCACCAATATCTACTACAATATTTCCTGTTGGTTCTGCAACATCAAGATTTGCTCCGTATTGCCGCTGCCATTGGCTCTTCTATTAAATAAACTTCCTTTGCTCCTGCTCGAAGTACAGATTCTTCTACAGCTCTTTCTTCTACTTCTGTAATTCCAGATGGTACACCTACTACTACTCTTGGTCTTCCTGCATTATATCTTTGACATACTTTTGTTACTATGTTTTTAAGCATTAATTGCGTTGCCGTAAAGTCTGCAATAACTCCATCTTTTAATGGTCTTACTGCTTTTATTGTTTCTGGAGTTCTTCCGTAGCATTTCTTTTGCTTCAAAACCTGTTGCTAAAATATTTCCTGTTCTTCTATCTATTGCTACAACAGATGGTTCTTTTAAAACAACTCCTTTTCCTTTAAGTGTTACTAAAGTGTTGGCTGTACCTAAATCAATTCCTATATCCTTTGATTTTAGATTAAATAGATTCATTTTTTTTCACGTTTCCTTTCTAATAAAATGCTCTCATATGTTCCATCACCTATTACAACATGATCTAAAAGTTCTATTCCCATTATGTCTGCACATTCATATATTCTGTCTGTAATCCTAAAATCCTCTTTACTAGGTTTTGGATCACCGGCTTGGGTGATTATGAACAAGTATTATCTTTGGTGAACCCATTTTTACTGCTTCTGTAAGTACTTCTTTTGGTGCAATACTTGCAAAGTTGCTTCCTCCAAGTGATATATTTATTATTCTCATAACTATGTTTTTATTATTAAGAATAATAACTTTTGCTATTTCTCTTTTTTCATACCTTAATTCTGACATCAAAAGGTCTGCAACATCTTTAGTATTTTTTATTTTAATCCTTTTCTTATTTATTGGTTTTGATATTCTTTTAGCAAGTTCTCCAATTGCTTTTAATTGTATAGCCTTTACTCTGCCAATCCCATTTATTTGCATAAATTGTTCTATTGATATATCACATAAAAAACTTAAATTTTCTGTATCTGTTGTATTATTTAATCTCAAAATTTTTTGAGCAATATTTACTGAATTTTCACTTTTTGTTCCTGTTTTTATTATTATTGCCAAAAGTTCGCTATTCGATAACATTTCTGGTCCATATAATTCTAATTTTTCATATGGTCTTTCTGATATTGGAAGATCTTTTATTCTTAGTTCCATAATAACATCCTTTCAAAATAAAATACCCCCAATATTACATAGTTTAAAAGACAAACCTCAGTAACAGACATTACTTATAGATTAAGGCATGTCTTTTACAATATTTCATTTTATATTTTTCTATATATAAATATTGCAATTGCCATTCCTACTATACTTGCTATATTAATTTTAAACATTAATCCAAAAGTTATTGTAATAACACTTAAGTCTAATTCTATTGGACTAGATAGTCCAAAATTTTGCCCATATGCTAACCACTCAAGCCAATCTACTTTTAACGCAATTTCACCAAGTAATCCACCTATTACTAATCCCGATAATAAAAATACTAATAAAATCCATACATTTTTTTCTTTTGTTGCCATATTTATTCCTCCTAATTTTTTACTTGTTTATTATATATTGTATTGCTTGATATTTCAAGTAATTTACTAAATTTTAAACTTTTAATTTCGATTAATAGTAATAAAATGATTCAACCACTCTGTATAAAAATAAAATTAAGGTAATTTTTTAAAAAAAGAAAATATATTGACATGCGAAAATATATAACTTATAATACACATAAATAGGAAAACAAACGTAAAAAATACAAAAGAAGGGAGAAAACACATATGTTAAAATTAAAAACTTATAATAAAGCTAATGCAAATGATGTAGGTGTTGCACCTTGGACTACTAGTTCTCCTAAGACTTACTCAAATCCAAATTTCAAAATCCAAGCACTAACTTCTGACCCAAAAGGAATTACATTAATAGCATTAATAATTACAATAATAGTAATGTTAATATTAGTAGGTGTAACAGTAAATATAGCATTAAATGGAGGACTATTTAACAAAGCAAAACAAGCAACAACACAAACACAATATGAAATAGATAAAGAGCAATTACAAATTGCGGTTTGGAATTCATATGACAATGAGGGAAATTTAAATTTGGAAACTCTAGATAATAACTTACCTGATGGTTTTACTAAAGAAAATGATGTATATGTAAGTAAAAATAGAAATCTATTTGTTATACATGATTTAAAAATAAATGATGCTTCTATATGGAGTAGTAATACTGACGGAAGTATAACAGATGGAAATGTGACTTTACAGATAGGTGACTATGTAAATTATGCTCCTGATGAAATTAATTTAACTTCAGAATCACAAATAATAAAAGATCTAAAAGAATGGTCTGGATATACAGGTTCTGAATATAATACTGAAACTCAAATAAAGCAATCTAAATTAAACTGGGAAATATTAGATGTAAAGGATGGCAAGTTAAGATTGATAAGTGAAACTCCTTCAGATTTTGAAATTTATCTACGTAGCTACAATGGATATAACAATGTTGTATATTTATTAGATGAATTATGCAAGGAATTATATAGTAATAAAAGTTTTGGAAATGCACAAAATTTAAAAATAGAAGATATAGAAGATAAAATAAATAAAAATAAGTATGATTATACAGTAAATTTTGGAGTAGTAAGTGAATTTACAGATGAATCAAGAAGAAAGTATCCAGAAATATTTTTAAAAGAAAAAAATGGTTGGGTATATGATGATGCAGAAAATCCTGTTGGAAGCGAATTACTTGACTCTAGTGAACAAGATGAGTTAATAAAACAAACTACTGTTAAAACTGCAGGAAATAAAATAAAAATAAAAAGAACATATTGGACAAAAAATATGCAAGAAAGTGATTGGATAATGCCTATTTATCATAATCTATTTATAGAAAAAAGCAATACACCTTATTGGCTTTCTTCACGTGCTATGGCATATGGTGGTTCTAGTACTAATGGTTATGCTGACTTTTTTACTCTTTGTGTTCGTAATAATGGATATATAGGTTATGCATATTCTTATCGATCAACAGGTGGTGATTTTGGCTCTCAAATTTTTTCTATACGTCCTGTTGTTACTCTTTCTGAAGATGTTCAAATAGGAAATAAAATAGGAAATGTTTGGCAAATAAAATAAAATTAAATTAAATAAAATATAACAGTATCTCTTTTATTCATAATAAAATTGAACTGTTATTTTATTTTTATTTATAAATTATAGTTACACAATTTTTATAATTTAAATATAATAATATATAATTGTATTTCTTTTTAAATATTTTACTGCAATAATACGTTATAAAATATGAAATATAATTTTATTTTCCATAATTTTTCTATTTAAAAATATTAATATTGGTGTTATAATATATTTATACATATAAAAATTTGGAGGTACTTAAATTGCAAATTGAGAAACTTAATGAGAATAAAATTAGAATTACTTTAAATTTAGAGGATTTAAAAGAAAAAAATATAGATTTACACTCTTTTATGTCGAGTTCTATTGAATCTCAGGATGTATTTTATGATATGCTAGATAAAGCCGAAAAGGAAGTTGGTTTTAAAACAAAGGATTATAAACTTATGATAGAGGCATTGGCTGTACCTGAGGGGAAATTTATTTTAACTGTAACTCGCTTCTTACCAGAAAAAGAACAAATTAAAAAAGTGAAGGTTAAACGAAAAAGTATAAATCCAGAAAATGCTGTAGCTATATATATGTTTAATACTTTTGAGAGTTACATAGAATTTTGCAATTATGTTAAAAAATCTATAAATAATACTACATATCTTAAATTTAAAAAATCCATTCTTTATAAGTATAATTCAAAATATTATTTATGTATTACTATAAATAATATAAGTTTAAAAACTTTTAAATCAATTCACTGTTCAATTATAGAATTTGGAACACATATTACTAATTCGGATTTATTTGAACGTAAGCTTATAGAATATGGTAATATAATTTTTAAAACAAAAGCTATAGATAATTGTATAAAAGCATTTTTGTAATTTGCCGTTATAAAAACATCCAATTTCTAAATTGGGTGTTTTTATTTATTCCATTATTATTTTATCATTTTCTATAAATGCATACCCATGGTCTTGCTCTAGTTCTTCTTTTTCTATTTCTTTTACTACATTTGCAATTCTAATTTGCGGGCATTCTATTCTATTAGCAGCAATAATTGCTTTTTTATTCCCCTTTGCTCCAGCATGAGCAAGTCCTCGCAAAACTCCTAAAATAACTATATTTTCTCCAGCAATTACTTCTGCTCCACCATTTACATCTCCTAATATTACTAAACTACCTTCAAATTCTATTTTTTGCCCTGATCTCATGTTTCCTTTATAAAATTTTGTTTCTGAGTTGTCTATTTCTTTTTCAAATGCTTGCTTAATTCCATATAAGCCTAATACTTTAGGGCTATCAAAATTTATTTTTACATCTATTTCTTTGGTTATTAATTCCTTTATTTCTTCTATTTCTTTATTTTTTAGGATTTTTCCTGTAACATAAATTGGATTTTTTTCTGTTTTATATAGTTTTTTTAATGCTGGTATTTTTTTATTCAAACATTCAATTGTTTCTTCATGTGTAGCTTTATCACTTATTTTAATTATTATCTCATCTTTTTTCATACTAATTCCTACTGGATTTCTCATATTAAACTTCCTTTCTTTATTATATATAATTAACAATCGTCAGTCACAAGTATTTTTTATTAATTTAAGAATTAATTTTGTTGTTCTGTATATGGTATTGCTAATGTATTTTCGTCTATTGTTTGTTTTAATTTAAAATGTTGCTCAATAACTTCTTTTGCTATTTGTGCTGTATAGTATCCATGTGACCCATTTTCTACCATTACAACTACTGCAATTTCTGGATTTTCATATGGTGCAAATCCTACAAACCATGCGTTTACGTTGTCCCCTGCCTCTGCTGATCCTGTTTTTCCGCCAACTTCTATATCGAAATCTTTGAATACAGAATATGCTGTTCCACCTGTTTCCGTAGTAACAGATTTCATTCCTTCTAATACAACATCTATATTTTCTTTTTTTATATCTAATTGTTCTTTATTTATTTGTGTTAAATTTAATTTATCATTTATATAAGATTTAATAGAACCCTTATCTTCTTTGGTTCCATCTGGTTTTACTATATCCTTTATTATTGTAACATCAACATTTTTTCCTCCATTTGTTAATATTGCAATATATCTAGCAATTTGTAGAGGTGTAAAATTATTTTCTGCTTGTCCTATTACTGCTGACAATGAATTTCCATAATACCATGTTTCTCCTAACTTATCATATAGTGTTTTTCCTGCAAGTGTACCTGATACTTCTCCAGGTAATTCAACATTGGTCTTTTGTCCAAGCCCAAAATAATTTGCATATTTTTCAAGATTTTCTATTCCCATTCTTGTTATTAATTCATAAAAGTAATAATTACATGAATTCTTTATTGCGCCTGAAACATTTAGAGCTCCATGACCTCTTCCATAACTAGAATATATCCAACATCTTGGATTGTATCCTTTAGGATATATTCCTGTATCATATATTGTTTCTGTTGCTGTAACTGCCCCCGTTTCTAATCCTGCTATTGCCGAAACCATTTTAAATATAGAACCTGGAGCGTATGCACTTTGCATTGTCCTATTTATTAATGCACTTTTACCATCCTGAGTGTATTCATTCCACTTTTCTGTACTAATTCCGTTTATAAATAATTCTGGTTCAAAATCTGGATAACTTACAAGTGATAATATTTCTCCTGTTTTTACGTCTATTACAACTACTGCTCCTGCTTCAACATTTCTTGCTTCTCCAAGTTCACCATTTCTTATTCTTTCTAAGTTATTTTTTAGCGAATTTTCTGCCACTTGTTGTAAATTTGCATCAATAGTAAGTACTACATCATCTCCTTGAATTGCCTCTTTAGTTACATATTCTCCTGTGGTTGTTCCATCTATTGACATATCTGTTTGTTTAGTACCATTTTCTCCTCTTAAATATTTTTCAAATACATATTCTATTCCGGCCTTTCCTATATAATCGTTCATTAAATATCCTTCATTATTTTTATACTCTTCCTCGTTTATAGCTCCAATATATCCAATAGTGTGTGATGCTAAAGTACCTCTTATGTATGTTCTAATTGGAGAAGTTCCAATATCTATTCCAGGAAAACTTAGGCTTTGTTCTTCAAATATTGCTACACTCTTTTTACTAATACTTTCTGATATAGTATAAGGGCTCATACTTGTATATCCTTCTTTTTCTATTCCATATCGTATACCGATTATTTTTCTTATTTCTTCTATATTACTATTTTTTATTTCGTATTTTTCTTTGTATTTTTCTAGAACTTGTTCTGCATTTAATGTTTCTTCTAACTTATTTTCTTTTAGCCAATTTTTTTGTTTTTCTGCATCTATGGTAAATTCTGTTGGATTTACTTTTATAGGAAATTGGTCTTTATATGTATCTCCATTTGTCTCTAAAACTTTTATTACCTTTAATAGAGTATTATTTAAAGTATCTACATCTATTTTACTTTTATATAAATTTAAAGAATATTTCGTAACTGTTCCTGCAATTACATTTCCATTTCTATCTAATATACTTCCTCTTGCAGCAAGTATTGTTGTTTCTCTTGTAAGTCTCGAACTAGATTGTTCTAAATATTCTTCTCCATGTACTATTTGAAGATTAAAAAGTTGTATTAATAATATTATTCCTATAATATAGACAAACACTATTAGAATATTGTACCTTATGTTTTTTTTGTCCATATTCCCTCCTTTAGTAATATTTTGTTAATATGCTTTTTCCCTTAAATACTTTTTCTAATGTGTCTCCTGCTTTTTCTATAAGTGGATATATTATTATTGTTATCATCGCATTGTATAAAGTTTCTATTAATATTATTTTTATAAATGATGGTAAATTTATAGATAATCTAAATATTATTATTTGAACTAAATATGATACTATCTCGCATGCTATTGTTGCTCCTATTGTCATTAACATTATTGTTATTCTACTATCTTTTGAAAAATTTTTTGTAAATATTCCTCCGAAGTAATCCAGCTATTGCAAGCATTAAAGCATTTATTCCAACTACTTTACCAATAAATAAATCTAGCAACAATCCTAGTGCTATTCCTATTGATAAACCATATATTTTGCCTATAAATATTCCTATAAATAGAATAAATATTATAAAAAGATTAGGTTTTATGCCTGCTATATTAAACCAACTAAAAAAATTTACTTGTAAAAAATACAATAAGATAAATGTTAAAAATATAATTATTATGGATAGTATTTTTTTCATATTATGCCCCTTTTATTTTCTAGAAATTATTTTATCGTATTTCTTCCATTTTTTCAAGCTATTATTGCGGAAAATAAGAATTGAAAAATTGTTGTTTGTATAATGGTATTTGGTGTTTGGAATTTGGTATTTTGTGTTTAGAACCCTCTGTCAGTTCTTCGAACTGACATCTCCCTTATTTAAGGGAGACAAGATTTTTTTTGCATAATATAGCCCCTTTATCTAAGGGGGCTGTCGCGAAGCGACTGGGGGTTCTTTTAACAAACAACCTAACAAATTAATTGCAAACATTGTAGGGGCGGAATCAATTTCCGCCCGAAAAACAATAAATAATTCCGGGCAGATATGGAATCTGCCCCTACGGTATTTGCTTAGTGAATATTGAAAAATTAATAGTGAATAATGAATAGTTTATTTAATACAATATTGTAATATTATTGCTGATATTACACCTATTGCATATAAAGTAAATACTATTCCTATATTCTCTTTTTGATTATGATTTACCTTGAACAATACTAAGAGTCCTATTCCTGCATTTACTAATAGTCCTCCTATCATTAGCCCTAAATTTAAAACTCCTAATACATAGAACTCTGTTAGTATTACTGATGATGCACAGTTTGGTATTAAACCAATTAAGCATGCAATAAATGCACCCAATATTGGTTTATTCGATATTAAACCTCCTAATGCATCTTCACCTATTATATAAATTATAATGTTTAATATTAATGATATAATAAATATGAATATAAATATATTAATTGTGTGCTTTATTGCTGATTTCCAAATTCCTTCTTCACAATGGCAATGATCATGCTCACATATATTTTCTATTTTACTATCTTCTTGTTTTTTTTGAAAATTGTTTAGTATTAAATCTATTAAAAATCCAACAATTATCCCAATTAATACTTTTATTCCTAATATTTTTAAAATTATTGTTCCAGACACACCTTCTGACAACATTATTGGAAGCATTTCGTCTGATGTTGATAAATATACAGCAAATAAAGTTCCGCAAAGTTATTACTCTTCCTGCATAAAAGTTTGTTGCTGTAACAGAAAAACCGCATTGTGGAAATGCACCTAAAATACTACCTATTAATGGACCAATTTTTCCAGATTTCTTTATTGTTTTTCTTGTTTTATCTGTAGTTTTATGCTCTATATATTCCATTATTAAATATGCTAATAATAAAAAAGGAAGTATTTTTATTACATCTATTATAGTATGCTCTAATATATGTAAAACCTCGCGCATTATATATCCTCCAATCAATTTTCATGTTACCACATATTACCACTTTTTAGCTTAAAAGTCAAGAAAAGAAGTAAAATACAATAATCCCCCGACGTAGTCAGGGGATTATTGTTAACCCTTGTTCTCTGCAATCATTCGGTTTCTTAGAAACCATTGTGCTTCATTGAACTCTTGCAATATTTTATTGCAATTTTCTTTTAATTCTTGTATGTTAATACTCGAATTTTCTTCAATGGTATAATTTCTAAGGGACCATTGTGCTGTCCCAAGGTTTTTTTTGAGTTCGTCACAATATGCCTTTAATTCTTCTATAGGCATTTGAGCGAATTCTCTCTCCGTCATTTTGTTCACTTCCTAAATTCCAGCAATGCCGGATTGTTGTTAATTTATTATATATTATTTAACATAATTTGTCAAATTTGTTTTTTATATTTAAATCTACATTTCTTCGAAATAAACATTTTAAAATCTTTTAAATTTCCTTCTATGAAACCACTTTTACTCATTATAAAAGCATGTGTTTCATCTATATAAAGATAAAAATTGAACTTGTCTTGATGTATTTTATATAACTTGCTATATCTCATTTTTTGTTTTACATTATTTTTTATTACTACAAAAAATCTGTCATAAAATTTGTATAAAATTTCTTCTTTATTTCTTATTTTTGATGATTTTAATTCTCTATCTACCACTTTTCCTTTAAGATATATTTTATATACTAGTAAAGAAATAAGTCCCATTAATATTATAATTACGATAAATTTTAGATTATTATAGATTATATTAAATATAATCATATATAATATAAATAAAAACATGCAAATTGTATGAATTGTTTCTTTTTTTCCATATTTTTTATTATGAAATTCTAAAAATTGGTTATAAATTAATTCATTCGCTTCTGTAATGTTTTTAAACTTTGGTTTCATTTATATCCTCCGTTTTATTTTTTACATCATAATTATTCTCTATTTGTATTTGGCCTGTATATTTTCTTAATACATATCTTTGATATTCATGTTTTATTTTACTTATACATTCTTTCGGATTACATATTATAATTTTATTATTCTCTATTGGCTCTGTTATTTTTTTATCGAATTCAGCTATATATATTGTAGCTACATATTCTAAATTTCCATATTTCTTGTTATATTCATAAGATTTTACTTTATCAAAATAATTTATATTTTTTAACGTATAACCACTTTCTTCTATCACTTCTCTTTTTAGTGCCTCTATTTCTGTCTCATCTTTTTCTATCCCACCACCTAAAAGAAATTTTTCATTATTATCGTTTGCTATTGCAATCATATTATTCTCTTTTTTTATAATTGCATATGCACCTCTTCTTGTAAAGTATTTTACATCCTCTTTTTTAGGACATATAACATTAATGTTATCTTGTTCTGGATGTTCCATTAAATTTCCAAGTCTTTCTAAAAGTGCATACGTATTATTTATTACATCTACTATTATTGTATCCTTACCTGCAAGTTCTGGCATTTTACAATTATATCTTACTTCTAATGTTAGTTCACCCTTATAATCTATTTCATTCAACGCTTTCATTGCTAAATTCCAATTTATTGTTCCATAAAATGGAAAATTATGATCATCTGTTCCAAAGTTATCATGAATGTGTGTTACTTTTAATCTATTTCCTATATCTTTTATTTCTTTATATATATTTCTTTTTCCTACATTTGCATGTCCAAAATCATAACATATTCCCAATACTTCTTTTCCATATTTATTATTAAAATAATCTACCAATTCTATTAATTCATCTATATGTGGGGGAATACTAGATTCTTCCATTTGAGTTCCATTTTCTATTGCTATTTTAATATTATTTTCATTTGCACATTTTACAAATTTATCGAGATATTCTTTATTGCAATTAATTGATTTTTGTACATCATATTTTCCATTTTCATCTAAATATGTTCCTACATGAATTACTAACCATTTAATATTAAACAATTTAGATATTTGTATTGATTTTAAAATTCTTTTTTCTAATACTTCTTTGTCTAATCTGTTGTAATAATCATTAAAAAAAAATGGCCAATGTATTGGTGCATGTGCTGTATTTGATTCTAAATTTAATTTTTTACATTTATTTGCAATAGGTTTTAAATCTATATCTCCATCTAATAGATTTTGGATTTCTGTAAATCCAAAATTTATATTATTAAATTTAGATTTTGATAATACTTCTAATTCTTTTTCTAAATTTTCTAGACTTTTTTCTTTTAAAATTCTTGTTGTTATAGAAAACTTCATAAATTTCTCCTGTTCTTTTAATAATTTTTTTTTAATGTTATAGTTAAAATATATCATAAGAACATGAAATATTCCATAATTTAATAAAATTTTTATTATATATTACAATTTAATAAATACTCATTTTCTGGATGTTATTTTAAATATTAAAGAAATTTTATAAATTTAATTTTATTTTTAATATTCATCTCCTTAAATGGATATATAGAAATGATATATTTAAATATTATATATTCAAAGATAATTCTATAACCTGTGATGTTATAAAAAAATTTCATAGTGAAGGGAAAACCCTCACTATGAAATTTTTTAGCTAATAATATACTAATCAAGATATACTAAACATGACAGTATATTATCATCAACTGGCTTTACCATAGCATGTGCTTTGGTAAATTTGTTTTCTATAGCTTGTCTAAGATCATATAGTTCATCAAACATCCAGCAAATATTGTTAGATATAAGTATATGATAAACTAATTCGTCATAAAAATCGTATTGGATCAAGATTCTTACTTCATTTTCAGGAACGACAGCAAATCCATGATATAAATTACCTTTGAATACTTGACCACATTCATCCATAAATATTACGTTTTTTTCACCAATACAATTCTCATTCAAGCCTTCTAAGCAAGCTGACTTTAGCCTTTCAATAACTTCACTTGAAGTCATTAAATCTTCTCCTTCCTTTTTTATTTTACTATAGCTGACCTCCCTATAGGCAAAAAGGAATTACCTGTCTTTTGCATACCACATAATATCACATTTACATAATTTTTGCAATAGCTATGAAAATTTTACAAAAATTTTATACTGCAAAAGAAGGTATCCTATTATAGAATACCCTCATTTGCCAAAAAAACTATAGTTTTTTTGGGAGATTAACTAACTACTCATCCTCAGAATACTGTCCATATCGTTTTTTTTGCAATTCTTCAATCTTTTCTTTTTTCCTAGCAAATTCTTGTTTAAACTTTTCATTTTCTTCTTGATTTTTTCTCAGGCTCTCCTCAATATGTTGCGTAGTCAAATCGATAATTCCCTTAATTGCATTAAAGTATTCTTTCTCAATAGACATGTTGTTAACCTCCTTTCTAAATTAATATATTAAGATTATATATTAATTGGAAATTTTTTACAATTCCTTTGTACAATTTTTTATATTTTGAAAATTATATTAATAAAAAATCGAACTATTTTCATATATACCTCTTTATTTGTATTAATTCTTTTCCGTTTTTTATTTTTTCCTAAAAACTTTTCTATAATATATTTCCCGCTTCCTCTTATTACCAATATATCATTTTCATTTACATTTTTTGTAGTTTTTATTTGTGATATATAATTTACAAATATTTTTTCTTCTGCTATTTGCTCTTGTGCTGTTTTTCTTGATATTTTTAATATTTCAGATATTATATTATCTAATCTTAATGAGTTTACACTTATATTTATTTCTTCAAATTCTATTGGTTTTGACTCTATTTTGTTAATATCTATTATTTCTATTTTAGCTTTTTTAAATCTTTTTTCTTGTTTAAATTCATTTTTTATATATTCTGAATTCTCTTTTAAAACTATTATATATGCCTTTTTTTCGTATACTATAATATCTCCTATTCTTTCTCTAGTAAGTCCAAAACTCATTACTGTTCCTAGATAATCTTTATGTTTTAGTTTTCCTTGTAACTCATTTGGTAAATCTACTTTTATTGCAACTACTATATCATTTATATTTTTTAAAACTACATCTTTATCTAATTTATCTGGGTACATTATTAATATTTTCCTTATTGCTTTGTCATACCCTCCATAAAAAAAGTACCCCTTCTCTTTTAAATTTAATAATTCTTTTTGTACAATTGCAACTTGAAATTCATTTAAAAACTCTGAGTTTGTTATCTTATTTTGATTTTTACTTATGCGTATTTTATCTTCAATTTTTGCAATTAATAATTTATTATTTTGTTTATTTTCCATTTTCTATCCCTTTATAATTTTATACTCTATAATGGTTAAAGTAAATAACATTTCACTATTCTATTGCTTTTTTTATGTGATTTATTTTTATTTTATTATTTTTTACATATACTTCTATTACATCTATTCTTATAAATTCATCTTGAAGATTTCGTGTATAAAGATAATATTTTATTGAATTGATTAAATGTTTTAATTTAAATATAGTTATTGCCTCAGATGCCTCGCCATAAGACATATCTGTTCTTGTTTTTACTTCTACAAATACCAGTTCTTTACCATATAGGGCAATTATATCTATTTCCCCTTGCTTACATTCAAAATTTCTTTCTATTATTTTATATCCTTTTTTACTTAAATAATTTGCTGCTAGTTCTTCTCCGTAATTTTCCGAGTTCATGACTTTTATACATATTATATCCTCACATATTCATTTCCTGGTAGGCTTTTAATGTACCCTTTTATTTCCATTATTAATAATTTTTGAGTTACATCTGAAATATTTAAATTGCACTTTTTACAAATTAAATTAATATTTATTGGCATATATGAAATTGAATTATATATTTCTTTAAATTCTTCTTCAACTTTTATTTCTTCTTGTATTTCTGTATTTTCTGATAATATATTGTATTCTGCAAGTATATCTTCTGCACATGTTACAAGCTTTGCACCTGATTGTATAAGCTTGTTTGTTCCAACCCCTGTTTTTAAGTCTATATTACTAGGAATACAGAATATCTTTTTGTTTTGTTCTTTTGCATATTTTGCTGTTACTGTACTTCCGCTTCTGTGCTTTGCTTCTACTACTAATACTCCCATAGATAGTGCACTAATTATTCTGTTCCTAAATGGAAATTTAGATAAATCTACTTTTGTATCTGGACTATATTCTGATATAACCAGTCCATCATTTTCTAATATTTGTTTGTATAATTCTAAATTTTCTTCTGGATATATATTATTAAACCCTGCACCTAATACAGCTATTGTTTTACCTTTTTCTTTAAGTGCTCCAATATGTGCTGAAGTATCTATTCCAATTGCCATTCCACTTACTATACAGATCTCTTTTTTTGCTATTTTATTTGCAAATTCTTTTGCATATTTTGCTCCATATGGTGTACATTCTCTTGAGCCTACTATTGCTATTGAATCTCTATTTAATAATTTATCATTTCCTATTATATATAACTGCTTAGGTGGTTCTTTAATTTCTAATAATTTTTTAGGAAATTTTTTATCTGTATTTTTTATTATTTTTATTTTTTTCATACTAACCCCTTAATGTTACATGTTTTTCCAATATTTTTTATCTAAACTTCGATATTGTATTGCCTCTGCTATATGGCTTACATTTATATTTTCTTTTCCATCTAAATCTGCAATTGTTCTTGCAACTTTAAGTATTCTTCCATATGCTCTAGCACTTAAGCCAAGTCTTTCAAATGCATTTTGTAAAATCTTTTTTCCTTCATTATCTAATTTACAATATTTGTTTACTAATTTTGGTGTAAGTTGTGCATTTGAATAAATACCATTATTTCTATACCTTTCTTGTTGTATTTTTCTTGCTTTATTTACTCTTTGTTTTATTATCTCAGAACTTTCTGGTATTTCATCATTTTCTAATTTTTCGTATTTTACTGCTGTTACTTCTATTTGAATATCTATTCTATCTAAAAGAGGTCCACTTATTTTTCCCATATATTTTTCTATTGCTCTTGGAGAACAAGTACATTCCTTTTCTTTTGAGCCAAAAAATCCACATGGACATGGATTCATAGAAGCAACAAACATAAAGTTACATGGATATGTTAATGATGCATTTACTCTGCTAATATTTATTATTCCATCTTCTAAAGGTCCTCTTAAAACTTCTAATGTATTTTTATTAAATTCTGGCAACTCATCTAAAAATAAAACGCCATTATGTGAAAGGCTTATTTCTCCTGGTTTTGGAATTTTTCCTCCTCCGAACTAATGAACTATTAGAAATTGTGTGATGTGGTGCTCTGAATGGTCTTTTTGTAATTAGTGGCATATCCTTAGATAAAATTCCAGAAATGCTGTGTATTTTAGTTGTTTCTAATGCTTCTTCAAAAGTTAAATCTGGTAAAATTGATGGTATTCTTCTTGCCATCATTGTTTTGCCGAGAACCAGGAGAGCCGAATGAGCAGACAATTATGTCCTCCGGCTGCTGCAATCTCTAATGCCCTTTTTATATTTTCTTGTCCCTTTACCTCTGAAAAATCTAGTAAATTTGTATTATTTGCTTTAAATAACTCTTCTATATCGACTTGTACTTCTTTAATTACGTCATTCCCATTCAAAAAATCAACCACTTGCCTAAGGTTTTCTGCACCATATATTTTTATACCTTTTACAACAGCAGCCTCTTTTGCATTTTCTGCTGGTACAATTATTTTTGTTATTCCTAATTTTTTTGCTTCTATGCACATAGATAAAATTCCATTTACTTTATTTATTTTTCCATTTAATGATAGTTCCCCAACAAATGCAGTATTTTGTGGAACTTCTGCAATTATTTCTTCTGTGCAAATTAATATTCCTATTGCTATTGGCAAATCATAAAAAGAACCTTCCTTTTTTGTATTTGCTGGTGCAAGATTTACTATTATTTTTTTGCTCTGTAGCTCATAACCAGAATTTTTTATAGCTGTTCTTACCCTTTCTTTTGCTTCCTTTACACTCACATCTGGAAGTCCTACTATTTCCCAACCAGGAAATCCACCAGACACATCTACTTGAACGGAAATAAGATAGCCATCTAAACCTAATAATGACATGCTTTTTACTATTGATAACATATTTACCTCTTTTTTTGGAAATTTTATTTAGAAAAAAATTTTTATCGAATTAAATATTTTATATTATACAAAAAGAAAAAGTATTTTGCAATACTTTTTCCAAAAAATTACAATAAATTATATTTTCTTTTTACCTAATTTATTTTTTATACCGCTTAGTTTCTTATAACATTTTTCACTAAAATTAAATATCCAATTCATTACAGGATTAAATATTATATATAATTCATTTACAAACTCAACAAATTCAGGATTAAATCCTTTTTTGAATCTGTATACACCGATATTGTGGGTCATTTTCATCTTTAAATCCAGATACTCCCCTAAAATCGTAAATATCACAATTATTTTCTAATCCCCACTTCATCATTTCAAACTGTAATAAATAGTTTGGCATTAAATTTCTATATTTATTTGAACTTCCACCATATAAATACCATACCTTATTTCCATACATTATTGGTAATACTGCAGCAATTGGAGTATTCTCATGCTCTGCAATTATTAATTTTACATGGTTTGGACTCATACAATCATAAATATGTTCAAAATATGATAGTGGTCTTATAAAAAAGTTATCTCTTGAACCCGTTTCCTTCATAATGTTATAAAATATTTTTAAATCTTCTTTGCTACCTTCTCTTATTGTTACACCTTTTTTTATTGCAAGTCTTATATTATACCTTGTTTTTTGATTAAAAGAAGCTAGTAATTCATCTTCTGTTTTACCTGATAAATCTAATCTAAATACATATTTAGGTTGAATAACTTGATCAATATTTTTTATATTTTTCTTTATTTTATATCCAATTTCTTGTGCTATTTTTTTAAATTCTTCATCATTATTTGGTATATCAGGGTCAAGTCTAAATATAAATGCTTTATATTTTTTAGCAATTTCTTTCGCTTTTTCAGTTAATTTTGTAAGTGTATCCTTGTCATGTTCATCACACACAAATCCTCTAGGTGCATACATTATATATCTATTAAAAATAGGTACCTTTCGCAAAAGTATACTCATTGTACCTTTTATTTGATTATTTTCCTCTATAACAATCATTTCATGTTTCCAATCGGATTTTACCTTTGCCCACTCTGGTGATTGTAAAAAATGTGATTTTTTATTTGTTTCTAAAAACTCATTTAATTTATTATTTTTTTCCATTAAATTTCATCCTTTACGTATTATTATTTATGCACAGTATATCATTAATACAAAATATTTGCAATTATAAATTGGAGGTTAGCGGTTAGAAGTTAGAAATTAGAGGTTAGAGATTAGAAATAAACCATTTCAAACAACAAACCAGATGCAAACGCTGTAGGGGTCGACGACTCTGTCGACCCGCAAATATGCAAATCCATTGTTTATAATGGGCGGACTTAGAGCGCCCTCTTCTACGGTATTTGCTTAGTGAATATTTTTTTTATTTTAGTAAATAATACTATTGGTGGTTTTATGAATAATTCTTATTGGGTAGAAAGTACCCCGCAAACAAATTATCCTAGTTTATCTAGTGATATTAATACAGATGTTTTAATTATTGGTGGCGGTATTACTGGAATAGCAACAGCGTATATGCTTTCTAAATCTTCTTTAAATGTTACTATTGTTGAAGCTGATAGAATGGCAATGGGAGTAACTGCAAATACAACTGCCAAAATAACTAGTCAGCATGGCCTTTTATATGATTATTTGTTAAATTCTTTTGGATTCGATATTGCCAAAGGTTATTTAAATTCAAATGAAGAAGCAATTAAGACTATTAAAGATATAGTTAAAAAAGAAAACATTAATTGCGATTTAGTTTCTCAGGATGCATATGTATATACATGTGATAAATCAAGTGTGCAAAGAATTGTAGATGAGGTATCTTCTGTTATTTCTCTTGGTTTAAAAGCAGAATTCGTAACAGAATGTCCTCTTCCTTTTCCAATACAGGCAAGTATAAAGTTTCCAAATCAAGCACAATTTCATCCAAGAAAATACCTTCTTTCATTATTATCAATTTTGGAAAAAAGAAATATAAATATTTTTGAAAATTCAAAAGTCATAGATATAAAACATGTAAAAGATAAATATGAAGTATATGTAAATGGACACAAAATAACTACAAAATATTTAGTTATGGCTTCTCACTATCCTATTAAAAATTTCCCTGGGATGTATTTTATAAAAATGTATCAAGAATCCTCATATGCAATTGGTGTAGAATTAGAACAGGATGTTTTTGATGGTATGTATATATCATGTGATACTCCTAGTGCTTCTTTTAGAAATGCTGTTCAAGAAAATGGGAAAAAATTATTAATTGTTGGTGGTGGCGAACATAAAACAGGAGCAACTGATGTAAATATTGATGATATTTACATTAATTTAGAAAATTATATTAAATCAATTTATCCAAATGCAAAAATAAAATATAGGTGGATGACTGAGGATTGTGTTACTTTAGATAAAATTCCATATATAGGAGAATTTTCTAATTTTCTTCCTAATATGTTTGTTGCAACAGGATACAAAAAATGGGGGATGACTACTTCACATGTTGCTGCAAAAATAATTTCAGATAAAATTTTAGGAAATGAAAATTCTTATGAAAAAGTTTATACTGCTACTAGATTAGAACCAATTAAAAATAGAAAAGAATTTGGAAATATGCTTAAAACATCCGTATATTCTCTTGCTATTAATAAACTATCTCCTCCAATTAAATCTTATACAGAACTTAAAAATGATAGTGGTGGAGTTGTTGATTACAAAGGTAAAAAAGTTGGAATATATAAAGATAAAAATGGTAAAATGTTTGCTGTAATTCCATATTGCAAGCATTTGGGTTGTGAGCTTTCATGGAATAATTTAGAAAAAACTTGGGACTGCCCTTGTCATGGTTCTAGATATGATTATGAAGGAAAAATTATTACTGAACCTACAACTGAAAATTTGGATATATTTGATATTGATTAAATTATCTTTATATAAATTTTTAAAAAATATGGTTTCATTTTTGAAGCCATATTTTTTTATGCAAAACTACTTGAATATTCCTTAAAATAAAGCTATAATATACAGGTACATTAAATATGCACCAGTAGCTTAGCTGGATAGAGCACTCGGCTACGAACCGAGAGGTCGGGGATTCGAATTCCTCCTGGTGCACCATACTCTCAAGCTAATTTGAGAGTTTTTATTGTGAAACAACAAGGTTCCTGGGTACCCACCCACAATCTTTGATTGTGATGGTGGGTAGGGTTCTTATTTTTCTCTTTGCAGTATATATTTTCCCCTTATTTTGAGTATTTTTCCCCTGAAATTCCTCGAAATTTACTCTTTCAAACTCTTTTTTCTTTCGTTCTTCTGATACATGAATATAATAAAAATCTGTAGTTTCAAATTCACTATGCCCCATTAATTCTCGTAATACCTCTTTATCCATACCTTTTTCACTCATTAAAGTTGCAAAGGAATGTCTAAATCCATAAATTGTCATGTGTTCTAACTTATATTTCTTTATAAACTCTGTTATTTTCTTTGTTAGTCTTTCTGGGACATAAGGTGTTCCAATCGTATTTAAAAATACATATTCATTATTATTCCATTCTTGCCCATACTGTAAATTGTTCATTTTTTCTCTTTTTAGGTTTAATAACATTTCCTTTAGTCTTGGTGTCATTGGTATGCTACGATAACTTTCTGTTGTTTTTAAATCCCCAACTGTCATAATATGTCCTGTAATATTCATTTCATCATCATATAAAGTAATATCCTTATAAGCATTTTCTACTTTAATTTTATTCTGATTAAAGTGAACAGATTTCCATTTTAAGCCACATCCTTCTTCTGGTCTCATACCTGTTTGAAGTAAGGTAGCAAAAAGTAATGCGAAAGGTCTTTTATCTTTTTCACATATATCAAGCCATACCTTTTGTCTTTCTTCTGGTAAATAACATACCTTTGTTACTTTAGCTCTTTTCTTCTTTTGAAATTTCAGATCGAAGTTTGGAACTTCTTTTATTAAGCCTTTTTTATCTTTTGCATAGGTTAAAACCGCCCTAATAAGCAAGAATAAATCTTTAGCAAGTCTAGGTGTTTTCTGCCTTTTTTCGTTAATATAGTTCTCTACCAAATCTTTACTAATTTCGCTGACATGATAGTTTTTAAAGTCTACCATAACATGATTTTTTATGGTGTTTATGTAAGTTTCTACGGTTTTTAACTTATTGTTTTATTTGTACTGGGATTTACTTGTTTCTTTTTCCAATTAAGCCATTCTTTTGCTATGTTTGGAAATAATGTATAATCATCTGCCAATATTTCTATTTTTCTTCTTTCTCTTTCTTCATTAAATTCAGTAAACTTATTTAGTTCTGTCGAACATTCATCCGTAAATACTTTGACATTTGGTATAGTGCTATTTCTTTTTATATCAAAATATACATCAGTAATTAATTCACCTAATCGCTTTCTTGCCTCTTTTTCACTTCTTGCTGTTCTAGATAATCTAGGATTCTTGTGGGCTCCTTCCATAATAGAATTAAGGGCAATAGTTACTCTTGCCTCATAACTGTTTCCTTTCTTTCTTATTGTAACTGTTCCTTTTGGTGCTCTTTGTCTATTTATTTTTTCCATAATAACTCCTTCCAAATATGTTTAAAAAATATAAGAACCTGACCTTACTAAGCAATCAAAGATTGCAAAGTAAGGTACCCAGAACCTTGTTATTTCATAATAAATAGTTTAAGGGCACAAAACTTAATATCTAAATGTATCTTATCACGTTTAAAATAAGAAATCAGCCCTTTTTTTGATTATTAATAATGATAATTGCCATACTCTCCAAAATTTTCTGAAAACCATCTTGGTAACAATTCTCTATTGATAATAATTTTCCTTTTAAATCTAACTGCTGGAAAACCTTTTACTTTAACTAATTGCAACATTAAATTTCTACCTATACCTAACATTTCTCTTGCTTCATCTACAGTTAATCCTAACTTTGTATTTTCTTCATTTGTTATCAATGTAGATGTCCTCCTTTCATAAATTAGTAAGAATAAAATTTATCTATCTACTGGATAAGTTCCAAAATATTATCTAAAATGTAAACTTTTTAGAAAAATTTTTAAATTTTATCCCTCTATTATATAAATGTCTTCGTTTTTCAAAAAATGGGTAATTTTTAGAAAATTTTTTTTATTTTTATTGAAGAATTTTTTCTCTTCTATAAGGTTAATTCCAAAAAGGTATTAAAAATGTTGCATTTTTTTAAGTCTTTTTAATTTATTTTTTATCAATTTATATCTTCTCAAAATCTAGTAAAAAAAAGAAATTTATGATAATATAATCATAATACAAAATAGTAAGTTGTCGAGTAGATAGGAGATGAAAAAATGGCTACATCAAAAGATTATAAAGATTTTATATTAGAGCAATTAAGTTTATTAGATAATATAACTTGTAAAGCAATGATGAGAGAGTATTTATTATATTATAATGGTGTGTTATTTGGGGGAATATACGATAATAGGTTACTTGTGAAGATAGTAAATAGTAATAAAAAATATGATATGCAAGAACAAATACCTTATGAGAGTGCTAAACCTATGTATTTAGTTGATGATATAGATAATAAAGAAGTATTAAAAGAAATTGTTATTGAAACTTGCAAAGATTTACCAAGTAAAAAGTAATACAACTTACAAGTTAAGGGGGTAAAGTTCATGTGCTCTCTTTATTTTTTTGAAACATTTTGAACAAAATTCATTGACTTTTATTCAATAAAATGATATATTATACAAAATGGAGGTGATAATTATATGACAATGAGGCAGGAATTAGCTTTAAAGACACGAGAAAA